>NZ_CP050831.1:3699372-4007653 GCF_012113595.1 Bacteroides faecium
CGTTTGGAAGTCCATCCGAAATATGTAAAAGATGCATCCGGCATGTTTGTAGAAAGAAGTACGCGCAATATCCGGATAATTCCGCAAAAAGTGGTATATACCATTTCTTATAAGCCCTGGCAGGGAACTTATTATATCCATCACATTCGTGGCGACCTTCATTTTAAGGTTAAACGGAGACGTATGCTCTTCAGTAATCAGGACCTGCATATATGGTTCGAGATGATTACTTGTAAAGTGGATACCGAACAAGTGACGGCATTTCCCCGCACGGACAGGTTGCCCACCCGTACCATCTTTTCTGATACGAACTTCAAATATGACGAAGATTTTTGGAAGGAATTCAATGTCATTCCGTTGGAGGCGGAAATCAGCAAACTGATAGAAAAAGTCTCTTTGAAGATAGAAGAAATAGGTGATTGATTTGTTTTGCCGTTCGATGGGATTGCTGTAACTTTGCATCCGGTTTAAAAAGATTGTATGTTATGGAATTACCAAAAGACCCGATGATGCTGTTCAGCGTTGTCAATATGAAATTGAGAGACTGTTATTCTTCGCTTGATGAACTTTGTGAAGATATGGACGTAAATAAGGATGAGTTAGTGAATCAGTTGAAAGCTGTTGGTTTCGAATATAGTGCGGAATATAATAAGTTCTGGTAATAATCTTCCTGTTTTACGGTTTATAAATAAGGGTGTGTCACAGCTCCTTTATGTCTTTTATTCAGGCGCGTAATCCGTGCCTGAATATTATTATAGATGATTGATTTTTGATATATCCTCTTTCTTTCTCTGCCCGCAACCTTTCTTTTTCCTCTTCTCCTGTTAATAAAAGCAAAATACGAAATCCCGTATTTAACTTCCATATCCTTCTGCGTTCTAACTAATAAAGCTCAGAAAAAGAATTGATGATAAACGAGAATAAAATTCGTGAAGCTTGTGCCTCGAATCGCGAACGGGGATTCAAGATGCTGATGGACTCTTTCCAGGTGCCGATATACAATTATATCCGTAGACTGGTCGTATCCCACGAAGATGCGGAAGATGTACTTCAGGAAGTCTTTATCCGGGTATTCCGGCATATCGACCAGTTTCGCGAAGAAAGTTCACTGTCAACCTGGATTTACCGGATTGCGACAAATGAAAGTTTACGCTTGTTGAACAGTCGTAAAGAAGAAGGAGTCGTTTCTGCGGAAGATGTACAGGAAGAGTTGATGGGCAAACTGAAAGCTTCCGATTACATTGATTATGAAAATGAACTGGCAGTGAAGTTTCAGGAAGCCATTTTGAGTTTGCCGGAAAAGCAACGGCTTGTATTCAACTTACGTTATTATGATGAACTTGAATACGATGAGATTGCGCGTGTGCTGGATAGTAAAGTGGAAACACTCAAAGTGAATTACCACTATGCGAAGGAGAAGATAAAGGAATATATATTAAACAGATAGAACGATGAAAAAAGATTTTGATTTTGACGATATTGGTAAACGGACACCTTACACTACCCCCGACGGCTTCTTCGAGGATATGCAGCGGAAGGTAATGGAGCGTACCGGAATGAAACAGCAGCGGAAATCCCACATGAAGCTGGTCATTTCTACGGCAGTTGCCATAGCGGCTATGTTGGCAGGGCTTTTGTTCGTTCCGTCTTTTTATCAGACAGATGATGTCAAGCCGTCTTCGTCGAATGTATTGGCTGTTGAAAGAAGCAAAGGCACGGATACTGAAGACAAATGGATTAAAGAACTATCGGATGAGGAGTTGGAAGAGCTCGTCAGCTTCTCTGAAAACGATATATTTTTGAATTAAGTGAATCAATCAATTATTAAAACGTGAAGATTATGAAGATGAAATTTATTTATGTAATTTTGGCTGCTCTTTTGATAGGAAGCCAAATGTCCCTTTCTGCTCAAAACAAAGACAATAAAGAGAGGAAGCAGCGTCCTACACCGGAACAAATAGTGCAGATGCAAACCAATCAGATGGTTAAGACATTGATGCTGGATGATGCGACTGCTGCTAAGTTTACTCCGGTTTATGAGAAATATCTGAAAGAATTGCGCGAATGTCGTGTGATGAATCGCAAACCAAGAGCAGAAAAGCCGCAGGGTACGGAAGCGGACGCAAAAAAAGAAGGTCAAAGACCGGCTATGACTGATGCTGAAATAGCAACGATGCTGAAAAACCAGTTTGCCCAAAGCCGTAAGATGCTCGATGTTCGTGAAAAATATTACAATGAATTCAGCAAGATACTGTCTCAGAAGCAGATAATGAAGGTTTATCAGCAGGAGAAAAGCAATGCGAATAAGTTCAAAAAAGAGTTTGACCGTAGAAAAGGACAGAAGCCCGGACAAGGACACCACCATCAGGGACAGAAATCTCGCTCTCCGCGTCAAAGTTAAAAGCAGAGACTAGGTTTATTTTATTAGAGTTTTATTTTACTAAATCAACACAATTTGAACATAGGCAGTCATAAGTATTCTTTTCAGTACCGTTTGATTAGTTGTTATGTCTTCTTACTGATTAGTTTGGCTGTTTATGCGCAGTCCGGTGGAGAGCGTTTTGCCGGACGTGTTGTTGACTCAGAAACCTATGAGCCGGTACCGTTTGCTACGGTCCGGCTTTTGGCTTTACCGGATAGTGCAATGTTGGCGGGCGGGGCAACCGATGCACAGGGAAAATTCCAGTTAGCCGCCACTGCTCCTAAGAATAAGGCTTTGCTACTTCATGTCTCTTTTATCGGATACACTCCGGTTTATCGCGCTGTTTCACCTGCGGCAAATGGCAATAAGAATGCTTTAGGTGATATTCCTTTAAACTCAGAAGCAATCGCTTTGGATGAAACAGTTGTGGTAGGTCAGGCGCCTATGGCTGTGACCGAAGGAGATACAACCGTTTTTAATGCGTCTGCTTATCGCACTCCCGAAGGTTCGATGCTGGAAGATTTAGTGAAACAACTTCCCGGTGGCGAGATTGATGCGGATGGAAAACTGCTGATTCACGGAAAAGAAGTGAAGAAGATACTGGTAGACGGAAAAGAATTCTTTTCCGACGACCCGAAAGCGGCACTCAAGAATCTTCCAGTAGAAATGGTAGAAAAGTTGAAAGCATATGAACGTAAATCCGACCTGGCGCGTCTTACCGGTATTGACGATGGGGAAGAAGAAATGATTCTCGACCTGTCGGTAAAGAAAAACATGAAGTTGGGTTGGATGGAGAACTTTATGGGCGGATATGGTAGTAAAGACCGTTACGAACTTGCCAATACCCTGAACCGCTTTCGGGACAACTCCCAACTGACAATTATCGGAAACCTGAACAATACGAATAATCAGGGCTTTTCCGAGATGCAGAGAGAATCCGCCAGTTCCAGCGGCAATCTGCGCACGCAAAAAGGGCTGACCACTTCCCGTTCCTTGGGTGTGAATGCTACTTATGACTGGCAGCGGGTCAAGTTCCGTTCGAATATCCAGTATGTTGGAACAGACCGTCTGGAAGACAGCCATACAACGGTCGATAATTTTCTCCGTCAGGACAAGTCCATCACTCAGAGCACCGGCCGCAACCGGTTGAAAAATGATAATCTGATAGCGAACGCATCTCTGGAATGGAAAATGGACTCTGTAACCACATTGATTTTCCGTCCCCAATATCGTACGGCAGTCAACGACAGAAGGAATGAAAGTTTTCAGCAAGGGTGGGAGAATGATGTCCTGCTCAATGAAAAAGAATCATCAGGAACGAATCATAACTCTTCCTATAATATGACGATGATGCTGCAACTTAGCCGGAAACTCAGCCGGATGGGAAGAAACGTAGCATTGAAAGTAGATTATGGCACGAATGCTTCTTCAACAGACAGACAGAATCTTTCTACTACACACTATTTTAAGAATAATACGGAAAAAGTCCAAAACCAAAGGATAGAAGACGACGTAGACGGTTACAACTACCGTTTGCAGTTAGTCTATGTAGAACCGTTACCCTGGTTGCACTTTCTTCAGTTCCGTTATAGCTATCAATATCGGGTGAACAACTCCGACCATTTCGTCTACAACTGGGATAAGGAACTGGAAGAATTTACTCCCGACTATGATGAAGAAGCAAGCAACCAATTTGAAAATCAGTACAGCAATCACCTGTTTAACCTTGCTGTCCGCACTTCCCGGAAGAAATACAATTATAATATCGGTGCCGACTTTGAACCTCAGAAATCCATAAGCCATTCCATCCTGAAGAATGACCCGGAGAACCAGTTGAAAAGGACAGTCTTTAATTTTTCACCTACTGTCAACTTCCGCTATAAGTTCTCCAAACGTACCCGTTTGCAGATTGTATATCGGGGAAAGAGCCGCCAGCCCAATATACGCGACCTTCAGCCCGTGACCGACCGTACCAACCCGTTAAATATCCGTGTGGGTAATCCCTCTCTGAAGCCTTCTTATATCAACACGTTTACATTGAATTTCAATTCCTATAATACGAAACATCAACGGAATATAGTTGCTACCGCACTGGTAGAAAACACCATTAACAGTGTGACCAATCAAGTGACCTATGACAGCGAAACAGGAGTGCGAACCACTACTCCGCTCAATCTGAACGGTAACTGGCGGGCTTTGGGCTCTTTTTCTCTCAATACCCCTTTCAAAAACCGTAGCTGGATATTCCGCACGTATTCATACCTGCAATACAGAAATCAGAACGGATATAGCACCATAAACAAGGAAGAGCCTGTAAAGAGTACAGTAAAGCATCTCACGGCGCGTCAACGCCTGCAATTAACATACCGCACGAAACAAATGGAAATCAGTGCCCGTGCAGAATTGCTTTACAACAATTCCCATAATAATGTGAAAGAGACACGTACCGAAACGTACGACTACCGTTTCGGTACGGAAATGCAATATTACTTCCCGTGGGGGATAGAACTATTCAGCGATCTTACTTATTTCCAACGTTCCGGCTATGGATACAGTGGCTATGCCCGCGAGAACTTTATGTGGAACTGCCAGTTGTCAAAAGCCTTCCTGAAACGGAAACAATTGTTGCTCCGTTTCAAAATATATGATATCCTTCATCAGGACGTTTCAATGATACGTACGATTACCGCCACTGCCATTCGTGATACCGACTACAACGCGCTGGGTTCCTATTTCATGGTGCACGCTATTCTTCGTCTGAATATGATGGGACGATAATTTAAATTTCTGTTTGTTTGAAAACCACAACAGGGTTTTGATTGTTGTTGTCCTACGTGAAAACAATGAAAACCTTGCCGAATGTTTGATTTTGTCAATAAATTGAAGGATAAGGGCCGTTGGCGAATCTTTAAGTTGAAGTTGATTGATGCGCGGCTTTACTTTGTCAGTATCTTCGTGGGACTGCTGACAGGACTTATTGCCGTGCCCTACCATTATCTATTACAGTTTTTCTTCAATCTTCGTCACGATTTCTTTGATGCCCATTTGAAGTGGTATTGGTATATTCCTCTTTTTCTGTTGATGTGGGGGATTCTTATATTCGTCTCCTGGATGGTAAAGAAAATGCCTCTCATTACGGGCGGCGGGATTCCGCAGACGCGTGGAGTCATTAACGGACGGGTTGATTATAAACATCCTTTTCGGGAATTGATAGCCAAGTTTGTGGGTGGAATACTCGCATTAAGTACCGGATTATCTTTGGGGCGTGAAGGTCCTTCCGTACAGATAGGCTCGTATGTGGGATACTTGGTATCCAAATGGGGACGGGTACTTAGTGGTGAGCGGAAACAATTATTGGCTGCCGGTGCGGGTGCGGGATTGGCGGCTGCTTTTGCTGCGCCGTTGGCTTCATCACTGTTGGTTATCGAATCCATCGAACGGTTCGATGCGCCTAAAACGGCTATTACCACGCTTCTGGCAGGAGTGGTCGCCGGCGGGGTAGCCAGTTGGATTTTTCCCATGAATCCTTATTTTCATATAGACGCCATTGTACCGGGAATGACTTTTTGGGGGCAGGTGAAACTGTTTCTTCTGTTGGCTGCCGTAGTTTCCATTTTCGGAAAGTTCTTTTCTATCACCACCCTTCAAGTCAAACGTATCTATCCTGCCATTAAACATCCGGAATATGTGAAGATGCTCTATCTGCTTTTTATAGCTTTCCTTATCTCTATGGCAGAATTCAACCTGACCGGTGGAGGAGAACAATTCTTGCTTTCGCAGGCAATGCATCCGGATACACATATTCTCTGGATTGTCGGTATGATGCTATTACACTTGGTTTTTAGCATATTCTCTTTTTCTTCAGGCTTGCCGGGCGGTAATTTTATTCCTACATTGGTGACAGGAGGGCTTCTCGGACAAATCATAGCATTGATTATGGTGCAACAGGGACTTATCGCTCACGAGAATATCAGTTATATCATGTTGATTTGTATGTCCGCCTTTCTTGTGGCGGTAGTCCGTACCCCATTGACGGCTATCGTACTGATAACCGAGATAACAGGACATCTGGAAGTTTTCTATCCTTCTATCGTAGTTGGGGGATTAACTTATTATTTCACGGAAATGCTTCAAATAAAACCTCTCAATGTGACTTTATACGAGGACATGATTCACTCGCCCGCATTCAAAGAAGAAGCACGCTATACATTATCGGTTGAAGTCATGAGCGGTTCTTATCTGGACGGAAAGATTGTAGACGAACTTCGTCTGCCGGAGCGATGCATCATCATCAATGTCCACCGTGACCGGAAAGACTGGGCTCCTAAAGGGCAGAAACTAATGCCCGGCGACCAGGTACAAATAGAAATGGATTCGCAAGATATAGAAAAATTGTATGAACCTTTAGTCAGTATGGCGAATATTTATTAAGTATCTAATTGCTTTGTTATTGCCATTGTTAATGGCAAAATGCTTATCTTTGTCGAATATTAACACGATAAAGAAAATCTATGGATGCACTCGACCATTTTTTTGCTCAAGTAAGTACATGGTTATGGGGATGGCCGATGATTATAATGTTGTTGGGCACTCACCTGTTTCTAACGATTCGTCTGCGTTTTCCGCAACGTAAGATATTTACTGCTATCCGCCTTTCGGTCACGAAAGATAAAGGAGCGGCGGGAGACGTGAGCCAATTCGGAGCATTGGCTACCTCACTGGCTGCTACTATCGGCACGGGAAATATCATTGGAGTAGCTACCGCCGTTTCTTTAGGTGGTCCCGGCGCTGTCTTTTGGTGTTGGCTGACCGGAGTATTGGGAATTGCCACCAAATATGCCGAAGGATTACTGGCTATAAAATACCGGGTACAAACAGAAAACGGCGAAATGCTGGGCGGACCGATGTATGCTTTGGAGCGTGGTCTGAAATTACGTTGGCTTGCTATCCTGTTCTGTATATTCACGGCCGTAGCTGCATTTGGAATCGGAAATACCGTACAAACCAATTCTATCTCTCTATTACTGGACGAAACTTGCGGAATCTCTCCTCACATAACCGGCGGAATCATTAGCGTATTAATCGCCTTAGTTATTCTTTTCGGAGTGAAAGGAATCGCTAAAGTATGTACGACACTTGTTCCTTTCATGGCGTTATTCTACGTATTAGGCTGCTTGTATATCCTCTTTCTGAATGCCGCTTACTTGAAAGACGCTGTTTGCCTGATAGTAGACTCCGCCTTTAGCGCCCGCGCAGCAGGTGGTGGTTTTGTCGGGACTACTGTTATGATGGCGGCCCGTTACGGTATTGCCCGCGGATTGTTCTCTAATGAATCGGGACTGGGTTCTGCCCCGATTGTGGCCGCTGCCGCACAAACCCGTAATCCTGTAAGACAAGCGTTGGTTTCTTCCACCGGAACATTTTGGGATACAGTTGTTATTTGTGCTCTTACAGGGCTTGTACTTGTGAGCAGTATTATTGCTTTCCCCGATATTGACCATACGCAAGGCGGTGCGTTGACCAAAGCTGCATTTGGTAAAATTCCTTTTGTCGGAACGTTAATCCTCACTGTCGGTATTGTTACTTTTGCTTTCTCCACCATCCTGGGGTGGAGTTATTATGCAGAAAAGGCTGTAGAGTATCTGGGTGGCAAACGTTGGATTAAAGTCTATCGTGTGCTTTGGATTATTGCTATCTATATAGGTTCCGTTATGAACCTTTCGCTGGTATGGAATCTGGCTGATGGTATGAATGCGTTAATGGCAATTCCCAATCTGATATCACTTATCTTCCTTTCGGGAGTGGCGGTGAAGGAGACTCGTAAATATTTGTGGGAAGGGAATCTGGATAAGCATGGGAAGTAAATAGGAATTTAAGATTATTGGCATTATGCCTGATATATATAAAAATAGCTGGTAGATTCTGTCTACCAGCTATTTTTATATATCAATGCATTTCGATATTATTTCTTCTTGTACCAGTCAGGGTTCTTTCCGAATTTAGCCCAGTCAATGAAACCTGGATAAAGCTCGCTGATTGCTTTCTTTTCGTTATTTTTGTCTAAAAGTGGGGTAATATCTTCTACGGTAGCGTTGTTTAAGTAGAAAGCAAAAGGATATATATTGTCTTTGTCGGACACATAGTATTTACCCTCTTCCGGTACTGAACGGTCATCCATTTGACCAAAGAAAGATACATCTGCTTTTACAGTCGGTCTTTGCATCGGGCAATGAATTTCACGTCGCAAATTGTTACTCTCTTCCCTGAAAATGAATGGATTGACAGTTGTTTCCTTAACTTTTTTAGAATCTTTTCCATAGTCTAATGAGACTTTGTACTCAGCATTTATGTTATCTTTTACATTCTTCGTTAATATAACTACGTTTCCGTCTTCATGTGTAAACTTGATTGGAGTGAATTTCTTATCTCCACTATATCTGATAGAATCTTCCGGAGTAGCTGTACCGGCATTGTTAAGTACAATGCCCAGTCCATTTCTAAATACAGCCCAGTTTTCAAAGGTTTTGAATGTAAATGATTCCTTTACAATCTTATTGTCTGCATCAAACGTTTTCTGATAAGTATATTGTGCTATTACATCATTCATATCATAATCTTTAGCAGCAGGCCATTCATCTTCAAAAGCATAAACTCCTGTTTTTTCAATTGTTGTATTCAAGTCCGGGTCGACTTCTACTTTATCGTCAATTTCAATTTCAGGATTTGACTTTAAGGCAAAAACTACGTCTGTGAAATTCTGGTCGTCTTTGAAATCTTCAAAAGCGATAGCTATATTACCGGATTTCTTGTCTTTAAACATAGCTGTATGTACATTTATATCATCTGTAATTGTAGTACTCAAGTCTTTAGTGGAACTAGAATAATATTTTCCGGTTTGTGTATGAGAAGCATAACCTGTGAAATAAGTATTCCAAGCGTTACATGCAAGCACGAAGCCTATTTTATATCCGGCGGGGAAATTCTTGCCTACTGTTTCTTGTCCATCCTCTCCGTAGAATAACAATTTAACAGCTGTACCTTCTTTAACTCCTCTGGGATAAGATGACAAACCGTTTTGTTGCCAATAAGTTTGAGCATTCGGGAATATTGTGAAGACTTTTGCCGTTTCAATGCTCGCTGGGGCTTTATCTTTGTAGTAGTAATAGCCTAAAGAATTATTCCAACAAGTTTCTCCACCGATTGCTGTTAATACAACGGCTGTATTATCATCCTTAGTCCTTAAATCAGCGGAAGTACGATAATCTTCCGGGCATGTTCCTGCCCTGTTTAGTACTGCATATACGGTATTACGTAAGTTCGTTAATTCAGTTTTGCTTAAAGTTAATTCTGTTTCTTTACCCGTATAAGCATAATCAATCATTCCGGTTTTGGAATCAAAACTTCCAAGATTGTTATGCCAACCTAATAAATGGTTGAACCGGTTGTTATCATAACTATAACTAGTTCGCCTTGTTACTGCTCTTGTCGATGAGTTCTCATCAGATTCAGATGCAATCTTTAAAATACCGTTTTCAATTTTTCCTTCCAACCGTGCAGGTACATTGAAAGCTGTTGAAATAATATATACATCTGAAACATAACTTGGTAAATTTAATTCTCCATTGAATTTACCATTTTCGTCTGTGCGGGCAGCATCCAGATATTTAATGTTTTCATTTAATGTGAATGATGAACTACCCTCTTGTTCAATTAAGGGATCCTTGTCATAAATATAGAAAGGGATTTTTGAATCAGCAATGGCATAATCAATGTTTGCCTGTACCGTTGTTGTTGTCGAAAAATCAGATGGGTTACTTTCTTTTTCCGGAGCTTCCTGGTATAAGTCTTTATCACTGTCTACACAACCGCTTATACCCACTGCGATGACCATTGTGCATGCTAACCAAAACTTTTTCATATACGTTGCTTTTTTGTTTATGCGATTACTAAAATGTTTGTTTTGCAATAAAAATACCCGTAAGCACTTTGAAATCCAAAGGTTTACGGGTGCAAAAATACATATAATATTCAATATTATAACATAAAGTTGAATATTTTTTCGAAAATGTGTTCTATAACTTGTATTTTCCGGTCTTTTACTCGACGCTTCTTAACCAGGCAATCTCTTCCGCCCACTTACTCTCATCAGGAGTTTCGAGTATTAGCGGCATATTGTCGAATCTTGAATCCTGCATTAATCTTTCAAAAAATGCTTTTCCAATCAGTCCTTCGCCGATACTGTCGTGGCGGTCTACATGGGTACCTAGTGCTTTCTTTGAGTCATTCAAGTGCATGCCGCGTAGATAATTGAATCCTACTTCCTTTTCGAATTCATCGAATACCTTATCGTAATCGTTCACTATATCATAACCTGCTGTATATGTATGGCAAGTATCAAGACAAATGCCTACCCGGCTTTTGTCATTTACCCGGTCAATAATATATTTTAGTTGCCAGAATTCGCTCCCCAGATTACTACCTTGTCCGGCAGTATTTTCGATAACGGCTGTCACTCCTTTTGTCTTTTCCAAAGTGATATTAATACTTTCCGCAATAAGTGCCAGGCAATCTTCTATTGATATTTTATTGAGAGAACTGCCGGGATGAAAATTTAGAAGTTTCAATCCGAGTTGTTCGCAACGTTGCATTTCATCCAGAAAGGCGGCGCGGCTTTTTGCCAATCCTTCTTCCTCGGGGTGTCCCAGATTAATAAGGTAACTGTCATGAGGCAGGATATATTCCGGCTGAAAACCGAACTTCTTGCAATTCTCCTTGAAAAGACTGATACTTTCTTCTGTCAAAGGTTTGCTTACCCATTGGCGTTGGTTCTTGGTGAATAACGCAAAAGCATTTGCTCCTATCTCATGCGCATTGACGGGGGCGAATTCTACGCCACCGGATGCGCTTACATGTGCTCCGATATACTTCATACTTTGTTCCTTTTTTGATTCTAATATGCAAATATAACGTTTTTCCGGAACTATATGTTTGTTTATCATATTCTCCTGGTAGTAAAATAATGTCTGTATAATCACGATTTTTGCATGCTTAAGCATGCTTTTGTACCGTTTACTCTCAAAGCGGGACTTTGCGCTTTTTTTTGCTCGGATAAATCAAATACCTTTGTATTATAAGGGAAGTTATAGAATAATAGTAAAAAATATAAGCTAAAATAGATTATTATGAAGAACGCATTATTAAAATTATTCCATTGTGTAAACGTCGTTTTACCATCATTAACCATCGGATTGTTTCTTTTCTTCTTTGCTGACATACCACTCCATGCACAGGATGTGGATCAAAACATTGACAGACGATATGATATTATCTGCGAAGGAAATGGAGTTGAAGGTACTTATCTGGTCCGCGTCTGGGTATATGCCAATAAACAGAATCTCAAACCGGAGCAATTGCGGAAGTATGCCATTCATGGGGTTATATTTAAAGGTGTGACAGGCAGTGCAAAATGTAACGGACAGAAGCCGTTCGCTAAAAGCTTATCTGTGGAAGAAGAGAATAAGAAGTACTTCGATGAATTCTTTGAAAAGAAGAATGCCTATCTCAATTTTGCCACTATCGTGGAAGGAACATTTGAACGTGTGAAGGTGACCAAACGGCAATATAAAATAGGCGCCGTCGTATCCGTTTCCAAAGACCAGTTGCGCAAGCAATTGGAAGCAGATGGCATAATCAGAGGGTTGTCCACGGGGTTTTAATAGGTGAATAAACTATTTGTATATGAAAAAGATATATTATGCTTTTGTTTTATTGATTTATTCCATCAATATGTTCGGGCAAGCCAAGAAACCGGAGTTAATGGTTGTACCCAGTTTGCCATGGTGTAATGAAAGAGGATACGTTGTTGAAAGACAGACAGAACTGGGCAGTGAGATTTTGCCGGATTATAAGAAAGCCCTTGCGCAAGACAAAGACTTGATGAATGTTATTTCTAAAATAGGCATTTTAATGGCTGATAAGGGATTCCCGCTGAAAGACCTTTCCGCTTCGATTAAGAATATGGAGATTATTAATGCCCAAAATGCGATGACCTTAAGCAAGAATTCAGGTGCGGCATTGGCAGAGAGTGCGCTGGATATGCTGAAACGGACAGCCAAATGTGATATTGTTTTGGAAGTCGATTGGAGCGTTAATACCACAGGACCGAAAAAGTCGGTTACGTACAATCTCCGTGGAATTGATGCTTACACCAATATGCAAGTCGCAGGTGCACAAGGAACGGGGCAGCCCTCTTTTTCGGCCGAAATTCCGGTATTGATAGAAGAAGCTATTTCGGCTAACATGGATAACTTCACATCACAGTTGCAAACTCACTTTGACAACCTCTTCGAGAATGGTAGAGAAGTGGCTATTGATATTAACGTATTCGATACAGGACAAGGCATTGATTTGGAAACAGAATATGGAGACAATGAGCTGATAGATGTGATAGAAGAGTGGTTGGAGAAAAACTGCGTGAAGGGGCGTTTCAGTAAAACGGAAGGTTCGGAGAATTTCGCAATGTTCAATCAGGTCAGAATACCGATGATGAACGAAAACGGCAAAGCGATGGATACGGAAGATTTCGTAAAAGAGCTGAGGAAAGTATTGCGCAAAGCTCCTTACAATCTGACTTGTAAAGTTGTTCCCCGTGGGTTGGGAAGATGTCAACTGATAATAGGTGATAAATAAAAAGACAGAATCATGAAAAGATTTATAAGTATATTAATCGTGTCGCTGATATTCTTCAGGGGAATGTCTGCGCAGGAATGTGATACTCCTATCACCGTGGCGATGCCGGAACATATAGAAGGACTGAATGAAGCGCAAAAAAGCTATCTGTGTTCTAAAATGGAACAGTTGGTCGTCTCACAAGGAGTTTCTTCTGATTTCTCTTATACACAATTCGTTTTGACAGCCGACGTGTCTGGTATGCAGAAAGATGTTGTGCCTACTATTCCTTCCAGTGTTACTTGCCAATATGATGTCGTTTTCAAATTAGTAGACAGGGCAGGGATGAAAACGATGGCAGTGCAAAGCGTGAATGTGCGTGGTGCCGGTAGTACGGAAGCGAAGGCGATGCAGAACGCATTGCGGCTAATCAATCCGCAAAACAAGAATCTTATTGATTTTATAAAAGGAGCGAAGAGTAAAGTTCTTGCCTATTATAATCAGCATGTGCCGCAAATCGTATCCCAGTCCCGTCGGTTGGCTAATCTGGATAAATATGAAGAAGCGTTCAATTTACTGGCATCTGTTCCCGAATGTTGTAACCAGTATAATGAAGTGACTCGTGAGATAATAGCCATTTATCCGAAAGCAAGGGATAAAGTCGGAGAAAAATTCCTGAAAGAAGCACGTAGGATATGGACTGTCGACCAGACTGGCGCCGCTGCAGAGGAAGCATGCTATTGGTTATCGTTGATTGATCCGAAATCTTCGGCTTATCCCGGTGGAGAAAGGCTGTATGCTGAAATAAAAGGTAGAGTGAAAGAAGAGGTGCAGCATGAAATGAAGGTCTATGACGATAATGTTGACTTGATAAAACAACAGATAAATGCTGCCAAGGAAATAGGAATGGCTTATGGCAAAGGACAGCAGACCGAAATAAACGTGATAAAATAGAAAGAATTTGTTGAATTAAAATATTTATGGCAAAATGAAGAAAAGTATATTGATAGGTTTGATAGCTTTCATCACATTGGGGAGCTCAGGCACTTTATTTGCTCAGGATTTAACGCTCCAGCGTGATAAAAAAGGTAGAGTTGGTCTTGTAGATGCAAAAGGCAAGTTCGTTGTTAAACCTAAGTACGATGAGATAGGGAATTTTGAAGGTGGACTCGCTAAAGTACGTATCAAAGATAAATTTGGATTCATCAATGAAAAAGGTGATGTTGTACTGAAAGTGCAATATTCGGTGATTGAAGATTTCGTCGATGGTGTAGCTAAAATTTGTATTGGCGCCAAATATAATAAGAATACAGATGACCTGGAAGGCGGTAAATGGGGATATGTGGAAGATAATGGTGAAATCCTTATAAAGCCCATATATGATGATATAGAGTATTTTAATAAGTTTAATATTGCCAAGACCAAAAAAGGCAAAGTATATGGTTGGGTTTCCAGGTATGGACAAGAGTTGATTAAACCGGAATATACTGAAATAGGTGAGTTGATTGATGGCATGGCACGTGTATGCAAAGGTGGGAAAATAGGTAAAAGCGGACAGTTGGAAAATGGTAAATGGGGATTTGTTGATGATGGTGGGCGTATCGTCATAAAGGTAAAGTACCGTTCAGCCGGAGAATTTTGTGAAGGAGTGGCTTGGGTTGGAACAGGACCAATGCGTTATAGTTACATCAATAAGCAGGGAATGGTGATAAGCGAAGACTCTTATACCAATAACAATGCCCGTAACGGCATTATTATCCAGCAGAAAATGCTGCATAAGAAAGAAAGTAAGACCGGAAAGAAAGGAATGTTCTATGGCATTTTAGATACAAGAGGCATGGTACTGGAAGACTTTGTTTATAATGCTATTGCCATGAACCAGCATAACTGGGCGTCTGCTCTGGATATAAGTACCGGAAAATCTTATTTTTTGCATAATGAAAACGGCAAGATTACAAAACTTGAAGCAGGGGCGCTGGATTTTAAATTCAATAATGAAATAGAAAGATACACTATCGGTGATAAATCCGGTTACGTACGGCGGGATGGAAAGTTGATGATTGAACCTAAATATAAAGTATTGGGCGACTATACAGATTATACCATTGCTTCGGAAAACGGTTCCGGCTTCGGATATTTGTCTAAAACCGGTGATGTCCTGATTCCTTTTGAGTACGATAAGACTTCCGCTTTTAATGATGGATACGCATCGGTCTGCAAACAGAACAAATGGTATGTGATTGATTCGAAAAACAACGTAACCCTTACCACCGATATGGATTATTTGGGCGTTTATTCAGAAGGCTTGATTCCGGCAATGAAAGGCGGTAAGGCAGGATTTATTTCACTGGATGGGAAAGAGGCGATGCCTTTTAATTATGAAATGGTATCTTCCGTGCATAAAGGAAAATTCAATTATAAAGAGAACGGCAAATGGGGAATTAAGGATGCTAAAGGAACTGTTCTGTTGGCTCCGGCTTATGAAGACCTGTCGAATTTCTATGATGAATTTGGAAATAAGATATTGGCTAATGCCGGAAAGTTCGGACTGTTGAATTTTGAAGAAAAAGAAATTTTATCTCCTACATTCGATTTCCTTGGATTGGATAGTCAGCATGGCATTTATATCGTTTCCCAAAAGGTCACTAAAGATAACTGCAAGAAAGCCGCTGATATAATGAAAGAATATATTATGGGGGAATCTCAAAAAGGGTTGCTTGATTCTAATCTCTATGCTAATCTGGGTATAGATATGGATAAAGTGAAAGGTAAAGTGATGAAGAAAATGGAAAAGGGAGGCACCTTTGCTCCTGAGAAGTTTATTGGTGAATCGCTTTGGGGAGCTGTGTCAAAAGATGGACAGGTTATCATCGAAGCTTATTGCCCGGTTTCTCCATTATCAGCCTATCAGGTTGTTATCGGGCAATATGGACAGAAAAAGGTGTCTGCCGATGATATTGAATACCTGATGAAGCACCCGGGATATTATATTGTAAATTACAACCGGTTTAAAGTAAGTGAAGTAATCCCTGAGGAATTGTGGGATTTTTAGATGAAATAATAAGGGAAAATAGAATTAGGAATTTTAATTTATCAATATAAAGAATTAGTCGGTTATGAAAAAAAATATATTCATCGTAAGTTGCCTCATGTTATTGGTTAGCTCTACGATAGGAGCGCAAGAGCAGAATGATGAACAAGCAGCCAAGTATAGGCGGAGTTCTATTTATTCGATGCTCGTACGACATACAGAAAAGAAATTTGGTAATGAAATAATGGAAGAATATCTGAAGTTGCCGGTCCCGGACAAATATGATAATCATAATCTGAATGTGCGCCTGGTTGAGACAACGGATGAAAAACAACAGGAAGAAGAGATTACCCGTTTTCTGGAAAAAAATCAGGTTGCGAAGAGACTGGTGGCAAAATGGTTTGAACGAAATAAAGAAACGGGCGTATGTGATATGAAGCTGATTTCAGAGAGAGGACAGTATAATGCGACTGACCTGGACGTGCGTTTGGCACGGAAGACAGCAAGAGGAGTAGCGACTCTTTCGGACGCCGGCGAAGAATTAATCTCTAATACGTTTATCATGGTGAATGATATCCGTTATGTAGATAAAGAGAATACTTCGAAAGCATTTGGTATGGGAATACGTTTGTTGGGTAGTGTCGCTACTATTGCTACAGGAGTGAATTTTGCAGATATGGGTGAAAATGCGGCTGCTTTGGCAGAGAGTATCAAAGGATTCAAAGTGATTGTGAACTCTTATCTTTATAAATTGGAGTGGAATGACGATGTCGCTAATAAATTCTATACGCAGTATTATTTGGATGGTCCTGATAAGGTGAAAGCCGAAGAATTCTTGAAAGACAATGGAACTTTCAAACTCAAGTTTATAGGAAAGCAGTCGGTACGTTCCAATAAAACAACGATGTCCAGCAATTATGAACCGGCTGATATGATTCGTAAGGTTGTTTGCCGTGCGTTGGACGAATCCGTATTGGAACTTCAACGTAGCTTTGATGTGTTTAAGGTGAAGACTCCGCTTTATGGTGTCAATGGAAAAGAGGTTTATGCTCAGGTAGGACTGAAAGAAGGCGTCAGCCAGGAATCAAAATATGAAGTGTTGGAGAAGAACTTGGATGAAAGTACAGGAAAGACAACCTATAAAAGAGTAGGGGTGATAGAACCTGTATCCGGAAAAATCTGGGATAACCGGTATATGGCTGCCGAAGACCAGACACTTAATTCAAAACTTAAATATACTACTTTCAAGAAGGTTAGTGGTAGCGACTTCTTCGAAGGTATGTTGATTAGGGAAATCAAGTAGAAGAGAACTTAGTAATTGAAAGGAAAGGTGCCAAAAGTCTGATGGGATAATATCAGCTTTTGGCACCTTTTTTGTAGCCCGAATATTGCATTTGGCTCATTTCCTGCACGATTTTGAGCTAATTGATGTGATTTTCTCACTACTATAAAGTTTAAAAGTGTGCAGGTATCTGCAACGCTGCAACAAAACGGGAGTAATATATTAATAGATAGATGGTTACAGCGTTGCAGATAGCTGTTGCAGATGGTCGCAGATGTCTTTTATCTGCCACACTGTATAAAACAATAAATCTTTTATTGCAAACCGTACAATCATATATATGATATAGTAGTTCCCTACGTCTAAACTCCCGTTCCCAGGCTGGAAACTCCAGTTTCCAAGCATGGAAACGAGAGTGTCCGCATAGGGAAATTGGAGTTTCTGAGTATAGATACTCCAGTTTCCCTATGCGGATACTGACATCAATGTAATGCCTCCAGCTTTTCCTTAAGGGGATATCTGCCCCTAACCGCACGATACGTGTTGCAGATAAGGGATATCTGCAACCATCTGCAACAGGTATCTGCAACACTATAACCATCTATATACTAATGTATTAACGCCGTTTTGTTGCAGCGTTGCAGATACTTGCACACTTTTAAACTTTATAGTAGCCGTGAATATTACATTAGGCTTCATTTCAATGCGGATTAGTTCATTTCTGCACAGTTATGAGCTTGTTGTTATTATGTAAAGTATTGGAAAAAGCTGTATGGCGGAAAAGAAACAAGAAAAGTAAAATAAAGTTTGTCAGTCTAAATTTAACTTTCTATATTTGCAGCATCCAGCTAGCCCTAGAGGGGGCGGCGGGGATTTTTAGAAAAAAGGCGTTTACCAAACATATCTTTCAGTCTCGAATCTCGCAAATTCTTAGTCTGTAAGCGGATATGGCAACGGAGAACGTCCACTATAGGTGTGATTAAACATTATGCTATGCATAGTGTTCTATATATCTCATCTAGGCGTGGGCTAGCTGCGTTGCTTATCCTTACAGACGGGCAATGCGAGAGCCTGAGACTGAGATAAGCAACAGTACAGACTCCCATGCCTTTTTTTTATTTATTGCCCAATCCGGGGAGGCTATAAGCAGACAAAACAAAAAGCGGGAATGAAACGACGTAATTACTTGATAGTTATTGCTCTGTGCCTCTTTTCCATTAAGTCTATATCAATGTACGGGCAGAATGTGAAGCAAAACATTGATAGAAGATATGACATCATTTGTGAAGGAAATGGAGTAGAAGGTACTTACCTTGTAAAAGTTTGGGTGTATGCAAACAAACTTAATCTGAAACCGGAGACACTCCGGAAATATGCTGTTCATGGAATTATATTTAAGGGGGTGACTGGTAGCACGAAATGCGGCGGTCAGAAACCATTTGCCAAAAGCTTATCTGTAGAGGAAGAAAACAAGGAATATTTTGATGAGTTTTTCGAAAAGAAAAATGCCTATTTGAATTTTGCCACTATTGTAGAAGGTACGTTTGAACGTGTCAAAGTAACAAAGCGGCAATATAAAATAGGTGCTGTGATTTCTGTGGCAAAAGATCAGTTGCGAAAACAATTGGAAACCGATCATATTATCAGAGGATTGTCTTCGGGCTTTTAATATGTAACTATAAAATCTCAGCATATGAAACGGATATATTATGTATTTGTCCTACTCTTCTTTTCATTGAACTTATTGGGACAAGCAAAGAAACCGGAACTTATGGTCGTTCCCAGTTTACCTTGGTGTAATGAAAAGGGATATGTATTTGAAAGAACGACAGAATTGGGAAGTGAAACGCTTCCGGACTACAAAAAAGCACTGGCGCAGGATAAGGATTTGATGAATGTCATTTCTAAGATAGGTATTTTGATGGCTGATAAAGGATTTCCTTTGAAAGACCTTTCTGCTTCTATAAAAAATATGGAAATGATAAATGCCCGGAATGCCATGACTTTGAGTAAGAATTCGGGTGCCGTGTTGACGGAAACAGCGCTTGATGTTTTGAAACGGACTGCTAAATGTGACATCATTCTGGAAGTTGACTGGAGCGTGAATGTGTTGGGGCCGAAGAAATCGGTAACCTATAATTTGCGCGGGATAGATGCTTACACCAATATGCAGGTTGCAGGTGCACAAGGAACAGGCCAACCCTCTTTTTCGGCCGAGATACCTGTATTGGTCGAAGAAGCCATTCTAGTCAATATGGATAATTTTACTTCACAATTGCAGGCTCACTTCGATAATTTGTTTGAAAATGGTAGGGAAGTCTCTATTGATATAAATGTGTTCGATACGGGAGCGGGTATTGATCTGGAAACCGAGTACGGTGAAAATGAGTTGATTGATGTGATTGAAGAATGGCTGGAAAAGCATTGTGTAAAAGGACGGTTCTCGAAAGCAGAAGGCTCGGAGAATTTTGCCATGTTCAACCAGGTTCGAATTCCAATGGTAAATGAAAATGGCAAAGCGATAGATACGGAAGATTTTGTGAAAGAATTGAGAAAGATGTTGCGCAAGCCACCGTATAATCTTGTTTGTAAGGTAATTCCTTCTGGATTGGGAAGATGTCAATTGGTTATAGGAGATAAATAGAGAATATCATGAAAAAGATTATAGGTGTATTTATTGTGTTGCTGATGTCTTTCAATGGAATATCAGCGCAAGAGGAATGTGACACTCCTATCGCTGTGTTAATGGCGGAGCGTATTGACGGGATGAATGAAGTGCAGCAAGAATATTTGCGTTCTAAAATGGAGCAGTTGATTGTTTCCCAAGGTATTTCATCCGATTTCTTTTATACTCAGTTCTTTCTTACGGCAGATGTCGTAGGAATGCAGAATGAGGCCGTGCCTACTATTCCGGCAAGTGCGACTTGTCAATGTGACATTATTCTCAAACTGGTGGATAGGGCAGGTATGAAAACTATGGCAACTCAGGTTGTCAATGTAAGAGGGGCAGGTGCCACAGAGGAGAAAGCCATAAGGAATGCCATACGGTTAATAAATCCGCAAAACAAGAAATTGCTGGATTTCATCAAAGGGGCAAAAGGTAAAGTTTTGGCCTATTACAATCAGCATACGGTGCAGATTGTGTCACAGGCACATCGGCTGGGCGGTCTGGAAAAATATGAAGAAGCTTTTAACTTGCTGGCTTCTGTGCCGGAATGTTGTAACCGATATGATGAAGTGACTCGTGAGATAATAGCCATTTATCCGAAAGCACGGGATAAAATAGGTGAGAATTATTTGAAGAAAGCCCGTAGGATATGGACAGCCAATCAAACAGGGGCTGCTGCCGGGGAAGCTTGCTATTGGTTGTCTTTGATAGATCCTAAGTCTTCTGCTTATTCTAAGGCTGAATCACTCTATGCCGAGATAAAAGGACGGGTACAGGTAGAGGTACAACATGAAATGAAGGTTTATGACGACAACGTTGATTTGGTAAAAGAACAGATAAATGCTGCAAAGGAAATCGGAATGGCTTACGGCAAAGGACAGCAGACGGAGATTAATGTGATAAAATAGTATGTAACTAAAAGACTGATAATATGAATCGTATTTGTTGGATGATTGTTTTCTATCTAGTGATGGGGACATCAATTTTGAATGCGCAAACTCTTATTCCCGAACAAAACGGGAAAGGGAAATGGGGATATGTAGACCTTGACGGCAAGAAAGTAATTGATTACAAATTCAAGGAGGCTTATCCTTTTATAGATGGTAAGGCGAAAGTTAAAAAAGGGGAGAAGTGGGGATATATTGATACAAAAGGCAAAGAGGCAATAAAGATTAAGTACTCGGAGATGTATGAGTGGAATGGCGATTATTGCAAAATTGCGGAAGGCGGAAGTGTAAAAGACGGTATTCTCACCGGCGCAAAATGGGGATATATCAATCGGCGGGGAGATATTATTATGAAAGCTGAGTATGACGAGATTGGTCTGTTTAAGGATGGTCTTGCCTATGTAATGAAAGGCGGAAAATATGGTTATATAGATGATAGTTTCCATGTTTTTATTCCTTGTAAATATACTGCGGTCGGAACCTTCAACGAACGTGGGTATTGTTGGGTAAACGAAGGTGGCAAATTTGATAAGAAAAAGAACAAGGATGTTGTGAAAGGCGGAAAGTTTGGTGTGTACAAACGCAATGGCGACCTTGTCGTTCCTGTAAAATACAAAGCTATCGGAGTTTTTGACGAGTTAGCACCGGATGCGAATCCATTGATGGCTTCAATTTATAATGATCCGGAATACATCAAGCAACTTAGAAAAATAAGGAAAGACGGTTATGCGTTAATGCGGTACACTCCTAATATATTTAAGTTTAGTTTTGATGTATCTTCCGAGTTTGATTTTTCGAAAACGAAAGAATATGTGGAGAGCCATACGAAAGAGTTGAATGAGTCATATCTGGAGAAAATGTCAGAGGCAGACCGGAAATTAGCGGAAGAATGTGGTAGCTTTGAATTATTGACATATAGTTTCCTGTCTCCGAAAAAGTTTAGCAAGTTATCCATGACTGAAAACACTTACATTGTAGTATCTAATAAGTTTGGTTTCTCTAGTCTGAATGGAGAAATGCATAAATATAATTATCATAAGTCGAATGAGAAGTTTTTTCATAAAATAGGCATATTTGATGGGAATGGTACCATGTTGCTGCCACCGGATAAGTATGATTTGGCTTATAGCCCTAATAATGGATTTATTACTGTAGCTCGTGAGAAGAAGAAAAGAGTTCAGTCTAATTATTATACTATAGAATCGGGCAAATTACTTTTTAAGGATTGGATAGACGTTGAGGTAGTCACTCCTTTTGAAAAGGGAAATGCTGTCATCGCTACTCATAAAGAACAATATCTGATAGATAAAGAAGGTCGTAAGATTTCTAAAGATTATAGTTTGATTCTTCCTATGAGGGAGAGCGTATATGTAGTCAAGAATGGTGATAAATGCGGCATTATAGATAGCCTCGGACATGAAATCATATCTCCTTCTTATAATCTGATCAGTCCTGTAAGTGAAGGACTTATGTGTGCACAAAAGAATAAAGGCGGGTTGTATGGATTCCTTGATAAAAAAGGGGAATTTGTTATTCCAGCTATGTACGAATCTGCACAATCATTTAAATATGGTTGGGCTAGCGTGCGAACAAAATCCGGTTGGGGCGAAATAGAACCGGATAATAAGATGGCTGTGGAATGTAAGTGGAATAATACAGCCGCAAAAGAAGAATGGAAACCAAAACTAATGTGGGTGCAGAAAGAAAACAAAGGTTTATGGTACTGCCTGTCAACCGAAACAAACCAATTAGCCTTTAATGCAGGATATACGGGCTTTAGAAACTTTAATAGAGATTTTGAGGGAGTTGCGGTAGTCTGGGACAAGAACAATAAGGTCGGTTGTATTTCTTCTGATGGTAAAGTCTTGGTTCCTTGTATAATGCCAAATGGAAACTTGGCAATGAAGGCTTATTCGCAGATGCTCAATCAAAAGATGGGAGTATGGACAGAAATAGATACTTACAAATTTATGATTAGAAACAATCAGGAGCGCAATAAATGTGAATTGACAGGAACTATTGAAAATGATATGTGGGACTATTAAAGAATAAAGAAATGAGAAAAGTAAGACTTTTGATAACGGTACTATTGGTAACGTTCGTGTTTTCTGAGTCTGGGGCACAGGAAACCGTTCAACAAGATATGAAATATCGTCGTAGTTCTATCTATAGCATACTTGTAAGCCATAGCGAACAGGACTTCTGTGACGAGATAAAAGAACAGTTCCTGGCGATTCCCGTTCCTGATAAATATAATGATCATGGGTTGAGTATAAATGCTGTTGTTGTAGACTGTAAAGGAAAATACACAGAAGATATTACGGACTTTATCAATCGTAACCATATAGCCAGCCGACTTGTAGGGAAATGGTTTAATAGGAACATTCTAACGGGAGAGTGTGACATGGAACTGGTAAAAGAACGTGGTCTTTATAATGCGTCTGAATTTGATAAGGAACTGGCAAAACGCTCAAAGAGGGGGATAGCCATGTTGCAAGATGCTGGAGAGGATTTAATAGGAAATACCTACTTATTGGTAAATGAGGTTCGCTATATAGATAAAAATGCCCGTGCCAAAACATGGGGACTGGCTTTGACTGTACTTGGTGGTGTTGCCGGAATGGCCACCGGCAATAGCGATTATGTAAAATTGGGACAAAATTATGGTGATATTGTAGCTACACTGAAGGGCTTCTCTGTGAAAATACATACCCGTCTTTATCAACTGATATGGAATGAAGAAATTGCAAATCAGTTTTATACTCTTTACTACTCGGAGAAAGCGGATGAGCAAAAGAAGTTTACCTTCGAGAAGAATCGGAGGGCGTTTCAGATGAAATATGTTGGTGAAGTGGAATCCAGTGGTGCTAAAACGTCTTTCTTGGGTATAAAAGAAGAAGAACCCTTGCAAATGATTCGTAAAGCCTGCCAACGGGCTATTGATGAAAATGTGGCTGACTTACAAAAGAAATATGAACAGTTTAAAATAAAAGCTCCAGTCTTGAATGTGGAGCCGGCTATTACTGTGCAGATAGGAAAAAAAGAAGGCATCGACAAAAATTCCAGATTTGAAGTTCTTGAAGCCAGAGAAGTAGAGGGTAAGATTGAATACAAACGGATGGGCATTATTAAACCTGTTGCCGATAAAATATGGGATAACCGTTATATGGCAGCGGAAGAGGGGGCTTATGGAGCTGATTTGAAAGCTACAACTTTTGTCAAGGTTAGTGGTGGCGATTTTTATCCGGGAATGCTTGTACGAGAAATCAAATAGTATTGAACTAACATTAGTATTCACTTAAATTAATTATTTATGAAAAAGAATCAGAAACAGAGAAACGGCTTGCATAGTCGGTTCTTAAAGAAAGTCGGACTGTTTTGCTTTATGCTGGCTGTGTTTCCTTCGTTGTGCCATGCAATCGATTGGACACCTAAATATGCAGGAGGGATGCATATTGGTTATGGAACGAGTTCGACAGTGAACGATGTGAAGACTTATTCTGCCCGTGCCATGTTGGGAATGCTTCATGGAATCATGTGGGGGGATTATCTTCAGACATCAATTGGTGTAGATGCTCATATGTTGACGCATTATTACAAGGGGCAGGGTTTGCGTTTTGCCATGACGGGTTACGTCGATTTGCGGGGTTTTTATCCTGTGACCTCTGACTTTTCACCGTTCGTGGATTTGGCATTGGGTGCAGGGCACTCGCTGAAGCCGTCAGGTGGCAAAACTTCTTTCTATTGCGAATTCGGACCAGGCATAAAGTACAAAAAGTTCACTCTTAGTTGTGGCTTACAGAAGTTCGGGAACGATAAAGGCTCTTCTCATTTTTATGTAAAGACAGGTTTTTATTTCTAATATTTAAAGGATTATATTTATGAAAAAGAAAAATAACAACGACGAACTAATTTCCAGAAGACAGTTTTTTAAGAAAGCGGCAGGACTTGTACTTCCGGCAATAGCATTGACTGCATTACCAAGTATTCTCACTTCATGTGAAATTGATGAACCGCCTTTGGATGATACTGGAGGAGGTTGTTCGGATTGTAGTGGGAAATGCAAGGATACTTGCAGCGGGCAGTGTACGAGAACTTGCGCAACTTCATGTAGGGGAAAAGCGCTTACTATTCCTTCCAGTTGTAACCACAGTTGCAAAGGAGAATGTTATTCCAGTTGTACGGGTACATGTAAGAATTCAAGTAAATGATAATTGCTGAATGGAAATAAAAGAACAAGATGCCGGTTGGCAGTTTGGAAGGACAAAGAATATTACTTTCATTGTCACAAAAGACTGCCAGCTTGCTTGCAAGTACTGTTATCTTGTAGGTAAGAATACAAAAGAACGCATGTCTTGGGAAGTAGCTAGGCAAGCTGTTGACTATATTTTGGAACGGGAAGAAGAATTCCGGGAAGAATCCGTTGTCTGGGATTTTATCGGAGGAGAACCCTTTTTGGAAATAGGTTTGATAGATAGGATATGCGATTATATTAAGGTGGAACTGTTCCGGCGAAACCACCATTGGTTTAACTCTTATCGTTTCTCGTTCTCTACTAATGGCATTAATTACCATGAAGAGAAAGTGCAGAATTTTATCAAGAAGAATAGAGAGCATTTAAGTATCGGCATCACTATAGACGGTACGGAGATGAAACATGACCTGAATCGTGTGTATAAAATAACGGATCGGGGTTCTTATAAAGATGTGGCGCGTAATATACCATTATGGTTGGAACAGTTCCCAAATGCGGGAACGAAAGTAACTATCAGTAGTGCGGACATTCCTTACATTAAAGAAAGTGTTCTCCACCTGTATAGTATTGGCATACACGAAGTTAACATAAACTGTGTTTTTGAACCCGTCTGGAAACAAGGAGATGAGGCTCTTTTTGAGGAACAACTTATACAGTTGGCCGATGTGATTATAGATGGAGGATATTATCAGGATTACACTTGTTCGTTTTTTACAGAACATATAGGCAAACCTATGGATTGTGTACTGGATAATCAGAATTGGTGTGGAGCCGGTATGATGCTTGCTGTGGATGCAGCAGGTAATTTCTATCCTTGTACTCGTTTTGCCCAATACTCTTTGCGCAGTAAGAAAGCATGGATTATCGGAAATATTCATGATGGCATTGACAAAAACAAGCTTCGTCCATTCTTAACTCTTGACCGTTGTACGCAGAGTGCGAAAGAATGTATTGATTGTGAGGTAGCTAGTGGCTGTGCATGGTGTCAAGGTGAGAACTACGATGCTGCCGACACTCCAACTATTTATCAGCGGAGCACTGCTATCTGCAAAATGCACAAGGCACGCGTTCATGCCAATAACTATTACTGGAACAAGCTTTTCCGTAAACTGGAATTGGAGGGTGAGTGTGATGAGTTTGGGAAAAGGCAAAAGATGTCAAACAATGTAATTTGTTAACGCTATGATTCAATATCTGATTATACAATTAGACGATACAAGTACGTCTTTCTGTTATTATGAAAATAGCGGTAAGGCACGTAGGCTGATAGCTTTGGATGATTTGAAAGCAGGTATATTTTTTGCTATGAAACAAAATTTATCGATTCAGTTTGTGTATCCCGATTACGAACTTCCTGATGAGTATAAGGAAACTATTGAAACTATTGACCATAGCAAGATTGTTCCCGTCGGTTGTCGGGAAGAAGCAGATGTGATGGTTTTCAATGACTGGAACACATTTTTGAGTTTTCAGTTTGCTTCAGGTCAAACTTATGTGCTTCGAACATCAAAAAAGGATTTCTTTGATAAGTATTTGTCTTTAGATTGTATTCTACCAAGGATATATCGTTTAAATATCGTATTTACTGATATAGCCGACTTTACAGATGTAGACTTTACTATTTACAAGCAAGTATTACAAGCTATTTCGAAGATGATTTCGGCATGTTATGCTCAGGGAGAGAATCCGCAACTTAATTTGCTGACTGACCGTATCATGTTAGACAGGATGAACAATTGCAATGCCGGATGGGAAAGCATAACATTGGCACCTGATGGGAAGTTTTATGTTTGTCCCGCTTTTTATCTGGAAGGTGAAGAAGCTGCCATAGGAGATTTGAAAAAAGGTCTTGACATCAAGAATCCGCAACTTTATCGTTTGGATTATGCTCCTCTGTGCCGTATCTGTGATGCTTATCAGTGTAAACGTTGTATTTATCTAAACAGGAAAACTACGTTGGAAGTAAATACTCCTTCGCATGAACAATGTGTTGTTTCACATCTGGAACGAAATGCGGCACGTGCATTATTAGCTGTTACCCGTCAATCAGGGAATGTTTGTATGAAAAACGTAGAAATAAAAGAAATAAGGTATCTGGATCCTTTTGATATAATAAAGAAATGAGAAAAGTAGTTGGAAAAGTGACAGAGGAAGAGAAGTGTGAAATTCAACAACTCTTTGAACGTCAGAATGGCTTGAATGAATTAGCTAAAATTGTATCTGCTGATAACGATGCTTTATATGAGAAATTAGTGAAGGACTTAGGCGAGACTGGAGCCAAGTTTCAGGACTGGTGGAATCGTATGGCGGAGTATTATCAGTGGGAGAGTGGAGAAGGCGCTCATTGGGAGATTGATTTTGTGACTAATGATATTAACTTAGTTTATGAATGAGGTTTTCTTGAATGAATGTTGGGAATGAGTGATTTTTTAGTATAAACAATTAGTAAAATGAATGTATTATGAAGCAAATTTTATGGAAAATGGCTGCATGTATGGCAGTAGTGCTGTTATCGTTTAGTGTATGTTCTTGTGGCGATGATGATGAAGATTCGGTGGGTTCACGTGATTTGTTACTTGGAACTTGGAATGGTGTGTACTATCTCGACCAGGAATGGGAGGATGGTGAAATGGTGAATAACCATAAAGAGGATTTTGTGAATGGTACCAATCGCTATTCTATTGAATTCAAAGAAGATGGAACTTACGTAGAGAAAGATGTCTATAATCTTTCAGGTGGTACTAATTATTATCATGGAACATGGACATATTCAGGTAATAAGCTTACCATGATTGATGCTGACGACGAAGGATATACAGAAGTTTGGACGGTGACCAAGATGACTGAGACAGAGCTAGTGTATGAACTTCGTGAAAAAGAGAAAGAAGATGGAAGCGTGTATGAATATTATGAGCAACACGCTTTTGTGAGATAATTTCAGATTAGTAAAGGACAATTTCTACATTTTCATAATGAAACAGGAGAGTGATAATAAGCTTTCCTGTTTTTTATTGATAGGATAATAATTAGTAAAACGTTTGTTCGTGCAAATTTAAGTACTTATCTTTGTTCTCATAAATTAAATGGTAACTCGTTATGAAAGTAGGAGACAAAGTATTAGTATCACCCGATTTGACTATGCTTGCCGACTGGACGCCGGCAACGGTGATAGAGGTTGAAAACAATCCCTTTATTGGCATTGTCATCTCTGCAAAGACAGATAAGGGAGTTATCTTTTTCGGGCAGAAAGATTTGTTTAAACCACTAAAAGAAGAGGAATGTTTGCAATAAGTTTCGATATGGTCATTTCAAATCTCAAAAAGCATTATGGTGAACCTTACAATAATGCTTATTTTGAAATAAAGGAAGTTTTAAGACGAAATGGCTTTAACTGGGTGCAAGGTAGTACTTATCTAACCGAAAGTGATGATTTGGGAAATGTAATTAAAGCGATCATGGACTTGTCTAAAATAGATTGGTTTAAAAAATCTGTCCGTGATATTAGAGGTTACAAAGTAGAAAACTGGTCTGATTTTACGGATATAGTAAAGAATGCGTAGCATTAAATTCAATGAACTTTGAAAAAAGGAAAGAATAGGGAAAACAGGAGAGTGATAATAAACTCTCCTGTTTTTTTTGTTATTCCGCATATAAGCTATTAAGAAAGTCTGCCTAACGGAAAAGAAACAAGAAAAGTAAAATAAAGTTTGTCTGTCTTAATTTAACTCTCTATATTTGCACGTCCAGCTAGCCCCAGAGGGGGCGGCGGGACATTTTATTTAAGAAAGGCGTTTACCAAACGTTATCTTCTGAACTCAAATCTCGCAAATTTGAAATCTACAAGAAGATAAGGCAACGGAAAGCGTCCACTTAGGGTGTTTTATCAAACATTACGCTATGCGTAGTGTTCTGCATATTTCATCTTGGCGTGGGCTAGCTGGCGTTGCTTATCCTTGTAGATGGGCAATGCGAGAGCCTGAGTTCGGGATAAGCAAAAGTACAGACTCCCATGCCTTTTTTATATTTACCGCTCAATCCGGGGAGGCTATAAGCTACAAATAACACGCAAATGAATTACAAAGCTCGCAAGTCTTTATTTTATTCTTTGAATGCAGTCCCTATTAAAATTATCGGAACTTTTTGTGCTCTTTTCTTGTGTATGACTACCTATGCGCAAGATGTTACTGTGCGGGGAAAAGTCACTTCTCATGGAGAGGGAATGGCAGGTGTGACCATTGTTGTGAAAGACAGTAATGGACGGCAAGGTACAATAACATCCATTGATGGCGATTACTTATTGAAAGTCGATGGGAAAGGATCTCTTGTCTTTTCGTATATAGGCTATGAAACGATGGAAGTTCCGGTAAAAGGACGTACAACTGTCAATGTAGAGATGAAGGAAACCTCTCTGGCAGTTGATGAAGTAGTCATTACCGTACCTTACGGAACTGTCAAGAAATCCACCTTCACCGGTTCTGCCGGAGTGGTTGATAAAAAGTTGATTGCATCATCACAAGTCAGTAGTGTTTCGAAAGCATTGCAAGGTAGTGTGGCAGGTCTGCAATCATTCTCAACGAGCGGGCAACCCGGAGAAGATGCCAGTATATATATTCGTGGTATCGGTTCGGCCAATGCGTCTACCAATCCGCTTTATGTAGTGGATGGCGTTCCTTACGATGGGGCTTTGTCTTCCATCTCTTCACAAGATATTGCTTCTATCACGGTGTTGAAAGATGCTGCCGCTGCTACGTTATACGGTTCACGTGCTGCGAACGGTGTGATTATGATTACCACCAAACAAGGTGTTGACTCTGCTCCGGTTATCGAGTTGTCTGCCAAGTATGGTTTCTCAAGTCGTGCGGTAAGAGATTATGACCAGTTAAGCACGAATGATTATTTCACGCTACAATGGGAAGCTATGCGCAATAAATACATGGATGACGGTCATTCGACAGAAGATGCTGCGCAGAGATCTTCGTCCGAGTTGATATCTACTATCGGTATCAATCCTTATGGAAGCAAGTATGGCCAGCCGGTGGGTATTGACGGTAAACTGGTGGCAGGAGCTACGCCCTTGTGGGACGATAGTTGGGAGGACGCTTTGACGCAAGACGCTCACTATACGGATTTAAGCGCCCGAATCTCAGGTGGAAGTAAGAAGACGAAATATTATTTCTCATTGGGGTATCTGGACGATCAGGGTGCATATATCTGCTCAGGCTTCAAGCGTTATACATTACGTACTAATATCACTTCTGATTTGCGCGACTGGTTACAGGTCGGCTTGAATGTTTCGGGAACTCATTCTATTCAGGATTATCCGAAGCAGAATGATACCGCAATCGGTAACATCGTATTGGCTGCGCGTTCATTACCTTCTTTTTATCCGGTATATGAACGGAATCCTGATAACGGCGAATATTTGCGGGATGACGATGGAAATAAAATCTATGACTACGGAAATTATCGTAAGAGTTCCTATCGCGGGTATAATTTTGTCCAATCCATGCCTTATGACAAAAATGAAATAAAGAGAGATGCGGCTTCGGTACGTGGATATTTGCAGGTAGCTCCGCTTAAGGGACTGACTTATAAGATGTCCTTGAGTATAGATTACAACAGTAAGTTTTCGCATGATTACACAAATCCCACTTATGGAAAGGAGCCTTTGGTGGGTTCGGTGAGCAAACATAATTACCGGACTACAGGTATGACATTTAATAATGTGGTAAACTGGGAGCATAATTTTAAAGAGCTTCACAATATCCGTTTGATGGCAGGTCAGGAGTATTATGAATATAACACTTCCAACTTCGGAGGATCACGTTCCGGTGTTATCACTGATGGCTTTTTTGAACCGGACGCAGCTTCTACATTGACGGGTTTCAGTGGAAATAGCGACCAGTATAAACTGCTCAGTTATTTCGGAAGTGCCGAATATTCTTTCAACCAGCGTTATTTCTTATCGGCATCCATGCGTACCGACGGATCGTCACGTTTTCATCCCGACAATCGTTGGGGAACATTCTGGTCGTTCGGTGCTTCCTGGAAAATCCATCAGGAGTCTTTTATGAAAAGTGTAGCCGACAGATGGCTGTCAAACCTGAGTCTTCGTGCCAGTTATGGTGCTCAAGGCAATGATAATGTAGGTTATTATGCTTATCAGGAATTATATGGTATCGGTAGCTTCCTGGGTGAGACTACTCTTCACGCTTCCCGTCTGGCAACTCCTGATTTGTCGTGGGAAACGAATTTGAACTTTAATATCGGTCTGGATTTCGGCTTCTTGAATAACCGTATCAATGGTACGATTGAATACTTTAACCGTGCGTCCAAAGATTTGTTGTTCAGTCGTGATTTGGTATCTTCTTCCGGTTTCAGTTCCATTGATGCGAATATTGGTAAATTGAAAAACTATGGTTGGGAATTTACTGTGAATGCTACACCTGTATTGACTCGTGACTGGACATGGCGGTTGTCGGTAAATATGACGACTTATAAAAATAAAATAGTGCAATTACCTACGGAAGTAATGTGGCAAGGCAGCAAGAAATGGGTACAAGGCGGTTCATTGTATGACTTCTGGCTGTATGAATGGGGAGGTGTAGATCCCGAAACCGGAGATGCACAATGGGCTTATTATGACGCTGACGGTACGAGGCATTTGACCGATGACTATTCGGCTCTGACTTCTGATAAGAAAGTGAAAGCCGGTAGCTCTTTACCGAAATTGAGTGGTGGTTTCCAGTCAGACCTTACATGGAAAGACCTGTCGTTATCTATGTTGTTCTCTTATGGTATCGGTGGAAAAATCTATAATAATGATATAACGATGCTGATGAGAGTAAACGGTGGTAACGGAGATAGCATGAGTAAAGAGCTCTTGAACCGCTGGACACCGGAAAATACAAATACAGATATTCCACGGTTGACGCAGGATGGTACAAGCAAGTTTACCTCTTCTTCTACGCGTTGGCTGGTAGACCGTTCTTTCCTTCGTTTAAAGACAATAACACTCAACTATAACTTACCGAAGAAATGGTTGCACCCGCTGACTTTAAAGGATGCAAGCGTGTTTGTTCAAGGTGAAAATATGCTGACATTCAGCAAACAGCAGGGACTTGACCCGGAACAGCCGGTCAGTGGTATGGCTTCTTTCCGTTATCCGGCTATGAAGACAATTTCATTTGGTATCAATGTAAAACTTTAAAATGAATACAACAATGAAGATAAACCTTAAAAATGTATGTGGAGTTATTTTGATGGTATGTGCGGTGGTGTCATGTGATTTGGATACTACTCCTACCACTTCATTAGACGCTCCGAATGTATATAAAGATACGAAGAATGCGGAACGTGTGTTGAGGGGTGCGTGGAACTATATTTTTAATTCGGGTTCTACCTATGCATCCATTGGCATGGGTTCTATAATGCTGAATGACGATTTTGCCGGTTCGGACGCTGTAAGGACAAGAAGCTACGGTTTCTCCGGAAGTTATAACTTGACAAACGGGTATGCTCGTGGTGAGTATAATGGGGTGCTTTGGGATTTGATGTATGATCCGATTAATAACTGTAACGGCATATTGAAGTATATAGATGATGCGGCAGGTACGAAAGAAGATAAGGCCCGGATCAAGGGACAAGCATTTGCTACACGTGGGTATGCATATATGATTTTGGCTACGCATTATTCTTTTGCCATTGATAAAGATCCGAATGCTGTTTGCGTTCCAATATATACTGAACCGACGGATAACGAAGTTGCTTTGACGGGAAAACCGGCTTCCAGTGTATCAGAAGTTTTTGCTCAGGCTTTGAGTGATTTGGAGGATGCCTTGTTGCTGATTCCGGAAAACTACTCACATGGAAATGACGCAAATGCCCAGTATCAGATTGATTATTCTGTAACGCTGGGCTTGCTGGCACGTACTCATCTGTATGCTCGTAACTGGCAGAAGGCATATGACTATGCATCAGATGCCTTGGCAATTAACTCTTATTTGATGAATGAGAATGAATATAAGAGTGGATTCAATGATTATACCAATAAAGAGTGGATGTGGGGCTTGTCATGTACGATTGATGACAATATGCCCTGTTATCTGTTTTATTTCAAAGACTGCACATCCGACGCTTATACAAGTCTTAATGTCGATCCTTATTTCAAGGAAGAGTTTGAAGAGGGTGACTACCGCAAGGATTTATTCGACTGGGGACAGACGGCTTATGGAGACTGGGCTATGTTGAATAAGAAATTCATATTCAAAGACCTCGACAATATGTTGGCGGATTTAGTGATGATGCGTACATCGGAGATGTATTTGATTAAAGCTGAGGCGGCTGCTCATCTGGCCGGTAAGGCGGGTGAAGCACAACAACTATTGAAGACTTTGCGTGATGCCCGCATGAAGGAAGGTAAAACGGCAACGGCGGTTACGGAAACCGGTGATGCGTTGATACAGGAAATATGGAAAGAGCGCCGTAAGGAATTGTGGGGAGAAGGTTTTGCTTTGACTGACCTCATTCGTAACCAGCAATCGGTAGAGCGTAAGGAATATAATGGAAAGATTACAGTGGGTGATAAAGAAATATCCGTTAAGGGACATACTATTATCAGTCTGCCGGATAATACTCCCTTTGTTCCGAATAGTAAGTATTACTTGTTCCGTATTCCTGAAAAGGAAGAGTTGCAGAATACCGGACTTTATTCAAAATATCCGAGATTGTCTATTTATGATTTATAAAATCATATATCTATAAAAATGTCCCATTCTTCTTTTATTGTCAAAAGGAGAATGGGACATTTTTTTGTATTAAAGGATATTGATTATATCTCAAAATCAGGTAAATAGTCCGTCAGAACCTTGTTGACCTGTTTGCCTTTCACCTGGTCAGTAACAACCGTTGCACCTTCCTTTTTACCTGCATCATAATTCAAAGAAACCTTTTCAGCCTTATTAGTGACACTGATAGCGGCTTTTCCTTTATCTGTCAGATTACAAGTGATAGTCCAATCGCCTACCTGTATGGTATTGCCTTTACGAATCACTTCCATGTCCGAACGGTTGTTCCCGTGTGTATCCATAACCGTTAAGAAACGGGCAGTCTTGCAAGGAACCGTTGTAGAGGAGAAATGCCAGTGATTGGGATATTTCAGAGCTTTTCCCTGAGCATTCGTTACATTCTTCCAGTTGGTCGGAGCGCAGAAGAAAGTATCTACGATGGCTTGTCCCGTCTTTGCCGAACTGAATAGATGGGCAACGGAAATACCGCCGGCCTTGTTCTTTCCAGTGATTTTTACTTCGTTGGGCATTTCCTGCATTTCCATAGGAAGTTCTACCGTATGCAGAAGATAACTCCATGTTACAGCTTCTTTTCCTTCCAGTTCATCATAGATTACATATACTCCGGTAGTTCCCAATTGAATGATGTGGCGACGGAACATATTTACTTTGTTCTCATCCCAGCCTTTTTCAGGTGTGTATTGAGTGCCGGAGAGTTCACCGCGCTTCAGCCATAGGGGAGAAGTCACCTTGCCATAAGCGTTGGACGCATCTCCGACCATATACGAAATCTTTTCCCCTTCATACCAGCGTGGAATCCATCCGTATCCTTCCGTACCTATCTTCTGGGTCATTCCGTTGACGAGGATACTGTTATGCGCACGTGTGTTACGATAGGAGTACATGCAATGGTCGTCTGTGAATCCCGTGCGGTGTCCGCTACTGTAGAAAATTGCATTTCCACCATAGAATGTATTGAAAGCGTTCTGATTGGCAAGTGCATGAGAAGTAGAACCGTAAGGGCTGGAACGGAATGAAAGCATTGCATTCTTATCTATTTCTCCCAAAGAGGTATTCATTGTTGCAATTCCTGTTTCATTAAACACCTTTGCCATGGGAAGTTCAGCCAATGAATGCTCTTCTTCCGGCAAAGATTTCTTTGTCGTACAACGATACCAAGTCAAGTCACCGGATTTTCCTAAGAGTGTTTTCTTCATAATATCCGGTTCTTTTTCCAATATCGTGCGTACATAAGCGGCCGCCCATGGATTGTTACATTCGCGTGCCAATGCATCCGCATAACCTACCCGTGTTCCGTTCGGTCTTAGCTTTGACTCGTGCGAATTACCTTGTCCGGCAGATTTCGAGAATGGCGGTTGCTGGTAAATAACGTAAAGTGCGTTATTGTTATACCAGGGGTCGGCAAAGAAGTCGAATCCGCTGATACGGGAGTAGAAAGCGGGGACTTCGATTAGCGTACGCAGGTTGACCTGGAAATAAGAATCACCGTTGTGCCATCCACCGTCGGTATTAAGTCCCGGCAGACGGGATACCCATTCATTGTAGCAATAATCCACCCAAGTGGAAGCCATCGGAAGTTCCCCATATGTAGCAAAGGCTGCCATATTCAGAATACGGAACGTCATTTGCCAAACGTGGTTGTCGGCAATACGGTTTTCTAGGTGGTTGACGTATTCGTGATAGAACTTCTTGCCGTTGTCACGGATGGTTCTTATAAGCAGTTTTTTCTCTTCTGGTGTCAGCAGGTTATACCATGCGTCATAAGCCGAAGTACTCATGGACAGGATAGTGGAACGATTGAAGTCTCCTGCGAAATATTTACTATTCTTCCAGGAAAGAATTTCGGAAAGGCGTTTGATACCTTCTTTATAATACACTTCATCTTTAGTCAGCAAATAGGCGCGTACCATTGCTTCGATATTCGCTTCTTCACGGTCTACAATCTTCCGGCTCTCACGAATCAGGGCGGAGCGATACTGTACAATATTGGTCAGTTTGACAACTTGTGTCGTATCAATCTCTTCTTCCAGATGTTTCAACGGATGATTGAGGCATTTGTTGGCTTTCTTGATATACGCGTGTGCTTCCGGGTTATTCTTATTCCGTTCGATAATATTATCCCAGTCGTTGGCATCAAGCAAGATGCGGGGATGAGTTTTAGGCAATTTAGCCAATACTTCTTGCAGCGAAGGCGGATTGAACGTTCGTGTCTGGTCGTCTACATAAAAATGGTAAACAGGTGACCATTCTTCCTTTCCGTCTTTGTCTACATAGGCGTGCTGCCAATACCATTTCCCTTTCCCGAACAACTTGAAAGGGTTGAAGAAAGCCCACTTTCTTTCCGCAGTAATTACTTCTGATTTGAACTCTGAATCGCGCGCAATACGGATACGGTAAGTCACTTCCGGTTTGTAATCCTCTTCTTCTACACCGTCGAGAACAGCACCGAGATGAGGAAACTTGTCCGGCCACATGAAGCGTGGCGGATTGACTGTTATATGCTGTCCGTCCAGTGGAGAAGGCGTTTCGCGGACTTCATGCATTAATGTCTGTTGACTCAGATGCATGATGCCTTTCTGTGCATATCCGTTTGCAGACAGCAGGATGGAGAACAATAGGAAAATATAGGTTCGTTGTTTCATTATTATATTATTTATAACTAATCGTTCATCGTCTTTTAAACAACTCTTTCAATTTCACCGTCTTGTTGTTAATCAACGGGCGAGCCCAGAAACCGATAAAGGTGATGTATCCTACAAAAACGAGGATAAACAGCATACCTGTACGAAGTGATGTCGCATCCGCTATTGTACTGACAATCATCGGCCCACCGGCTCCGCCTACGATTGCTGAACACAGGATGCCGGCAAAAGAACCGTGATGCTGTGAGGCGGAATTCAGTGCCAATGAGAATACGATGGAATACATCATCGAAATGCTGAATCCGATAGCAGGGAAGGCAATTAACGATATTTCTTTGTTTCCGAACAGTGCGGAGAGCAACAGTACAACCGTCAATACTCCTGAGAACTGCAACAATCGTTTGCTGTCAATCAACTTTAATAACACCATGCCTACCAGGCATCCGGCAGTCATCAATCCCCAAAAGTAGCTTACAGCTTGCGCGCCGTCGGTCTGCGGGTTCACTCCATGATATTGTTCAAGGAATGTGCTCATAAAGATAGATGTTCCCTGTTCCGTGCTTACATAGCAGAAGATTCCCAAGAAAAACAACCAGACATATTTCTGTTTGAATAAAGCCAGGTATGAGTCCTTGGAACCGCTTTTTTCGTCTTCTTTCAATTCGATTTTCGGGAAACGGGATACACTGACAGCGATTAACATTACCAGCAGAATCAATGCGAATACCCAGTAAAGAGATACCCAAGGCATTTCACGTGGGGTTATGTCTGCCAGTAAATCAATAAAGAATCCTTTTCCGGCTGTGTAAGTTACAGGGTCGAGTTCCCGAATCAAGTACGTATATACCAATGGGCTCAGGAAGGAAGCGATTCCAAACATGAATTGTGCCAGTTCGGCAACGAAAGCATAGTTTTCTTCGCCGCCTACGGTACGTTGAAGCGGATTCAATACAGTTTGCAACATAGCCATTCCCAATCCGATAATGAAAGAAGAAGCCAGCAACATCGGATAGGTGTGCATACAGGCAAACAAGATTGTTCCGATAAACGGCATCAGGAATCCACCGAATAGTACAGGCTTTTCACCGAAACGGTCGATAAGCAGTCCGGCAGGGATGGACATGATGGCGTAAGCCAGGAAGAAAGAAGTCGGGATAAATCCCGCCATCGCCAGGTCGCTCAGGTTGAAATTGTGAATAATGTCCGGAATGAGTGGTCCCAGGATATTAGTAATGAATGAGATGGTGAACCAGAACGCCATAATCAGCGCCAGCATTCCTAAATTTCTTTTCATAATTTAATTAGATTGGGAGCGGAAAATTGAGTAAATATAAGTGAGGCGGCTCCGATACTTCCGGCTTTGTTGCCTAATGCGGCAGCCATGATTTCCGTATTCACGGCACAGTCGGAGATGGCATAGCGGTGAGCTTTCTCACTGACTTTCCGGATATAGAAGTCTCCGGCTTCCGATAATCCACCGCCTATCACAACCTTTTGCGGGCTGAAGATATTGATAAATCCGGCAATTCCATGCCCCAGGAAATCACAATGTTCTTCGAGGGATTCGGTGGCAATCCTGTCACCTTCTTTGTAAAGACGTACAATCAATTCTCCGTTAATTTCTTCACCCGGATAAGAAATACCGGCTTCCGTTATCCGTTGGCTGAAGCGTCTCACCAAAGCAGAAGTAGAAGCATAATGCTCCAGGCAGCCGACAGAACCACAGGCGCAAGGTTCGCCATTGGCAATTAAAGGCACATGTCCCAATTCCGTTCCGCGGTTGGCATAGCCATTGAACAGTTTGCCGTCGATGACTACCGCACCGCCGATGCCGGTTCCTACCGTTAAGAACACAACATGGGTAGCACCTTGCCCGGCTCCATACATCGTTTCGCCCAATCCCATCAGATTAGCGTCATTTCCCAATAAAGCCGGAATACCGGTTTCCGATTCAATGCGGTCTGCCAAGTGCAGGTTTTCCCAGCCTTTGATATTTTCCGCACCACCCAGAACAATATGGTTCGTACAGTCTACGATTCCCGGTGTTCCGATTCCTATACCGTCCACCTTTAGTCCTTGCTTTTCTGCAAAAGCCTTCACTTCATTGATGGCGGCAACCAACTGCCCGATGACAGCTTCTGCTGATACATCGGCTTTCGACGGCAACTTCCCTTGAAAATGAAATACGCCTTCATTATCAATAAGGGCGTATTTCACAGAAGTTCCGCCAAGGTCTATCCCTATAGCGTATTCTTTTTCCATATCTGCAAAGTAATGCTTGATACTTATTACTTAATACTTGAAAATCACACTCTTTCTGCCCATATTGGTGAACTCCAAGCCCATTGTCCGTCACGTTGGCGGGCGCGTACATAGTAATAATCCGTATCACGTTGAGGCTCCTTGTCTTCCATGTAGTGCTCTACTGTGAAGCAGCTTTCCGGCATAGCACGGTTGAAGAGGATTGCTTCGCTCAACCAGCCGATCATGAAGTGTGAACGTGAACCTTCGAGCAATTCGCCCAATGTATGTTCAAACTTCTTGCCGTTGAATTCAGCGATAATCTTACCGTCTTTCGGCATCTCAACATCAAGGATTACTGCTTGCATGGCCGCAGTCGTCGTATTCGGATTCTTGCTGCTATACATATCCAGTTCGGTTTCCTTGTCGCCAACAGACACGATGCGGTTGACGTGTGTGTGGAACTCTGTTTCACCTTCTTGCGGAGAAGTGAAAGCTGCACCACGGAAACAAGGAGTCACGCCATGGAGTTGTCCTTTGTCTAATGACAATTTGCCCTGCCAATGTACGTATTTCTCTTCACGATTCCAACCGAAATCAACTTTAACTTTGCAACGTACCGTATCACCTTCCGGAGCAACCGGAGTCAACGGGCCGTTCATACGAGCCAGAATCTGTCCGTTCTTTACAATATCTACATAGTCGATACAGCTTTCACCCGTTACGTTCAGATAGATGCGACGGCTGTTACCACGAACTACATCTCCCATAAGAGCATCGTTCAAACGGAAATCTATAAGAATCTTATCACCTGTCGCAGCGCATACGTGACGGGTGCGGAGTGCTTCCCAGATAGCGTCACGGGTCAGTGACGGAGCCAGTACGCCGATACGTCCATCGCCATAACTTCCCGGATAACCGGAGTGCTGGTCGGTGGAAGCCATAATACCGAATTTGTTACCTAGTTCAAGACCATATTGGATGGTCCCTTCCCATTGGCGCGGTCCCATATCATGCAGGTAAGGGTAATCGCCCTGGTCGCTTTCTGCCAGACCGTGGCGGGAGTACATTTCTACGAACGGAGTAATATCACCTTCGGTAAAGCATTTCCAGTTGTAACCGCGGTAGCCGCCCTGGTATCCCATATGATGCGGAGTAACGAATACCTTATGTCCTTTAGCCTTTTCTTTCCAGTCCTCGATTGAAGTACATTCTACAAGCGGTGCATCCAAATCATAGTTCAGTGCAACATGATCCCCATGTTCCATGCTATGAGCTTCGTATCCTACGAAAGTCAGGAATTCACCTTCCTTGTTGTACTCATTCGTCATTTTTACATATTTCTCGTAACCGCCTTCACGTAAACGTTTGAAAGCGCCTGTGTGGTAGTCGATTACCCATTTCAGACGAGGGTCGTCCGCACCGGGAATATCCGGCCACATGGCATGAGGGGTTACACTGACAAAATCCAATTGTCCTTTCGCCGCTTCAAAAGCGTCGCGCATATCGCCGTGTCCGTATGTGATGTTACAGTGGTTATGTAAGTCGCCCCAATACATTTTGAGGTTGCTTGCTGATGGCATAATTTTTTTGGCATCCTTGCTTCCTGGTGCGCAAGCACCCAGTAAACTGCCCGAAGCTGCCAATCCGAGGAAAGACCAGCCTGTGTTTTTTAAAAAACTTCTTCTATCCATGATATAATTGTTTTTGGTTAATCTTTATCTATTTTTCATCAGTCTTCTGTCGCCTTGGAAAAGAACTTTTTCCTTTTCATCGGGGTCAGTGTCCTTATATTGCTTTTGGGTATCCTGGAGAAGCTGCATCAATTCCTTTTGCTTCTCTGCATATTCCGGCTTACCAAAGACGTTGTTCATTTCTCTCGGGTCGGCTTTCATATCATACATTTCCCATTCGTCAATGTCGTTGTAGAAATGAATGAGTTTGAAATCTTGTGTACGGATACCATAGTGGCGCTTTACAGAATGTTCAGCCGGATATTCGTAGTAATGGTAGTAAGCGGCTTTGCGCCAGTCGGCGGGAGTTTTGCCTTCGTTTGCCAATATCGGTTTCAAGGATGCGCCTTGGATATCAGACGGGATTTCCACTCCGGCAAAGTCAAGGAAAGTAGGGGCGAAGTCCACGTTCATGCTGATGGCGTTGCTGGTGCTTCCTGCTTTGATAGCTTTCGGATAACGGATAATAAGCGGCATACGTTGACATTCTTCGTACATGAAGCGTTTGTCGAACCAGCCGTGTTCGCCAAGGAAGAAACCTTGGTCGGAAGTGTAGACAATAATGGTGTTGTCCAGTTCACCAATCTTTTCGAGATAATTCATCAGGCGACCGATATTTTCATCTACCGCTAATGTGGTAGCCAGATAGTCGCGCATATACTGTTGATACTTCCAACTGATTAATGCTTTGCCTTTCAAATCGCCTTTGCGATATTCTGCGATACGCTGTGCATATACGGAATCCCATTTATCCTGTACTTCGAGAGGCATACGCTTATATACGCTGTAAAGACGGTTTGTCGTATCTTTCAACATCTCTTCGCGGGTCAATAGTTTGAGATCCCAGTCATTCGTCAGTGTGTGCTCGATAGACATGTCTTGTTCGCGGGCTGCTCTTCCACGACCTTCGTAGTCATCGAACAGGTTGGCGGGTTCGGGGAAAGTAGTATTGTTGAAGATGCCGAGATAGCGGGGAGCAGGCATCCAGTTGCGGTGCGGTGCTTTCTGGTGATACATCATGCAGAACGGTTTATTCTTATCACGGCCTTCAAGGAATTCGATGGCTTTGTCAGTGATAATATCTGTTGCATATCCTTTTTCTACGATATGCTTGCCGTCTTCCCAGAAGTCGGGGTCGTAATAATCGCCCTGTTCGTGCTGACCGCTAAGGATGCTCCAATGGTCGAAGCCTTGCGGTTCGCTGATAAGATGCCATTTACCAATCATTGCGGTCTGGTATCCGGCTTGTTGGAGAAGTTTGGGGAATGTCTGTTGGTCACCGTTGAATGTGCTTGCGTTATCGGTAAAACCGTTTTCGTGGCTGAATTTGCCGGTGAGGATACAAGCGCGTGACGGACCGGAGAGGGCGTTGACTGCATAACAGTTGTCAAAACGGATACCTTCGTTGGCAATCCGGTCCATGTTGGGAGTCTGAATCAAGTTTCCGCCATAGCAGGACATGGCTTGAGTGGTATGGTCGTCCGTCATCATAAAGATGATGTTCGGTCGTTTAGTTTCTTCTTTCTTCTGATTGCCGCAGGAAGCAAGGCTTAGTGCAGCTAATGGAAGGAGTAGGGTAGAGGGATTGTTTCTCATAATAAAGAGTATTTAGAGGAGAATGTGATATTAATAAACGAATAATAGCCGGATATGACTGTCATTCAGGGGATGCGTAGTGACGAAAAATCTCCTCTCTTTATAACGTAGAGAGGAGATTCTTCGCTACGCTCTGACCGGCATTGGTTAATGCCTGTTTATCAGAGTTTATATTTTAATGACTGTTTCTTTCCGTTCACTTTCACTTCTACTTCCAGTCCGTTTTCGTCGAACGCTTTGTTCTTGAACTTAGCTGCAAATTTAGGGGCATCTGCACTCTTCTTAACCGGGTAGATAACAGTGATATAACGTACAGCTTCTTCGCCGTCTTTCTTCACGTTGAATGATACATTCATACGTTTGTAACGTTTGCGGTAAGCAGTTGAACACCATCCGGGTTCTTTTTTCATACTCATACCGTCAGGACCAAAACATTGCAGTTTCATGTTGCTTCCATCTTCAAACTGAGTAAGGAATGTCATGTCTTCGCGGCTGTTTGCGATTTCTCCTTTCGGCATCTGGTAGTGAAGGTTGATGGAACCTTTGGCGCTGCCTGCCATTTCGTCTACAATAACAAAGTAAGTGTTATCAACGAAGAATACGGAACGGCGATGCTTCAAGTTCTTGTAACTTGGATTTTCGGTAACCAAAGTTTGGATGGCACCTTCCGGCTGCCACAGTTTGGTAACTGATTCTGTAGTATCCAGGTTTTTGTTGTTCAGGGTTACAGTATTGTGTACACAAGTCTGACGATGCCAGTTGCGTTGTTCCATCACTTCACCTTCTCCTGCATATACATATGAACCTGAATCCGGGAACAAGTTTTTGCCATTGAACCAAAGTTCGAATGTACCGTTGTCCGGCTGGCAGTGCCAGAATGCTTTCGGACCGGCTTTTACTACCATTTGGGTAGCATCCATCCCCCAGGAATTACGGAATACGAAGAAACCTGATTTCAAGAATCCCTTAGACATATAATCCGGCAATGCGCCTTCTTTACCTTCTGTTGCAAAGTATTTGATAGCCTGATTTTTCGGGAACAGTTTGCTCCATGATTTGTAGTTCTTCACCATTTCCTTCTTAGTTGTCAACTTAGCGTCGCTGAAACATGGGTTTGTGTAATCCGGGAAAGAAATGTTTGCATAGAACATAATCATGCTTTCGATTGTATCCAAATAGTCCTGTGGGAATTCCTTACGGAATCCGTTAGCGTCAGCGATACCTAATGCCTTGCAGAAAATATTGATAGCAGCGAGGTGATAGTGCGGGTCGAGTTCGAACTGTCCGCCATCTTCATATACCTGTACATGAATTTCACGGTTCAGGATGTCGATGCCACTCTTTCTCCAAGCCGGAGCATCTTTGAATTCCGGGAAGAAAGCGCCGGCATAAATCATGCGTTGAGCTTCGAATAGCAAGTGGTTACCCTGGTCGGAGTAGTTGCCTAAGATATGTATGGCATGCTTGTAATAATTCACTAAGAACTCAGTCAGGAAGTCCGGAGTGAAAGAAGGAGAAGGCAGGAACAACTGGAACTGTGAAGTCTGGTCTTGCAGACGATTGCTCACTTCCAGGGGACGCCATGCGAAACGTACGTTTTCTACTTCGCCCTTGATTTTTCCGTCGCTAACCATTTCATATTCTTTCTTGTCCATCTTCACCAACGGATTCTTTTTAATCCAGTCGATGTATTGGTGTGCCCATTCTTTGGCATATTTTTCGTCACCGGATACACGATAAGCTTTACCCATCGGAGTGAACCATTTGTGACGGTGAAGTTGCCAGCGAAGTTCGTTATCCTTTACCGGCCAGTACTGCCAGTTAATGTCTTCTCCGTAATTGTAAGAAGGCTGATAACCTTTATGAACAAAGAAAGTATGTTTCAGTGCATCGTCTGCCCATTGTTGCTCTTCTTTGCCGATAGTAACCTTTTTCAGATTAATATCCGGAGTTTTCACGTTGGTACGTGCACGGTAGTAGTCGAGCAATGCTTTTGCGGCATCTTCGTCTTTACCTTCCTGGTGCAGCGTTTTCACTTTTTCCAGTCCCGGATAGTCCAGGTTGAGAAGTGAAAATACTTCGCTTTTCAACTCCTGGGCGCTAGCTCTGCCTACAAAACAAACGATTGCCAGCAGAACGATATACTTTAAAGTTTTATTCATGATATAATTTACGATTTTACAATTTACTATTTACGATTGAGAATACTCCTACTTTTGTACTATTGGATCACTCTCAACTCTCCATTCTCCACTCTCAACTTCTTTAACTCCATGAATCTCTTCAATGCTTCCAGATAGTAGTAGTCAGCATAATTCAGTGGAGTATCAATTTCAGAACCGTTAGGCAGTGAACCTACAGAGTGCATCAAGATGAATCCCTGGTTGTCGCCAACTTTTGCAAGGTATGCATCGCTTGACAAGCTCTTCAGAATTTTCTCTGCGTAATCCAAGTATTTCTTTCCGTCGGGAACCATTGTGCTTAATTCGATTAATGCCGAAGCAGTAACAGAAGCAGCCGAAGCGTCGCGCGGAGTTTCTTCTGTCACGGGAGCATCGTAATCCCAATAAGGAATAGCGTCGTCTGTTTTTACACGATCCATAATCATATCGGCTATTTTTACAGCGAAGTTCAAGAAAGTACTGTCGTTTGTTTCACGGTAGCAAGCTGTGTAACCATATACAGCCCATGCTTGTCCGCGTGCCCATGAAGAATCGTCGTTCTTTCCCTGGTGAGTTTGTTTGCGTTCAACGGTTCCGTCATTATTATAGCTTACTACGTGCCAGCAAGTATAGTCAGGACGGAAGTGGTTGTGCATGGTAGTCATGGCATGCTTGATAGCAATATCTTTATATTTGTTGTCACCGGTTGCTTTGGCTACGTTGAACAGAAGATCAAGGTTCATCATATTGTCGATGATTACCGGGAAGTTCCATGTTCCGAAATCCCATGAGCGGATAGCACCGATAGAATCGTTGAAACGTCCGCAAAGATTGTCTGCTGTTTCTCTCATTACTGCTGCGATAGTGTCATTGGGCGCAAGACGTTCTGCATTACCATAGCTGCAATTAATCATGAATCCCAAATCGTGTGTACCTTTATAATAGCGTACCGGATTCAGAAGATTGGTATATTGAATAGCTTCCGCTTTCAGTGTGTCGTTTCCTGTCAGCTCGTATGCGTACCACAAAGAACCGGGGAAGAAACCGCTTGTCCAGTCATAAACACCGCAAAGACGGCGTTTGCCTAATTGTTCGGCAGTCGGTTGTGCGCGGAGTGAATCTTTGAACGTCAGTGAGTCTCTTTCCAACTGGCGACAAAGGAAATCCATATCATAACCTGTGCGGATAGAACGTGGAAGCTGACCTGTACCGTCAACTTCTTCTGCTGAAAGTTGTAATTGTGCAGAAGCTACATCCAGTCCTTTTTTAATCCAACTGTAGTCTTCCTTTGGGGCTGTCTGGCACGATGCAAGTGCGATAGTAACCGAAGCAAAGAGAACAAGTTTCTTTTTCATGTTATTCATTTTAAGTGATTGTTTTTAGAAGTTTTGTAACTGATACAAAAGTAGCGGAAAGGCTTAACTTTGCGTTGCAGGATTGTCCAAAAGGTGTTTGAACTCTGCTTTTCCAGTTTTGATTTTGTTGAAAAAGGTTTTAAAATTCTCCAATAAGGTTGTGCCGTAAGCTAATATTATTACGATTTACTTTTGACACAACTTTATTGGGGGATTCTAAACGTTCATTACAAAGAATTATTTCCAGCCTGGATTTTGTTCGAAAGATGTCATTAACTTCATATCTCGTTGTGGAATTGGCAATAATTCATGTTTACCTTTTTTGGTGAAGTCTACACAGATATAATTAGGATCACTGCACCAGTCCACCAAGTCCTGTGCTGTTTTACGAATGCTCTCGTAATAAATTCCCCAACGAATTAAATCCTGACGTCTATGTCCCTCATAAGCCAATTCATATGCACGTTCGTCACGAATAGCTTGTTGGAATGTATCGTGATCCATTCCGGCTGCGAGGTCGGATGAACTGTTTGCTGTATTTACAGGTAAACCGAATCCACGGCGACGTACCATATTGATAGCTTCATAGGCCTCTGTAGTAGGACTACCTTTCCATTCATTTAATGCTTCTGCATATAGTAGTAATACGTCTGCGTAGCGTAATACATACCAGTTGATGTTTGAGAAGTCTGCATTGACCAGATAATTGCTGGCATTTACATACTTTTCAGTGTCCCATTTAGCCGGGCAACACCCATTGTCGTAAGCTTTTTTTGCTTTTGCTGTACCTGCATCGGAAATAGCCGTTTCAAAAGATTCGGCATTGATAGGTATTTTTACTCCGTTTTCGCCAGTCGCTTCATTCTTTCCATATTTATAATCAGAGAAAGATATAGCCCATCGTTTATCGCTTTGACGATCTTTCCAATCGCGTAGGAACGTACTTACCACTCTCCAGTTTCCTGCATTACGTACGCCTCTGATACCGGATGCAGAAACACCATTCCATTTACCAATGCGTCCGCAAGGGTCTTGAGAAGAAGTTCCTGTCACAGTTGGAGCGTAGAAACTAGCTTCGATCAAGCTTTCGTCCGAATTCCAAATTCCGTTACAAGTGTTACGCCAAAGTTGTTCATAGTCACTTAACAGTTGATGTTTACCTGATTCTACAAGGACTTTAGCCATTTTTGCGGCGTCTTCCCATTTTTCTTTATTATTTATCGGATTTCCAGCCCATGTGGCGTATACTTTAGTCAATAAGCCAAGTGCACCTCCTTTTGAAAAACGAAAACTGTTGTTGGAACGTATCTTGTCATCCTGTGCATATGGTAGATTGTTTATCGCAAACTGCAAATCATCTTCAATGAATGCATACACATCTTCTGGTGCTGCTTGTACAAAAGTAGAAGGATGTTGGTAAGATTGAGCGGTGTTGGTTATCAGTGCTATGTTTCCATACCAACGTACCAATTCAAAATAGTACAATGCACGTAAGGCTCGTGCTTCCGCCATATAAACAAGAGCTTTTTGTTTATCTTCATCTGTAAATTGGTTCACGTTACTTTGCAATGTTTCCATAAAGTCATTTGCATCGTAAATGGAGTTGTAGAGTGCCGACCAAGTACTTTGAACTTCCGATTGGGTGGCGGTATATGCGTTAGCCGGAACCAAACGGATTCCATTGGTACTATTTCCTTCACATTTGGCAAGATCGGTGGGGATTGTGAATAAAAGTGATAATTGGTATCCGTAAATGCCGCCTTGAATCATGTCTCTGTAAACACCTAATAAAACATTCTGCGCTTCAGCAGCATTTTTCATGTAAGTTTCCTTGTTCACTTCTGTGTAAGTTTGCTCATCTAGTGAACAAGATGAAAATACACAGCTTAGAAATAACATATAGTATATTAGTTTTTTCATTTTTTCTGTTTTTATAAATTAGAACTGAATTTCAAGACCGAAAGTATATACCCTACTCTTTGGATAAGCACCCCAGTCAAGTCCTGGAGTCATCGGGTTGTTGGCTCCCATAGATACTTCTGGATCATATCCACTATATTTAGATATGCAAAACAGATTTTGTGCAGAAGCATAGGCACGTAGGCGTGAAATGTAGAATTTCTTAGTCCATTTATTGGGCAATGTGTATCCTAATACAACATTTTTCAAACGAAGGAAAGAACCGTCTTCAATAAAACGTGAGTACAATTCATTCTTTACATAACCTTTGGCTGAAGGAACACGATTGGATGCGTGAGTGGGTGTCCATCTGTCTGCTACTTCTGCCAATTGGTTATAGCGTTCGTCTTGAGTTTGTGTACTGAAGAGACGGGTTGCGTTATAAACATCGTTTCCATAGTTGAACTGGAACATAAAACTAAAGTCTATTTGTTTATAATTGAATGTATTGGTTATACCACCATACCATTTAGGAATACCATTTCCGATTACCGTAAGGTCTTTGGTAGTAATAACACCATCTCCATCAATATCTGTATACTTTACCATACCAGGTTCTACAGCTTTTCCCGCATGCTCACTTATATCAGTAATCCCAGGTTTCAATATCATTTTTCCATCCGGAGTCACATTGAAGTCTGAAGTCTGGTATACGCCGTCATATTTATAGCCATAAATCTGTCCCAAAGAAGAACCTATTGTTGCTATATAATCGTAGTCTGTAAAGTCTGAACTAAATCCCGTACGAGCATACATCGTAGTAGTACCAGGCTGCAAAGATTTCAATGTATTCTTGAGGAATGAGATGTTGAAATCGGTTTGCCACAGGAAATTTTTAGTCTGGATATTCGTACTGTTTAGGCTCAACTCAATACCTTTATTTTGTATCTTGCCAATATTCTGGTATTGCGAACCGAATCCTGTAACATATGCCAGACTTTGAGCCAACAATAAGTCTTTCGTGTTTTTCACGAAGAAATCAGCGGAGACATTCAGCCGGTTTTCAAATAATCCCAAGTCAACCCCTAAGTTAGTAGTTGTTGAACCTTCCCATTTGAGGTTTGTATTGGGTAGTTGTTTAGGATTCAATACTGTAATCAGTTGGTTTCCGAGTCCATATTTACTCATAGTATATAAATCCATTGATAGATTATTAGCAATGCGGTCGTTACCAACCGTACCCCATCCGAAGCGAAGTTTCAGGTTGGATATAGGTTTGATGCCTTTCATAAACTTCTCTTCGGAAATGCGCCATGCAGCAGAGAAAGAAGGAAAGTAACCCCATTTATTATTTTTTGCGAATACAGTAGAGCCGTCTGCACGTACGGTTGCTGTTAACAAGTAACGGTTGTCGAAATTATAATTTCCACGGGCAAAGAAAGAGAGTAGTTTCTTTTCGCTTTTATAGGTATTTACTTTACTCGGAGTTGCGCCGATGCCTAAATTGTTACTTCCCAGATTGTCGAAAGGAAAATCTTTGGCCTGACCTTGTAGGTATTCACTGCTATTGAAGACAAATTCATGCCCAATCATGACATTAAGCGTATGCTTCTTCTTGAATTTCTTATTATATGTCAGTGTATTGTTATTTGCCCAGCGCAATGCTTTTGTCATTTGTGTCTGTCCATAAGCACTATTGCCATTACGATATGCTTCACGAGATGATTCTGTGTAAAAAATATCGTCGCGAGTGTTGGTTGTATTGTAAGTTCCGGCTGTTTTAAATGTTAGATCTTTGGTCAGTTTCACAGTAACGGCAAGATTTGTTCCCCATAATTCTGCCTGTTTTCGACTGTTGACGGATTTGGCTTGGATGATAGGGTTTACCTGTGAGATGCTTTCGGTATCCGAGAGTATTAACGGGTCAATGGCGGCAGCTAGAAATTCTTCATTTGTCATACTGTTGCCGGGAGTAGGGCGTGCACGTAAAATCATGGAAAGCATGTTGAAACGTCCGTTATCGCCTGAAGTACCTACTCCTTTTTTCACTGTATTAGCGTAGTTGACAGTCGCATCGAATGACACCGCTTTAGTGACTTGCTGAATTAGACGGAGTTTCCCGGTTGTTTTCTGAAAACCGCTGTTTGTAAAGATACCATTTTCATCATAACGTGAAAAAGAGGCTGAATATTTACTTTCTTTATTACCACCAGTGATAGACAGATTGTGATCTTGTGACCATGTCGGGGCAAAAGACTCTTTTTGCCAGTCCACTCCTAGGTCTGTTAAATAGTCGTCAATTGTTTGATGGATGTATGGAACTCCTTTTTTATCAACTCCTTCCTGAAAATAAGTAGTTGCATATTTCGTTGGGTTAATTTCCATTTGTAATTGAACGAATTCATATGGAGATAGTTGATCTAGCATTTTTGAAATTTTGCGATAGCTGGCTGAACCATTATAGGTAATAACCGGTTTTCCTTCTTTTCCGGATTTGGTCGTAACCAATACAACGCCATTTGCTGCACGGGCTCCGTAGATAGCCGCAGCGGATGCATCTTTCAGAAATTCCATATTTTGAATGTCGGAATTGGACAAATAATCAAGACTGCTTACTTCAAAACCGTCTACAATGAAAAGTGGTGAAGCATCTCCGGTTACGGTACCTACACCACGAATCTTGATGTCGAAACCCGCTCCTGGTGTTCCGTCAGTTGATGTAACTTGTACACCAGCAATTTGTCCTCCTAATGTAGCCATTACAGAACCTGTCTTAAAACCTTCTATATTTTTAGTACCTATGGAAGCTACGGAACCAGTCAAGTCGTTCTTTTTCATGGTTCCGTAACCGACAACGACAACTTCGTCCAACATGGCATTATCTGGAGTCAGTTTTACAGAAAGCTTTGTTCTTCCTTGAATCTTTATATCCTGAGTCTTATAGCCAATATAGCTAACCGACAGGACTCCGTTTTTTGGAGCATTTATTGAAAAATTACCGTCAAAGTCTGTTATTGTACCTGCCTTGCTTCCCTTTACTTGTATAGTTGCTCCAATTAAAGGAGTATCAGTTTCATCTAATATCACACCTTTTACATTAATATCTTGTGCAAACGCCATGAGGGTGATGAAGAGAGCCACGAGGGTGATATGCCCTCTTTTACTCATAGTATTGTTTATTAATTTAAACATATTCATTGTTATTTATATGATTCGTTAGCATTTAAAAATTGGGGTCAAACCAAATGATGAATGGGAATATTTGAGTACCATCTCCAACTTTGCCACTATCTCCTTCAGTGATAAAAGTCATTTGTCCAATCATCGCACCGTTGGCATAAACCTCATTTTTGTCTTTCCATTTGCCTGGATTCACTCTTACAGCCCAATTTGATGTCGGATCCACGTAAGCATATGCTTGGGTAAGATTACTGCTGTTATCATAGTAAGACATTGGTGGTCTTGCTCCATAATTAACTGCGGCTTCTTTGCCGATAGATTTATAATAAGTTTCCCAAATATAAGTTGCAAAAGAGCCGTTGCCTTTTACTGGCTGTCCATCAATGGAATTACCATCTACACTGTAATAATTGAATGTTCTTCTATAGTCCATAGCGAACTGGGATAGGTCACTTACACCTTCAATGACCGGAGCCTTAGAGATCCCTCCCTTTGTCGGATTTACTCTGAACGCAAATGGGGAATATTTTACAATAATTCCACTTGTGGCAGGAAAATTAAAGAACACAGGAGTGCTGACAGATACTTCGGCTGGCGTGTCTTTCCCCGCTGTTGCGGTTACTATAATCATACCACATTGGTTGGCTTTATAACCTTTCAATGTCAGTTCTCCGTTTGCAGGATTTATGGTTGTATTTTTCATTTGGTGTTTGATAACTACACTCCATGTGAGTTGAACGCCATCTTTTGCATCTGTCTTAGGTTTGAGATTCAATCCTGCCAGTTCATTGTTGTCATTTACTCTATATTGACTTGCTTCAACAGCTTCATCCAGACCAAGATTGTTCCCATAACGGATATAAGTAAAGTAATTTTTATTTTCTTTGATGCTCAGGTTGAAAGAAGTGATCTTTTCATTTTTAGTATTGCGGGCTTTTACCTGAATAGTATAGTCATTTATTGGAATGGTATTGCCTTTTTTGGTAGATATTACTCCCGAATGTCCTTCGATATTCAACTTTTTATCCAATTCTGCTGGAAGATTCACAAATTCGTAACTGACTTCATCGCCATCTATTTCAGTAGGAGAGAATGAAAATGCTGTACCTTGAATTCCTTCTTGATTATCATAAGAAAAAGTAGTGATAGGATTAATAAATGCGACGATGGTTATAATGAAAGCTTCGTCGAAATCAGTACTTCCATATTTGTTGGTAACTGATACGTTTACCTTACATTCTGTATCAATTTCTAATTCACTGTTTTCACTTAATGACAAGATACCTGTTGCTGGATCTATGGTGATAGGTGCATTTTCGGGTGTGATAGACTTGATGCTGTAAACCAGTTCTTCTAAAGAGCCTTTCAATACTGGTGCGGTAGAAACGTATGCCGTATTCTTTTCTGCTCTGACTGAATTGGGGGTATATAACAGTGATAATGGTTTAGATGTAATATTGAAAGTTACTGCATTCTCAAATATACCCGTCCCTGCACCAGTAGTTAGTTTTAGGTTCAGTATATATTTTCCTGGAGGTATTTCACCTTCGTAATCTCTATTAATACTGATTTTTCCAGTTTTGGTGATAGCGAAGTACTCTTTTCCTTCTTCCTGAATAATTTCATGTTTGGTGATGGATACATGGGTATCCTTGTCTGTTGTCACCTGGGCGGTTGCATCTTCATTATCAATATCTGCAAAGTCGATAGTAACTTCACTAGGTTCTACAGTAATTCCATCAGGTACGGGAGCCAGCATGTTTACTGTTACTGCATCTTTGAATTCGTGACGATTGCCGTTTGATGTACAGGATATTGTTAGTTTATATATGCCTACGGGTAGGTTCTCTGTATTTTGCAAAGAGATGGAACCACTATTGGTGTCGATTACAAAGCAATCTGTACTGTACATTTCATCGTCAAGCGTAATCTTCGTGATTGCGAAATCTGAGGGAGTAGCACCGATATATGTCGGTGAATTGAGATTAAAGTTCATAGAAGGCCCGATATCTGTCACTCCTGAGTAAAAAATGGCAAATTTGGTAGAATCAGTTGTTTCCGGGTCTGTACAAGAGGTGACAAAGTGTCCCGACAAGACGATCACTAAGACCATCAGTCCCCAACTAAATAATGTTTTAAGGTTCATATCTACTATTTTAAGTTTATTGGATTTGATAATTCAAGCTATAAGTTTTATCACCAACGGCTACCGAACAGGAAACTCCATTGGCATCGTATTCTTGTTTCATACTACCGGTAATATTAATTCCATCTGTACTGCCGTCTACCGGATATATTACAGTTAAGAAACGAGCAGCATCTCTTTTTCCTGCTGCCATATCAATATAATAAGCCGGGCGATTAAAGGATAGTTCTGCTATTGTGTTATAGGAAACTTTACCTGTGGTTTTTGTGAGTGAAATGTTATCATTATCATTGGTTGCTATGGTACGAACGAGAATATTACTTCCACTTGCAAAGTTCGTATGTGCACCTTTTTCATCCTTGTCAATAATAACTTCATTATTTGTCCCTTCACATAAATTGAAGTGTATGCTTACCGGTTTGGTCTTAGTACCTTCTCCGATTCCTTCGTCAACAATAACAAAGAATTTCTTTTCTACAAAGAAGATATAACGGCGATGAGTTAAATTTGAATATCCTGGATTTTCAAATACAACAACTTCTGTATTATTTTCTATTTTGCCGGCACTTAAATATTTGCCTTGAGTTTTGGTGTAGTTCTCTCCACCCAAAATTAAAGTATTATGCATCTTACTTTGACGGAATTCGGCGCGTCTTGCATTAACAGTAGAAGCATCCGAACCACTATATGTATAGTAATCACGTACACCTGAATCAGGAAAGAAATTGCGTCCATTATAATATAGTTCAAATGTTCCGTTATCCGGTTGATTATGAGACCACGGCTGAAGAACTGTACTTCCTGAATTATTATTGCTTAATATCATCATTGTAGATGTTTTTTCCCAACCGTTACGTAATATGTAATAGCCTGAGTTAGGAAATATTTTAGGTTCTATGTCAGGACATGCTCCAATGTTGTTTTTCCCATAAGCAGCCATGTATTTAAATTCTTCATTATCAGGGAAGAGTTCAGCAAATCTTTTGAAGTTATTATTAAGAACACTGCGATTCCATGACACTTGTCGCGTATCGTTGAATCCCGGTACGTAAAAATTCTTATTATTGTAATCTTTCACATCGAAATTTGTCCCTTCGCAATAGTTTGGGAAGGTGAATTGCATTATTATGTCTGCAGCTTTTTGAAGAGATGATTTTATATCAGGGGCTAATTTATCACCGAGATCATTAGCATCAATTAGTTTAATAAGTTTATAGCAAGTATTGACTACGTCGATATGATAACTTAAATCTAATTCATGGTGCATGCCATCTTCTAAAAATTGATTCCCAATATAATTGAAGCCGGTTTCTGCCCATTTTTTCGAATCCTTGAATTCTGGATATAATGTTCCTGCAAAAGCTAATGCGCTACCTTGTGTTGCTAATATGTTACCACCTTCTTTATATGGGTATTGTGTTAGATAATCACAATGGTCTGCAAAGCTGGTCATGAAAATAGAAAACCATTCTGGAGTGAAATTAATGGAGTTTTTGTAATATTCAAATAGTTCTACTTGATCGGCTAATCGAGATGCGGTTTGTAATTGCCACCAAGGTTTGATTCCATCTGCTTCAGTTTCAGGTTTTGGATTTTGGAAAATCCAATCACCATAGACTTCTATCCATGATTGAATATATTTTTCATCATTTGAGCAACGATATACTTTTGCTTGAGGAATAAACCATTGATGACGATGTAGTTGTTTGGGGTATTCGTCACTAGTATCACTTGGACGATTCTCCCAGTTAAGTTTGCCATCGGTTTTACTAAGCTGATATGGTAATCCATCTTTGGGATCAGTGAAGTTCTTAACATAAAATCGGTATGTCAATGCTTGATCAGCCTTCGTTTGATCTTCTTCTGTCTTAGTAATATTCATTAAATTTAGAGTTGGATTCACTGGCGCATCTGTTCTTGTTTGATAATATTTCAATAGAGCTTCTGCTGCAAAATACAAGTCACCAGCTTCATAATGTGCTTTAGCTTTTTCTAAGCCAGGATAATCTAGGTTGATCACATCAAAAAGCCTTTCATTAATAACGTTGTTTGGCTTTTGTTGAGGATAGGTAATGTTACCATCACCCTTAAGAATAAGATTCTCATCATCATCTGTGCATCCAGTGAATGCGAGTAGAGAGACTATACAAATAAAGAAAATGTTCTTCATACTTTTGGATTTTTAAATAAATAAAAATGTTATAGCTACTATAAATGAAAACGTTTTTACACTAAGAATTATAGAGAATATGATAAATCATATTCTTGTCCATTAATCGTTACTTTGATAGAAATACCTTTGGGATGAAAAGTTCCTGGAGCTGAATTTTCATTATCAATAAATTTAGCATCAATATTTAGATTATTAATTTCGGAAATATCTCCAAACGGATAAATAACTGATATGAAACGTGCGGCTGTGATGGGAATTGATTCCGTGGTTTTAGGTTGTCGAATAGTGTACTGATAACCTGCTCTTGAACCAGCCGTATTATCTCCTAATTTGTTGGATATTTTACTTGTTGACGTTGTGACAGAGAAGTCTTGTTCTGTTTCTGAAAAAGTTCTGATTAACATGTTATTATTATCTGTGAATGTAGTATGGGCCCCGTACTGTTTAGATGACTTTAGATCATCATATACTGTTGGATATGTTTTATCTGTTAGCATATGGAAATTAAGATTAACTTTATTGCTTCCTATTGAACCATAGCCTTCATCTGCTATGACAAAAAAGTTTTTATTTACATAAAAAATGGCTCTACGATGAGTTATATTATTGTATGATGCATTCTCAGTTACTAGAATATCTATATTATTTAGAGTCTCTAATTTTAGTAATTTGCCTTCCGTAACTCCACCTTGTTCTTCTCCTATAGTTTTACTCATGACCGTCAAAGTATTATGATTTTTGGTAGCTCTATAATTAGCACGATTACTATCTGTATTATAACTATAAACACCTGCATCTGGGAAAAAATTGCGTGTATTACGATATAAACCAAATGTCCCATTGTCCGGTTGACAATGCCATTGTTGATCAGGATTGTTGTTGTTTTTTAATATCATCATTGTTGAAGATTTCCCCCAACCGTTGCGGAGCATATAATAACCTGATTCTTCATATGCACTTGTGAGATGAGTAGGGGCTGTTCCTTTTTTACCTTCAGTGGACATCCATAACATTTCTTGATCGTCTGGATACATACTTGCATATATTTTAAAATTCTTAAGTAACACACTTTTGGTATATGAGCTAGCGCGTGTATCATTAAAGTTGTCAAGAGTATAATTAGGATAAATAATATCTTTTACAAATTCTGTAGCTTTCTTGAGTTTGCTAATATAAGAAGCCGGAAGCAAATTTACTTTGTTGTTTACTTTGGCAAGATCGTAAATTTCTCGAAAACTTGATATGGATGCTATGTGATAACTAGGATCTAATTCAAAATGGACTCCATCTTCTAAAAGCTGTTTATCCATTTCTTCATTCATTTTTGATGCTCCTTCTGTTGCCCATACTTCTGAATTTTTAAATTCAGGCATTAAAATACCTGCTGTGGTTATAGCTTGTGCCTGCGAAAGAGAATGATTACTACTTAAATAATAATTGAGCCGAATAGACTCTACTTCTTTTTCAAATGTAGATAAGAAAATCGAAAGCCATTCAGGGGTAAAGTTTATAGAATGGATGAAATAAGGCATAATATCCACTTGTGATGTGACACGTTCCGCTACTTGTAATCCTTTCCATTGGTAATCTTTGTCGTTACCTGCTCCACCTTCTGGAGGAAAAACAGTTCCAGGTTCATGTGGAAATGTATTTAACCAGTCACTATAGACTTCGATCCATGATTGAATGTATTTTTCATCTTTACTTATAAAATAAGCTATTGCTTGAGGAAGCATCCATTGGTGGCGATGAAGTTGGTATTTGAATTCTTGACTTGTTTCTTTATCCAAGTTGGCATTCCAATTTATCTTTTTTTGATTCTCGTCCCAAAAAGAGTAATAAGATTCAATGCCATTCTCATCTTTACTTTCATAGAAACTGCGAACATAGAATTTATATTCTAATGCTTGGTCTGCAATATTTTGATTGAAGGGTGAAATAGTTGGATTTACTAAATTAATATTGGGATTATTAACTTCGGTTCTATTTCTATAGTATTCTAATAATGCACTTGTTGCATTATAAAATTTACCTGCTTCATAGAATTCTCTTACTTTTTCTAATCCAGGATAGTTAAGGTTGATAACATCGAATAATCTAGTTTCAATGGTATCATTTAATGTTGTATGACAAATTTGTGTGTCATAAGATGAAGTAACATCAATATTGTTACTTGTTAGTAGCTCATTTACATTATCAATGCACCCTGAGAATGTTAAAAACGCACATGAACAAATAAGAAAAATGTTTTTCATGCTTTATTAGGTTTTAATTATTAAAAGTTATATTTTACTGTTTGCAAATGTAGTCTGTTTATTTATGATAATTAGGTTGTGTTGTTCAAGCTTTGTTCAAAAATGATTTTTTTGATATTAAATTTGTTGAATCATATATTACTTATGTTTAAAAAGACTGTTATATCTTTGATTTCGGGCTTATTATGTGCCATAATGTAATCAGTATCTATTGTACTTACAAGATTGCTTTTGTGCATTCTTAGATGTCTTATTGGATGATTTTTAATCCAAAATGATTTTTGGAAGTATGGGGAATCGGGGAGATAATAAACTCCGTCTCTTCTCATTTTTGGGAAATGAACACTTCTTCTCCTTTCTTTAAATCAATTTGGTAAGTATTCTTGTTGTTAATAGTTTTATCGAATAGTATACCTAATTTGTGCAATGATACTGTTTGAAATGTATAAAGGGCTGTATTCTTTCTCCAAATTATGCAGAAGTTTTGGTGACTTTATCTAATTGAATTGTATAAATCATACTATCCTTTTAATGTTTTCTTCTAATAGAATTGTCTGGTTACAGTTGAGTAACTTGTGAGTTGCAGTTGTGTATCTGCCTGAAAGGACAAGTGCAACTTGGCGATTGCACAACTGTAATTCACTAATGGTAAAAAACAGGCGGAGATTATAGGTAATGTGTTGATAGGTAGTGGATTCAGCGAAAAATACAGTTTTCCGTCTGAAAAAAGCAAAATCATCCTATTGTTTTTTGTAAACTAATCTTGATTTTACCCTATATTGGGGCTTAAACCATTGATTATGAGCTTTGCCACATTTTTGTATTTCCCCGTATAATACTTAGTATAAATACAAAAATGTGGCAGATGCAAAAGTCTTGTTTCATTGTATTTACAATAGGAAATCTTCCATATTTTCGGGAGTAATTACAGTGAAAGTTGCTTCCGGATAGTTATCTGCAAAGGCTTTGGGGAATTTGGCAGAACGTTTGGGATTCCATTTGAATTCGTAGGTCATTAGTTTTCCATCTCCTTCTTCTATTAAATCTATTTCTTGCATAGCCGTAGTGCGCCAAAACCATGTATTGTGCCATAAACGTTTATATTGAAGATATTTGATACGTTCTGAAACCAAAAAGTTCTCGAATAAAGCTTCTATATCCGAGCGGGTTTCCGCTAATGAGAAGTTCGCAATTACAGCATTGCGTATTCCGTTATCGTAGAAATATATTTTTCTGCTACTTTTTAACTCATTTCTTAGATTTCTGCTGAATGAACCCAGTCGGAAGATTATATATGATTGTTCGAGTAATATCACATATCGTTCTACTGTCTTAGGATCGAGGTCACACAGTTGCCCTAACTCATTGTAGGAAACTTCCGATCCTATTTGAAAGGCTAGCGCTTGGAGAAGCTTTATAATTTTGTCAGCCTTTTTGATATGCTCCCAATCCAGGATATCTTTATAAAGATAACTGTCGGAAAGCTGTTTTAGTATTTCACCTTCCGAACCGGGATGCGTGACTACATCCGGGTAGTAACCATAAATCAAGCGATGGGGGATAAGACGTTTCTCATCCAATAAACCATGGTGATTGACCATTTCTTTGAAAGAAAGAGGATACATTTTATATTCCCATTTTCTTCCGGTAAGAGGTTCGTTTACTTTGTTGGCTAAGTCGAATGATGAACTTCCTGTAGCAATTAATTGTATTCCGCTTATCTGGTCAGTAATTAGTTTCAGACGTAATCCTATATTTTCGATGCGCTGGGCTTCATCGATAATGATGATTTTCTTTTGCCCGAATATATATTTTAAGCGGGTTGCTGATATATTCTCGAACAGGCTGCGGGTGTCCTGTTCATCTCCGTTTAACCAGAGAATATCGCTGTTGTCTTTGAACATTTGTTTTAGCAAGGTAGTCTTCCCAACTTGTCGGGGTCCCATTATTATAATAGCCTTACCTTGCCATAACTTTTCCTGAATCGTTTGTTCTAATGCTCTTATTATCATAATTATCCTCTTTTATCTAATAACAAATTTCGAACTTTTTTTCTTAAAATCCAAAAATATCATGGTTTTTATGGATTATATTCCGTAAAAATCATGATATTTTTGGATTTGCGTTGTTGTTTATTTATCCTTTAGCCTTCTTGATATACTCCGTAGGCAAGCATCCGAAATACTTCTTGAAGCTTGTAGCAAAGTAAGACGGTGTATTGAATCCTACCATCGTACTTACTTCCGCTACTGTATAACGTCCGTCCTTCAGTAGTTTGGCAGCCTCATTAAAGCGAATCTTGCGTATAAAGTCGATAGTAGATTCACCTGTGATAGCTTTTAACTTCAGGTGCAGATTGGAACGACTCATATTCATTTCTCTGGCAAATTCGTCGGTAGAGAATTCTATATTGTCCATGTTCTTTTCTACAATAGTAACAGCACGTTTCAGCAGCGCTTCATCCATAGCGTTGAACGTAATCTTCTCCGGTTCTACTTCCAACGATTTGGAATAGCGTTCGAGCATACGTCTGCGGGTACGCATCATGTTCTGTATCTTCGTAGTCAGTATGGCAAGAGAGAATGGTTTGGGGATATAGTCATCCGCACCCATTTGCAAACCTTCCATTTGATCCTTGGTTTCGCTTTTGGCTGACAGGATAATAACCGGGATATGACAAGTACGGATATTCTGCTTCACATTTTTACATAGTTTGATGCCATCCATTACAGGCATCATCACATCAGTAACAATGATATCGACTTCATTATCTTTCAGTTTCTCCAGAGCTTCCTCACCGTTTCCGGCTTCCAGCGTATTGAATAGCTCAGAAAGTCCGCTGCTGAGATAATGTCGGATTTCGTTATTGTCTTCTACGATAAGAATCGTTCCCCGTTTCTTGTCACCTGATTCTATGGCTTCATTTTCCACCTTTTCCGTATCAATGAAATACATCTCTTTGGAATTGGTAGAATATACCTGTTCTTCTTCGTTTTTGCTATCATTGGAAGCTAATTCGGATGGCTTGTAGGTATTTATATCCTGCGGAAGATATACGGAGAATGTACTGCCTTGTCCCTCTTCACTATCCAATTCGATACGGCCATGATGCAACTCTACCAAACGTTGTACCAATGAAAGACCTATACCACTTCCTACATGCTCACTTTCAACCTGATAGAAGCGTTCGAATATCTTTCCCTGTTTGTTGATAGGAATACCGATACCGGTATCGCTGACTTGCAGTACCAGGCAATTATCTTCCTCTTTCAGAGTCACGGTGATACTTTGCCCGCCTTCTGTATATTTGAAAGCATTTGAAAGCAGGTTATTGACTATCAGTTCCAAGTAATTAGGATCGAAAAGTTCTTCTTTGTCTTCCAATTCGGAATGGAGAGTATAGGTTATCTTTTTGTGGCGCGCCAGCTTGTCATAGAACAGGAAATTATCATGTATCAACTGGTGGGCATTCTCTTTCTTCACCTTTAATTCGAATACTCCAAGTTCAGCCCGGCGATAATCCATCAACTGATTGACAAGATGCAGCAGACGATTGGCATTTCGCTGGATATACTCCAGTTGGTTCCTTGTCCAGCGGTCGCTTATCTTGTTGATAATTTCCTGTAAAGGAGCTAAGATGAGGGTCAGCGGAGTACGCAACTCATGAGAAATATTGATGAAGAAACGCATCTTCATCTGGTTGATTTCTTCCTGGTGTTCCTTGTCCCTGCGTTCTATTTCCAGTTCCGCTTCCATGCTTTTCCGCATCCAGAAGAAACGGAATACGAAAGTGATGAAACCGATGAAAGTGGCGAGGAAAAGAAGTATCGCCCACCAAGTCTTGTACCATATGGGCAGGACTATGATTTCGAGTACGGTGGGAGTCATATTCCATTTTCCGTCGCTATTGGCAGCCTTTACGAGGAAATGATAAGTACCTTGCGGTAGGTTGGAGTAGGAGACAGAACGTTTGTCTGTCAGATAATACCACTCTTTGTCATAACCTTCCAGCTTATAGGCAAATGTATTGTGCTGTCCCGAAATATAGTTGGATACAACGAACTCGATAGTAAAAGCTGTTTGCCATGATTTCAATGTGATACTTTCCGTTTCATTGATGTTTTTGGTCAGAATACCAGTCTCGTCATCCGGACGGACTGTTTTGTTGAACAGTTGCAGTTTGGTTATTACTACTGGCGGAGTATAAGGGTTGTCCAGTAGTAATTCCGGACGGAAAGTTGTGATACCGTTGATACCACCGAAATACATCTGCCCGCTGGAAGTACGGCAGTACGAGGAAGTATTAAACTGATTACTTTGCAAACCATCTGATTCAGTAAAGTTACGGAACTTTTCACTCTCCGGGTTAAAGCAGGAAATACCCCGGTTGGTACTTAGCCAAAGACGTCCGAAGGTATCTTCCAAAATACCATAGACTACATTATTAGGCAGGCCATTGGACGTAGTATATCGTTTGATTTTCTTCTCTTTTTCATTAAAACAATAAACTCCTTCGCGTGTACCTACCCAAACGATACCGTTATTAGCTTCATAAATGCAGTTGGTGAACATCTTGGTGACAGGAGATGCAGGGAGAACAGGAGCTTTTTGTATCTCTAATCCTTGTTGCTGAAAGACCGATACGCCTTCCTCGCCACCAATCCAAAGCCGTTTGCGTGAGTCTCTGAATAAAGTCGTGATTTGCTGGGAAGTGAATGGAGTACTATCCTTTTCTTTATCTATGGTCGTGAAACTTTGTTTATCGGGATTGAAACTGACTAAAGCACTCAATGTTCCTAACAGGAGATTGCCGCCCTCGTCAGGGATAATAGCATATACATTTTCATTTACCAACTGGCTGTTAGTCTGGTTGAAACTTTCCATTCGTCCGCTGTTACGGTGAAGGACAGTCAGCCCGCCGGCATGGGTACCGATATAAACAAGTGATTTTTGCTCATCTACATATACGGCTTTTATATTATTGGAACCAATTCCTATTTCCCGTTCATTTTCCTGTAACGCATAATGGGTGAACTGTTGCGTTTTAGTATTATACAGATTCAGACCGCCATCATTGGTTCCTATCCACAGATTCTTATCCTTATCTTCCACAATGCAGCTTACTACATTGTCGCTCAATGAATTCTTATAAGGAATACGCTGTATAGTCTTGAACCGGTTGCGAATAGGATGGTAATAGTTTAGTCCGCCAAAATAAGTCCCGAGCCACATACCTCCCTGGGAATCCATGAAGATACTGCGCACCGAGCGTTGCGACAAGCTACCTCTTTCTACCGGACTGCTACTATACGAAATAAACGAATCACTTGCCTCACGATAAATATTCAAATCATTGAATGTTCCTATCCATAAACGGTTTTGTGAATCCAGTGCCAGCGAACGGATATAATTGGAACTGATACTCTTAGGATTGGAAGAGGAATGGAGATATGTCTTTACTTCTTTGGTTTTCGGATTGAACAGAAGCAGGCCGGCTCCTTCGGTAGCTATCCATATACGGGTAGGAGATTGTTGCAGGATAGATTGAATCCGTTTGGTATCCAATATAGGAGTTACCTTTTCCAGGCTCTTCTGAGGGATGGAGTAGCTGTAAAGCCCGTTCTCCATCGTGCCGATATAGATTACATCGCCATGCCTGTAGAGGGCGGTAGCTATAATCTTGTGCATGGCTGTGCTGAAAGAATCGTCCACGAATTTGGATTCTTTTATATCGAACATGATAAGCCCTTCCAGTGTGCTTATAAGCAACTGTTCCGGTGATATTTCAGCGATACCGTTGATCTGTTGCCGCTTGCCTTTCTTCTCGTAGAAAAAGTTTTTGAATTGGTCTTTTTCTTCATCATACCATGACAAGCCGTCCCGCGTACCTATCCAAACCCGTCCCTGACTATCTGTCTTTACGATTCGTGAAATGTCATTGGCGATACTGTTAGGATCGTCTTCATTATGCTGGTAAACCGTAAATGCATACCCGTCATATTTGTTCACACCGTCATAAGTAGCAAACCACATATTGCCACGCTTGTCCTGATCAATGGCGAATACGGTACTTTGCGACAATCCTTCATTGATGGAAATATAGGAAAAATTGATTTGCTCCGGAATTTGAGAAAAGGCAGAATTAGTTCCTATACACAGAAAGAACAAACAGATTACTATATTTTTAAGGTAGCTCATTATTAGGTCATAAGATTAATAATGGCACCAAAGATAATAAAATCTTTTGTATGCTGTGTAATTTGGCCGGGAAACTATACTATTTTTCCCGGATTATGTTAAATGTCTTTTTTCATTATTAGTCGATTTTCGTTGTCGATACGTTGGTAAGATATTTCATTCATAATGCTGCGGATGAGAAATATCCCCAAACCACCGATGGGACGTTCCTCGATAGGGAGTGTGATATCTATATCTTCTACTTGTGTCGGGTCAAAAGAAGCTCCTTTGTCCGTAAGAAGGAAAATAAGCTGCTTGTCGGTAGAGTTGACTTTCAGCAGAATCGTATGCTGTTCCTGAGGTGGATAAGCATACATAATAATGTTAGCTACGGCTTCTTCTAATGCGAGATTGATATTCATGGTCGTTTCGGCGGATAAAGACAATTCTTCACCTACTTCTTCTATAAAACTGGCTAAAACAGTAATTTCGTTCAGATCGTTTGAGATTCTTATTTCTTTTTCCATAATAGTGTGTTACTTAACTGTTTTTTCTTCGGGTTCATATTGAATGAGTAAAATGGTCAGGTCATCGCTGGCTTCAGCTTCTTTGACATGATCTGCGATAGAGCTGACAATAACGTCAACTGTGGTACGTACATTCGACGAAGTATTAGCGGATAGGACTTCCAGTAATTTGTCGTCTCCGTATAATTCTTTTTCTGTATTTTCGGCTTCTGTTATACCATCGGTATAAAGGAATAATTTGCTTCCCTTTTCCAGTGTGATTTCCGCGTCCGTATAGGTGAAATCCTCAATGACCCCGACAAATATCTGAGTAGGGAATTCCATGAATGACACATGTTTGTCAGGAAGAATAAGTATAGGCGGGTTATGTCCGGCATTGCAAAGTTTCATCACACCAGTTTCCAAATCAAGTATCCCGACAATAAGTGTGACAAACATATTGGATTCATTATTATCGGAAATGGAGTTATTCATCTCAGTCACAATCTTCGCCGGTGAAAGCACCTGATGGGACAGGGTGCGGAATAAGCTGCGGGTGATAGCCATAAACAGAGAAGCGGGCACCCCTTTCCCGGACACATCACCAATCAGGAAGTAAAGACGGTTGCCATCCATATAGAAGTCATATAGGTCACCGCCGACTTCCTTGGCAGGTTTCAATATGGCATGTAAGTCCACATCGTTACGGTCGGGATAAGGTGGAAATATTTTAGGAAGCATCCCCATCTGTATATCCCTGGCTATGGAAAGTTCACTCTCGATCCGTTCTTTGCTGGCAGTCGTTTCTTTCAATTCATTGACGTAAGTAGACAGGGACTTTTGCATATAGGCCAACGAATCATGTAAATCTCTGATTTCATCTTTCGAATGTACCTGTGGTAATGTTACATCAAATCGTCCGGTCGCAATTTCACGGGCTGATTCGGAGAATCTCTTCAAAGGGCGGACAAGCCGGCAGATAATGCTATATACAATGATAAACAGGACCAGGATACCGGTTAGAAAAGTATAAATGATCTTTCGGGAAGTGCTGTCCAGTTCCTGAAGAATTATCTTACTCGGGCAAACTGTACATATCGACCAGCCGATTCCCGGTATAGCCGTGTAGAAAGCATATGAATCCGTTCCTAAATTATCAATATGCATGGTTCCGGTCTGTCCTGCCAGCATTTCTCGTCCGATATGTTCCTGTGCATGATTCTCAGTAGAGAAAGCTTCGGTAAATACAGTTTCGTTCAGAATCTTGCTCCGATTCTCGTGTGTCAGAAAACTTCCGTTACGGCTAAGCAGGTAGGTATAGCTGGTGGGGTAGGGTTTCAGTGCACTGATATTGTCTGTGAATTGTGACAGTGATATGCTGGCGATAAATATAGCATATAATTCGCCACGATTATTATACAGCGGCTTGGAGTAAGTGCTCATAATGATATTTCCACCGCCGTCATCATAATAAGGTTCACTCCAGTAGTCTTGTTTCAGCATTTTGGGAATAAGATACCAATCCATGTGCAGATAGTCATAATTCTGGCTTCCGAGCACTTGATAGGCGATTTTATTATTACGGAATGAAACATAAGGCATGAAATATCTACCCTTCTCTTTATAATAATCCGGCACGAACGCTATGCCGCTTCCTACGATGAGCGGATTGTTCTTTATGATAGAGGTAATGATATTATGCAGTGAGTCCGGTTGCTCTATGTTCTTTTCCAGTACCCATATGGACTGGTTGATGGTGGTTTCTACAGAATTTAACTGGCTGGTTATTTCCGTGGTGATGTTGTTCAATAGGCTGTGAGTACGTTCAATGGCGAAATTCGTTACTTTCTCATGGCTATATTTATAAAATAGTCCCATGATTGTGGCAAAGACAATCAGTGTGAACGACAGTACGTAAATACTGAGCCGGGTTGCAAAAGAACGGGAGTATGTGTGTTTCATTGTGCGGTAGTTATTTAACAAAGTTCTCGTAAAGGAGAGTATTTGCCTTTTTGGCATCGGCAGGGAATAAAATATCGGTTGCCATATTGAACCCTTCACGGCTCAGCCGATAGGGGCGTTCACCGTTTTTGTCCGTTTGAAGCCAGAGTATTTCATCCAGCATTTTGCTTTGATGATACCGGTTGGTTCCTATATTGTAGCGATGTACTTGTTCCATTACGATATCCAATGCCTCTTCACGATGCTCATACGCCCAGTTCCATCCACGGATGGAAGCCCGTACCAGTTTCTGTATCGTTTCCGGATGCTTCTTGTAGAGCTGTTCGGTTACATAGAGCCCGTCCTCAGGCAAATCGTATCCGTAATCGGCAAAACGCATGACGTGGGTAGAATCTATCTGCATGCCACATTCTGCCAGTTGCGGAAACTCATTATAACTTCCTATCATACAAATGTCCACTGCTTTTGCCAGGAAGAGATTGATGCCACTGTTGAAACGTATCCAGTTGACTTGAAGCAGATACTTATTGGCAACTTGATCCAGCAGTTCCTGGCTGAGATGGTTCCATACAGCTATTTCTTTGTATTGTAAGGATGAAATTCCTTTTAGAGGTGAATGGCTGACGAGCATTAGGCTGTTTCTCTGAGACGTTTGCATGACATTCACGATTTGTTTGCCGGCAAGACATTCCATTAAAGCTTGCGATAGATTAGTGATAATCGCTTGCGGTTCTTCTTCTTCGAGATAGAGGAATGAATTTTCGGAATGGGACGGGTGTTTGACATGTACATCAAGTCCTTCCTCTTTATAAAAGCCCATTTTTTCGGCTACATAATAACCTGCAAATTGTGCTTGTGCTGTCCATTTGGGTATTAAGGTAATGGATTGCGCATTTGCTGTAACTGTCAGCGAAAACACAACTGACAGTACAGCGCTAATGATATGAATAGCTTTCATATTGTCGGAATTAACGGACGGTGAAAAGACTGGAACAGCCTGTCATATCGAATATTTTCCGTATTTCCGGTTTCATAGCTTCCAGGACAAGTTGTCCGTTATGTTGCGTGATGCTTTTTTGAAGTGTAATCATACTGCGCAAGCCGGAACTGCTAATAAACGATAAAGCCTCGCAATTCACAATAATATTAGGGTTCTCCATATTCAGAAGCGGCTGCATGACCGTATTGAATGTATTGGTATTGGCTGTATCCAATCTACCTTCAACGGTAAGTATCGTTACTTCCTCTATCTTGCATAAGTTGGTTTTCAGAGTCGCTTCCGGCTCGAAATTCATATCTATGTTTTTAGTCAGAATCAGTTCATTGTGATTATCGACAGAGTGGTATTCTACTTTATCCATCGTGCGCCGGATCAGGAAAAGCCCCAATCCTTTAGTCAACTGTTGGTCGAGCGATTGCACATTGTCGGAAGTTTCCTTTTCCGTAGGGTCGAATGAGGCACCTTCGTCGATAATACGGGCAACAAGCATGCCGGGAGCAACCGAAGTCCGCAGAGTGATTTCACTTTTTAGATTGGGAGGATACCCGTAACGGATTATGTTGGTAACAGCTTCTTCTATGGCAAGATTGATACTCATAGTAATACTTGCGGGGAGTTGTAGCGACATTCCTAATTCTTCTATAAACTGGGCGATTCTTGTAACTTCATCCAATTGATTGTCAATGATGATCTCTTTTTCCATGTTTTTTAAGTATCGTGTCATATATAATGGCTTTTGTTTTGATTGCAATGTTTCGACAAATGTAGGACTTTATGTTAAGAACAGGAAATTAATTAGACTGAATTTCTTCCCGTTTTACTGAAAATCCTTAGAATGGGACATGTTTTAGCTGATAAATGATTTTTGTTTTTTCCTGAAAAGATTTATTTTTGCTCCTCAAAACAAAATAAGAATGGTAAATGTAATTGTTCTCTCCGTTGAATTACTGCTGGATGTCGTTGGGTTGATATTAGGTATATGTGTCTATTCACGTTCCTCGGACAATGGGCTTCAGAAAGCGTGGGGAGTGTTAGCCATTACTTTATCCCTTCTTTTGTTATGTGACAACCTTGAATGGATGTGGATTTTCAGTAAAGGCGGTGAAGAAACCATTCCGCGTTTCACCGAATTGCCTATGAATCATCTTTCCATTTGGCATATTGTCCGGGTAATTGTTTTTTTTCAGTTCTTCTCACTTTTTCCTATGGTTTCTTTGAAGCCGGGATGGATTACGTTATCGAGAGTTGTCAGTTTGTGTATTCCTATCTTACTGATAGTCTGCATTGCTTGTTGTTATCAATTTTTCAATGGCAATTATACGGAGCTGAAATCATTTGACGCCATTTGGGAGAACCTTGATAAACAGGACGTGCGGGTGCGGTTGATGCTATTTATAATAAGTGTCATTACCCCTTCGGTAAATTTCCTTTTTCCTTATATGAGACGATTGATACCTGTCCGCCGAAAGCAGAGCAGGGCGATGCTGATTTATATGTGTTGTTTTGGAGTGATAATGTCCGGCTATATTTGGTTGATGTTAGGTACCGGTGGACTGTCCTTTAATGTATTCGGCTATATTGTCATTCTCCCGACCATTTTTCTGAATGTACTATATCTCCGCAATGAAAACCCGCTTTCACTCCCACCGCAACCTGTCGACGAATTGAAGACAGATGAAATAGAAGCTATACGGGAGATAGCCGTGTCACCTGTTGTACTGGATGTGTCCAGCCGGATGCAGAGGCTTATGAAACAGAATACACCGTTCACCAATTCTGAATATTCTTTGGAAGACCTTCTGAATGACCTGAATACCAATGAACATCGGTTCAACAAAGCACTTCATTACGAAGGATTCTCCGGTTTCAGGGACTATATAAACTTCTACCGTTTGCAGTATTTCAAGGAACAAGCACGGTTGCAGAAGAATTTGTCGGTGAAAGAATTAATGTATTTGAGCGGCTTTACCTCGCGTTCCAGTTTTTACCGCTATTTTGCCAATGTGGAAAAAATGTCTCCGAGCGAATATATGGAGATGCTTACCAAAGAAAATAAATAAGCCCGGCCAAATGAATGTACCGGGCTTGTTCTATATATGATTGGCTTTTGAAATCAGAAAGACTATTTAGCTAAATCGCCTATTTCATCCAAATTCTTCTGAATATCTTCATCTGTCAATGCGTAGTTGACCAAATCACCTGCTAAGTATTTGTCATAAGAAACCATATCAATCAATCCATGACCGGAGAGGTTGAACAGGATAACTTTTTCTTCTCCTGTTTCTTTGCACTTATTGGCTTCACGAACAGCGGCTGCGATAGCGTGGCAGGATTCCGGTGCCGGAATAATACCTTCCATTTGTGCAAACAGACAACCGGTTTCGAACGATTCCAACTGCTGAATATCCACTGCTTCCATCAATCCGTCTTTGAGCAACTGGGAAACGATAACACCTGCACCGTGATAACGAAGGCCACCGGCATGGATGTGAGCCGGAGCAAAGTTGTGTCCTAATGTAAACATAGGCAACAACGGGGTATATCCTGCTTCGTCACCGAAATCATATTGGAATTTACCGCGTGTCAGTTTCGGACAAGAAGCAGGTTCGGCAGCAACGAAGCGGGTTTTCTTTCCTTCCAGGATGTTGTGGCGCATGAAAGGGAAGGAGATACCGCCGAAGTTGGAACCACCACCGAAACATCCGATAACTACATCCGGATATTCACCGGCCATTTCCATTTGCTTTTCAGCTTCCAGACCGATAATTGTTTGGTGCAGAGCCACGTGGCTAAGTACCGAACCGAGTGTGTATTTACAGTTGGGAGTCATTTGTGCCAGTTCGATAGCTTCCGAGATAGCTGTACCCAGCGAACCTTGATAAGTGGGGTGCTTGGTCAGAATATCTTTACCGGCACGGGTAGACATGGACGGAGAAGGAGTGACCTGTGCTCCGAAAGTCTGCATGATGCTGCGGCGGTAAGGTTTTTGTTCGTAACTGACTTTTACCTGATAAACGGCAGCTTCCAGACCGAAGACCTTTGCTGCGTAAGAAAGGGCTGCTCCCCATTGTCCGGCACCGGTTTCAGTGGTGATATTGGTTACACCTTCCTGTTTGCAGTAATAAGCCTGTGCCAAAGCTGAATTCAGCTTATGAGAACCGATAGGACTCACACTTTCATTCTTGAAATAAATATGCGCCGGAGTACCGAGTGCTTTTTCCAGTCCGTAGGCACGTACCAACGGAGTACTGCGGTAATATTTGTACATTTCGCGAACTTCTTCCGGTATTTCAATCCATGCGTCAGTCTGGTTCAGTTCCTGGCGGGATAGTTCTTCCGCGAAAATAGGAAACAGGTCTTCTGCTTTCAGTGGTTGCTTGGTTCCCGGATGCAACGGCGGCATCGGTTTGTTTACCATGTCAGCCTGAATGTTGTACCAGTAGTGTGGAATTTCTTCTTCCGGTAGGATATACCGTTTTCTTTTGTCACTCATAATATTGTGGTTTTTAATTTTCTGCTGCCAAATGTAGACAAAATTTTTAATATTCGGATAATTTTGTCAACAAAGAATCGGTTTCGATTGTTATTTTAGTTAAGTTTGCACGACGTTATAAAAAATATGATATGAAGATTTATCATAAATTTCTGTTATACCAAAACAAACTACTAAAACCTTATATACGTATTATACTAGGCTTGGTAGAAGCATTAACCTACTTAGCGTCCCTTGCGCTAATTGTCGGAGTTATTTACGAGCATGGCTTTCCGCTATCAGTAGATGAAATAGCGAAAATACAAGTCCTGTATAAAGCCGTATGGGTTATTTTTCTGATTGATGTTACCCTGCACATTTCTCTTGAATACCGGAGTACCAAAAAGCAATACCGGAGGTTGGCATGGATATTGAGCGGCTTGTTGTATCTCACTTTGATACCCGTCATTTTCCATCGACCGGAAGAAGAAGGGGCTATTCTGCAACTTTGGGAATTTCTGCATGGCAAGTTTTATCATTTGGTATTACTGTTGATTTTTTCTTTGTTAAACCTCTCCAACGGACTGGTACGCCTGTTAGGGCGCCGTACCAATCCGTCTTTGATATTGGCTGTCAGTTTTCTTGCTATTATCCTGATTGGTACAGGGCTGTTGATGTTGCCACGATGTACGGTGAACGGTATAACCTGGGTAGATTCGTTGTTCACGGCTACGAGTGCGGTATGTGTCACGGGGTTGGTTCCGGTGGATGTCTCGACTACATTTACTACCGGTGGCCTTGTTGTCATCATCTTATTGATTCAGATAGGCGGATTGGGAGTTATGACTTTGACCAGCTTCTTTGCCATGTTCTTTATGGGAAATACTTCCCTCTACAATCAGTTGGTTGTCCGTGATATGGTCAGCTCCAATTCATTAGGTTCGTTGTTGTCCACTTTATTATATATACTGGGATTTACCTTGGTGATTGAAGGTATCGGCATGATTTCTATTTGGTTCAGTATTCACGGTACGCTTGGAATGAATCTTGAAGATGAATTGGCTTTCTCCGCTTTCCATTCTATTTCCGCCTTTTGTAATGCAGGATTCTCCACACTTTCCGGGAATTTGGGAAATTCCATGGTTATGACTAATCATAATTGGTTGTTTATATCCGTTTCTTTGCTGATTATTCTGGGCGGTATCGGTTTCCCTATTCTGGTAAATTTCAAGGATATAGTATTGTATCATTTGCGCCATTTTTGGAAGTTTGTACGTACCCGCAAGCTGGAAAAGCACAGAATGCTCCATCTTTATAATCTGAATACGAAGATTGTATTGATAATGACTTTCCTGCTGCTGGTTATAGGTACACTGGCAATTGCTGCTTTTGAATGGAATGCTTCTTTTGCCGGAATGCCCGTCGCAGATAAATGGACGCAGGCTTTCTTTAATGCAACTTGTCCCAGAACAGCCGGCTTCAGCAGTGTCGACCTGGCTTCTTTGAGTGTACAGACATTATTGGTTTATCTGGTATTGATGTGGATTGGTGGTGGGGCACAATCTACTGCCGGTGGTGTCAAGGTAAATGCTTTTGCGGTCGTCGTCCTGAATCTTGTAGCTGTGTTACGTGGTTCAGAGCGGGTGGAAGTATTCGGCAGAGAACTCTCTCACGATTCTATCCGGCGTTCTAATGCGACGGTGGTCATGTCACTGGGAGTACTGTTCCTTTTTATCTTTATATTGAGCATCCTTGAACCGCAGGCATCATTGATGGCGTTGACTTTCGAATGTGTCTCGGCGCTTAGTACGGTAGGTTCCAGTCTGAACCTGACTCCCAAATTATGTGATGCAAGCAAATTATTAGTGGCATTATTGATGTTTATCGGACGTGTGGGCTTGATTACGTTGATGCTCGGAATTGTGAAACAGAAAAAGAATACAAAATACCGTTATCCGAGTGATAACATAATCATAAACTAAAGATATGAAGTATATTATTATCGGTTTAGGAAATTACGGCTATGTGTTGGCCGAAGAATTGTCCGCATTGGGACACGAGATTATTGGTGCGGATATAAGTGAGAGCCGTGTGGACAGTATCAAAGATAAGATTGCCACTGCATTTGTGATTGACGCAACGGATGAACAATCTTTATCAGTACTTCCGTTGAATAGTGTGGACGTGGTCATTGTCGCGATTGGCGAGAATTTCGGTGCGTCTGTACGTGTAGTAGCCTTGTTGAAACAGAAGAAAGTGGACCGTATCTATGCCCGTGCGATTGACGGTGTGCATAAGGCGGTACTGGAAGCTTTCAGTCTGGAGAAGATATTGACACCGGAAGAAGATGCTGCCCGCAGCCTGGTGCAATTGCTTGATTTCGGAACAAACATGGAAGGTTTCCGTATTGATTCGGAATACTATGTCGTAAAGTTCACTGTGCCGAAAAAGTTTGTGGGATACTTTGTCAATGAACTGAACTTGTATGAGGAATTCCACCTGAAACTTATCGGACTGAAACGGGCGGATAAAGTAACCAATTGTCTGGGTGTTTCTCTGACGGAACTTCATGTGAAGAACGAACTGCCGGAGAACGAGAAAGTAGAAGAGGGAGATGAACTGGTTTGCTACGGTAAATACCGGGATTTCCAGTCTTTTTGGAAAGCTATTTGATGATTATTCATGTTAACTTATAAAATAAAATGCGATTAAGAAGACTATTATTGCCAGCTATTTTGCTGTTGGTTTCTGTTTTTGTGAAGGCACAAAAAAGTAATGAATTTACGGTGTTACAATGGAATGTGTGGCAGGAAGGTACTATGATACCGGGCGGATATGATGCTATCATCAATGAGATAGTCCGTTTGAAACCCGATTTTGTGACTTTCAGTGAAGTACGGAATTATAATAAAACGAATTTTACGGCACGTGTGTGTACATCACTTCAGGAAAAAGGATTGAAGTATTATTCTTTTTATAGCTATGACACCGGTCTGTTAAGTAAACACCCTATTACGGATTCTTTGACCGTTTTCCCAGAGAAGGACGACCATGGAAGTATTTATCGTCTGACAAGCTCCGTGAACGGGAAAAAGGTAGCGGTTTATACGGCACACCTGGATTATCTGGATTGTGCATATTACAATGCCCGTGGTTATGACGGCTCTACATGGAAAGAAACTCAGTTACCTGCGTCAGTAGAGGAAATTTTGAAGATGAATGTAGCTTCTCAAAGGGACGACGCGATTCGTATGTTCATAGTCCAAGCTGAAAAAGACCTTGCTAACGGCTATCAGGTGATTGTAGGCGGTGACTTTAACGAACCTTCCCATCGAGACTGGATAGAGGAAAACAAGAATTTGTATGACCATAACGGTTTTGTTGTTCCCTGGACAGTAACTACTTTACTGGAAGAAGCTGGCTTTATTGACAGCTATCGCAAGATTTATCCTAATCCTCTGACGCATCCGGGATTTACCTATCCTTCGGATAACTTGGCAAAAACTCCGGAAAAGATAACATGGGCTCCTAAAGCGGACGAACGGGACCGCATCGACTTTATCTTCTATAAAGGAAAAGGCTTGAAGGCGAAGAAAGCAGTTTTATTTGGTCCGAAAGAATCTATCGTCCGCGCCCAGCGTGTAGAGGAAACGTCAAAAGATAAGTTTATATTGCCGCTTGATGTGTGGCCGACAGATCATAAAGGATTGTTGGTGACATTCATTGGCAAATAATAAGACCTTATCGGAAATATACCTAAGACTTGTCCGGTTATTGTAGTTCCGGTTTGCAATGCTTAATGACCACGGGATGAAGTTTAACACTACATTTCGTGGTCGTTAAGTTTAGCTGCACAATTACACTTTGTGAGGTTTCCGGTTTTCGCTGGTCGAATACAAAATTTCCCAAGCTGTAAAAGATAGGTTTACCTTCATAGTATTCTTCTTGCTGAATGATGTGCGGGTGATGTCCGATGATAGCGTCTGCTCCGGCACGGATAAGCAGATGTGCCCCTTTTCTTTGGGAAAGGGTAGGTAAGCGTTGATATTCCACTCCCCAATGGAGAACAACTATTACATAGCTTTCGGGATTCTGCCGTTTGAAGTTTCTTATTTCTGCTTCCAATTCTTCTATAGGTTGTTGGCAGACACCGGGACTATTTTCCAGATATACCCAGTTTTCCAAAGGGAGCATTACAGAATTATAGAGGACTACTTTTATCTTTTTTTTCTGGATGAGTATAGGTTGGCAACTTTCGGAAGCAGTCTCTCCATAACCTATCGGAGTGATTCCGGCGGATAGAAGATGATGATAAGTATCTGTTAATCCGCTTCGTCCCTGGTCCATGGTATGATTGTTTGCCATAGTGGCATGAGTGATACCAGCTTGGGCTAAAGCCTCCGCCCATATCGGTTCGGCACGGAAGATGTATTTTTTGTGCAGTGGTGAACGAACGGAAGTTACAGGACATTCCAAATTGATGACTGTTGCATCCAAGGAACGAAAAAGAGGTGTTACCGATTCAAACAAATGCTCGATACCCTTTTTCTGAATTTGCTGGCGTACACCTCTGTCCAGAAGAACATCTCCCGTAAAAGCGACTGAGAGACATTCTTCCGAAGGGTGTTGACAGGCAGTCAGCATTAATAATGCTATTACGATACAACCTGTTATCCGGCTAATCCTGTGAAAGTTCATTAGCAACCGGAGCTATAAAAGATTCTATCATTGACATGAGGCTCTTTCTCTATCAGGATATTTTTCATCCATTCCGGTACAGCAGGTGCTTTTTTTTCTTCCAGCATTTTCTGCCATTCTTCGTCAGTAAGCCTTTTGTCTAACGGCTGGACAAACTCATAATAACTGAAGGTAGCGCCACGAGTGAGGTAGAGATTGCCTTCTATTTCTACTACTACATAAATGTTGTTGGCGTTTCCTGTTGCAACGTGCAGTATACCGTTCTTATTGCAGCCCACTATATTACGGGTGTAGATATCGGCAACTACAGCTATCGACTTGTCCGGTCCTTGTACTAATGACCAGTTATCCAAATGTAAATCGGGGTCAATAACAGATAGGGTAAAGTATTCAATGCTGCTACCCATATACTCGAGCGTCCGGTATTCCGGTTCTGTAAGTTTTTCACCCCTCAATTCTTTTTCGGTTACTTGAATCAAAAAGTTAATATAATCGTTGAGTTGTTCGGTCTTTCCTTTCAAGTCGTCAGTCAGGCAGTTGCTCTGTTGTAAGATTAAGCGGGTTGCCAGAAGAATGTTTGACATTTTTTTCCAGAAAGGCAGATTGGGTTCTACATACCCTACTACAATTGGGTCGGGAGGTCCGGCGCCTCCACATTCTGCTGCCATTGGCTGTTCTCCGTAGAGTATGGCATCATGTTTCAGTTCTACCCAGGATGCCAGGGCGGTATTCAAGTTCTTATATCCCCATTCGGGCGTTTGCATGAATCCCGGATTATTTTTGTCCGTTTGTTGCATGGTGAACAAGCTTTTCATCCATAGTTCATAGGCTGAAACCTGTGTGGGCTTAGTCGTCTTGAATTTATCTTTCAGCTTCTGCAATTCTTTGGAATATTCGCTCCAGTTATCTGGTTCTTTGTAAAAGTCGGTCAGCAAGGTTTCAGCAGAACTTACTCCGAAGGCTGCAAATACATCCAAGCCTTTCGGATAGGCTCGTTGGCTATTGGGATTGACATCTACCAACTCTTGAATCACTTCATTGTCTGCGAGATACCGCTGCGGCATAAAGTTTATTTTATCCCGGCAAGAGACTTCTATTTTGGGCTTTATTTTGTTTTTTCGTTTGGCTAAATCAACAAGAGCTTGGTTTACTTTCTCTATTTGTTCCGGTGCCAGTGCATCTTCAATATGTCCGGCATTATTCTTTTCCAGGATTTGGGCGATATCAGAGATAGACAGGTTGTCAGTTTCCCCCATTAGGAAGGTAAGCGGAGTATAGATACGTTGATACAGTTCTTTCAGTGGCGTTTTATCAGCACTTTTATAGGTACAAAGTACGGCTGCCTGAAAGATGGCATGTTTTAATTGCTCTTGTTGTTCTCTGCAAAAACAAGCTGTCTGAAGCCACATCATCGCTTTGAAGTATGCCTGTAATTGCGGTTCTCGTGTATAATGTCCGCGAGGTTTGAAAAGACTATACGGGAAATATGCATCCTTGTATGAAAGAAATTCGGAGAAGTTGTCTTCTTGTGCATTAATACGTTTTATTTCCTCCTGATATTCTTTTTCATATTTGGCGGGGACTGTAATCGTTTTATTCGTCAGCAGATAATAAGGAATGGCATAGAAGGTAGCTGCATATTCCGCCATATCTTTCAGTGACTCGTCTTCCGTCTGTTCAGCCTGTTTCACACAGGTTTCATTGAAGTATCGGCACAGTGTTTCAAGTGTGGGGATGATATGTTGTTTTTCCAGACTTTTCAGGATATAGGAAAAATACATATGAAATGCTTGCAAATACAGGTCGGTGGTGATAAAGTTAGGCACTTGGCGATAGTCATTTTCTTCGTAGGCATGAAATAACTGTAAATTGTTACCTTCTGTTATGACGAAATTGTTCTGTTGTAATTTATCCAGCAGCTCTTGGTCGAGATTCTCGAATTGGAACAGATTGACGATGTTGTCCGTATTTCCCAAATAGTAGGAATCTCGTTGCGTGAATTGTTGTTGGCGTAATTCTGTCATGCGTGCATCAACGCGCTCTACGAAAGTTTTTTCTTCGGGGGTAAGGTTGACTTCCTCATAACTTTCGGGGAACTTTATATTCGGGTCTATATTATCCCATAAACTCCATACAAGTTCACTGTACCATTTCGTATTGGCGGAGAAAAAAGCATTAATATCTGCTTCCATGAAATGATAGCCGTGCATAGCATACGGATAACTACGCAATAACCGCAGTTCCTGAAAAGAGTAACGGCTGATATCCTGCTTCAAATCAATAGATTGGGGCAGAACAGTATCAGTCAACAACCAGGAAGTGGAACGTGCAACTGTATCTGTCTGTACAGACACAGATGTCGTTTGGTTACTTTTGTTTTTATTCTTGCATCCGCAGAGAACAAGTAACAGCGTACAGGTGAATAATAATAGTTGTTTCATGTTTATTTATATTCTATTAATGGCTCTGTATGTTAAGATAATATCACTTAATGTTTGAGAATACGTACAGCCTCTCGTTTTTCAACTTCTCGTTTCAGATATCGTTTGAAGTCCAGACCGAATCCTCTCCATATATATTCTGCAATTAGAAAATTCCCGCTACGTTCCCGTTCCATAGTTCGTATTCGTACGGGAGTTTCTTCACGGACGATTCTAAAGTCTTCCAATGGCTGCGCTACTCTTGAACCCAACCAAAGCGGGCGGATATAAGCCTCATCTGCAATCCGGTAGATAAATAATCGTTTGTTCGGTTTAGGGTCAAACCTTGTCGGTTTGATAACTCCGACTACGATTTCGGGCACACCGTTTCCTGTGATATCTCCGTAATCGAATTGATAGACAGGGTAGGGCAATTTCCATGTAGAGTGACTGGGACGGTCTGTGTTTAGGCGGATAACATAGAGTGAGTCGGATTCTCTATTCAGGGATACTTCCAAGTGTCTCTGTACAACTTTCCATTCAAACCTGTTGGTATCTTTGCGGCATGAACAGAATATGGGCAATAACCCTGTTAGGATAAGGAAATAAATCCTGTGTGACATATCCGTGACTTTTTCTCTTGCAAAGATAGATATTAACTTGTATTTATAAAGTCCTTTTCTTGTAAAAGTAGAATTCCTGTATGGATTTATAATTAAAAAAACCACCAGATTACTTCCTGTAGGAGTGAATCTGGTGGTTATACTCAATATTGTTTGGTATGTATTATTTCGTTTGAATACGAATATTTCCAGCTTTCACACCGCTTGCCTTGGCAGTCAGTACAATTTCTCCGGCTGTCTCATCTGTCTGTACAATGGCTGTCAACATTCCGTAGAAAGCGTGCATCTTCGGGAGATGGAATTGTTCCAGATTGGTGGGGTCTCCATTGGCTACTGCCCGGAATTTCCCGGATCCTTTTACAGAGAAGTTTATCAGGCGGCTGTCGGCAGGGCAGAGGTTACCGTCTTTGTCTACTACTTTCACAGTGACATAAGCCAAGTCTTTTCCGTCAGCAGCCAGTTCGTTGCGGTTGCTGACCAATTCGATATGATGAGGCTTTCCGGCAGTGCGGACTGTCTTTTCTGCTGCAACTTTTCCGTCTTTGTTATAGGCTACTACTTTAACTTTGCCCGGTTCATATACAGCATCCATCCACATCAAGCGGTAACGGCTTTTCAAGGAACTGTTGTTCTTGCTTTGTTTGCCATAGCTTTTTCCGTTGATAAACAGTTCGGCTGTCGGGTAGTTGGTATATACGAATACCGGAGTTACTTCACCTTCACGTCCCGGCCAAGTCCAATGAGGAAGAATATGCAGCGTCTCTGCATTTTTGTTCCATACGCTACGATAGAGATAGTAACGGTCTTTAGGAATACTGGCAAGGTCGATAATGCCAAACATGGAACTATGATTCGGCCATGAATCGACATCATAAGGTGAAGGTTCGCCCAAGTAATCGAATCCTGTCCATACGAATTGCCCGATAGTCCAGTGGTTATCATCGGCCAAGGCGAAATCTTCATCCGGAATATTCGACCACGGACATGCTTCCACGTCATACGAAGAACATTGATGGTCTTCATATTTAGCGCCTTTCTTATCTTCCACCGGGAATTTATAGACTCCTCTTGAACTGACGGTAGAAGCAGTTTCACTACCCAAAATCAGGTTCTGCGGAAGCTGGTCATAAGATTCTTTATAACGTTGTGTACGATAATTAAGTCCCGGAATGTCAATCATAGCCGCAAAGCCGTTGGCAAGTACGCAAGTTACCTGATCCATTCCGCAAGTCACAGGACGAGTCGGGTCTTCACGGTGGCAGATGTCCTGCAAGAACTTAGCCACTTTATAACCGACGGGGCTGCATTGAGTAGGCACTTCATTGCCGATACTCCACATCACTACACAAGGATTATTGCGGTAATTGTGAAGCATATTCACCATGTCGCGTTCCGCCCATTCGTCGAAATAACGGTGGTAACCGTTGTCACATTTGGCAATGTCCCATTCGTCGAACGGTTCAATCATCATCATAAATCCCATTTCGTCACATAATTCAACGAGTTCGGGAGCCGGCATGTTATGTGATGTACGGACAGCGTCACAACCCATATCTTTCAAAAGAGTAAGTTGGTGGCGGAGTGCCGCTACATTGATAGCCGCTCCCAATGGACCTAAATCGTGATGATTGCATACTCCCTGGAATTTACGGTGTTCTCCGTTCAGGTAGAAACCTTTATCGGCGATGTATTCGATGCTACGGATACCGAAACGGGTAGTATATGTATCTACCAGCTTGTTGTCTGCATAGATTTTGGAAACCGCTTTGTAGAGTGACGGGCTTTCCGGTGACCAGAGCTCAGGTGCATTTACAATGAAATTCTGTTCAAACGGCTGCCCGTGATTGATACGGCTTGTATTCTCTTTGCGGGTAACTACCTTTCCGTCCGGAGCAAGAATATCCGTCTCTATGCGGATTTGCGTTTTCTCACCGGCGTTGTCTATCTTCGTCTGCAGGCGTACGGCTGCAAATTCCTTGCTCACGTGAGGAGTTGTAATCTGTGTTCCCCATACAGGCACGTGGACTTTATCAGTAACAATCAAGTGCACGTTGCGATACAAGCCCGCTCCCGGATACCAGCGCGAAGACTGCGGACGATTTTCCAGACGTACGGCCAGTATATTACTCTTTCCGTCTTTATTCAGGAAAGGAGTGACGTTGCAATGGAAAGAATTGTAACCGAAAGGCCAGAAACAAGCTTCTTTGCCATTCACATAGACACGGGCTTCACTCATGGCGCCGTCGAAGAGCAGGGTTACTTCCTTGTCGGCAGGAGTATCAAAACTCGTGCGATACCAACCGGAGCCTACATAAGGTAGTCCCCCGGTACGTCCTGTTTTCAAGGATGCCTTTTTCTCGAAGTTCTGTGTGACGGCAACATTCTGAAGGTCGTTATTCATGTCGAAAGGACCGAAAATAGCCCAGTCGTGCGGAATGACGACCGATTCCCATTTTGTGTCATTAAACTCCGGCTGACTAGCCTCTTTAAAATCTCCTTTACTGAACTTCCAGTTCTTTTCGAGCAGCGTCTCACTGCGTTGCGCTTGCAGGCTGCAAGCGGCTCCCATCAAAAGTACAGCTACTAACTGTTTTTGGTGTTTCATATTCATTTTCGCTTTTCAGGTATAAATAATTTTGGATTCGGGGTAAAGATATAAAAAAGCTTCCAATAAATTTATCTCTTAAAGGCATTAAATGAATGAGTGGGTTTGCCGCTGTCGTCAAACATCCCTTTGCTATAACCTTTCCAATTCCCGTAACATTGAGGTTCCCAGGTAAATACCCCCAGGCATTGCTCTACTTCTTTGGCTTTGGTAACAAAGTCTGTATAGAAGGCTTCCGCTTCTTCGTAATCCCAACTGATACCGATTTCGCACATCATTACTGGAGTATTGTATTTGGCTATTAACGCTTTCATATTGGCGATGCAAGCGTCGTTCATCGCTTCCCAGTCGTCCGGTGTATGCCCGTCTTCGGTTGATATGTCCGGATAAAGTGACATACCGATAATGTCCCATTTTGCATTGTTTTCGTACAGGTAGCCGAAGATACGATTGTACAGGCTGGCATCATTTCCCTTGTCGAGATGAACAATAACCTTGGCTTCCGGGTAGACCTCTTTTACTGCATCGTAACCGGCTGTGACAAAGCCTGCGAAATTAATTCTTCCCTCTTCACTTGTGGTTTGCCCGGTAGGGAACAGCATTCCTTGGTGTGTTTCGTTACCTACTTGCACCCATTCTACATCAATTCCTTTCTCTTTCAATGCGTTGAGCACATCCTTCGTGTGGTCGGCGATAGCTTGCTTCAATTGCTCTACGGAGTAATCCGCCCATGCCTTGGGCTTGGCTTGCTGTCCGGGGTCAGCCCAACGGTCGCTGTAATGGAAATCAATCATGATGCGGTAACCCAGGTTGTGCGCTCTCCATGCTTTGAGCAATACATCTCCCTTGTTGCACCAGCCTCTCACATCGTCAGTGTCATTCTCCGGGTTTACCCATACACGCAGGCGGATGGCGTTCATTCCCAAATCACGCAACAGGTACATACATTCCTGTTCTTTTTCTTCGGCAGTATAGAATTTATATCCGGAACTTTCCATTTCCGTCAACCAACTGACGTCGGCCCCTCTGGCGAAACCTGACATGTCATAAGTTACTTCTTCCTTTTCCGGGAAAGTCGGCGTGTCGTTATCATCGCTGCAAGCGGTGAAGAGGCTTCCGCCAAGCAGGGCGGAAGCTATAAATAGAATCTGTTTAAATCGTTTCATTGTCATTTTTATTATTGATTGTTAATGGTGTAAGTTCCGTTTATCAGGTCGACTGTAACATTGTATGTGCCTGCCTCTACCGGTTTGATTCCGTCATTGGCACCATAGTACAGCGTTCCGTCATAGCCACCGTAAGAGCCTGTCCAATCATTTATCACAAATTTGAGTCCCCATTGGCTGTCCTGTCCCAATGTAATGCTTCCGGTATATGTTCCTGCTGTTTCGCCGGCTTGTAGAGCGACCAAACCTTCACCGTCTATACCGAGATAACAATATACATTGTTGACTGCATTACTCTTGTAACTCATAGGTTCTTTTAATGACACTTCAAATAGATATAATCCGTCCACCGGAGCCGGTATGTTTTTTCCGTTTCCTTGGAAAAGCACTCCGTTCTCGGCTGTACTTGTCGCATCGTCACTGACCAGGGTGTACAGTTGACTCTCATCCCAGTAGTCTGTAGTACTTATTGCATAATCTCCCCATTCAGAGTCTACATTAACAACCCCTGCATACTTGAGTTCGTCTTCGTTATAGATTGCAATTTTGTGGTCATAAGCCCAAGCGCCGTTGACGGCAGGCCCGATGCCGGGGAAGTAGATGTATGGTGCCGCTTCCGGTTCCGGTTCTGCTGCTCCGGCTTCCACGCTAACCGTCCATTGCTCCGGATTATTGAGGTCGATAATCAGCGTACATTCTCCCGTAGCCGGAACACTGACCGTTATATTTCCTGCTGTTGCAGCTTCTCCAGTGCTGAATGTCAGTTGCCCGGTAGTTCCACCAAAAGCAAATGGAGTGTCTTTGGCTTTTGTATCGTCAATGGCATTATCGGAACCGCTGACACTGGTATTGTTGTAGAACTTGCCTGTTCCTTGAAGCTGAATGTTGATATTCGTACCTTCCGTACCCGTAAATACACCTTTCCATTGGTTGTCCGCACGGTTGTATTGCATGCTGATACCATCTATGCCGCTTACATTCAGTTCGGGCATCAACAAGGCGTTCCATTGCTTCTGAGTCGTATTTACATTCACGAAATAACATCCCGACTGACCGGGGAACCACATATCCCATGTTCCTTCTGCTGCGTCTGTTGTCAGCAAGAATGGAGTTCCTACTCCGCCGGATTGGGCTGTATGCCAGGTCGTTCCGTCAGCTTCCTGTACGTAGATGCCTTCCCAGGCTGCCGCTCCGAGGAATCCGCTGTACTGTCCGTCAGCATTTGCTGAATAGAAGTCCAGACCGGAATCTTGACCACTACTCTTGTTGATAATGCTGGCGTAATGCATGTCAATAGGATAAGGAGTTACTGTGACTGCCACTGTATTGCTATATACAGGAGCGATGTTACTACCATTGCTTCCTGCCAGTCGGAAATAGAGAGGGGCGGCTTCTTCTGCCGGTGCATCCAGTTTGTAAGCAATGATATTCAGGGCAGCGACTGTGTAACTTTTGGAAACTCCGTTTTCCGTAGACTCGATAATGCTGCCTGAAAAATCTTCAGACCGGGATACTTGTACGGTAGTTTGAATACCGCTGGTCACTTGATACCTCGGGTCGCTGATTTGCAATGTCTGGTCGCTCCAGGCAAGGGACAATGCATAGAGTTTTGCGGTAGCTTCCGTCAGTATAACGGCATTGGTAGAAGCAATCAAGTCACTTTCCACCGGACTGGAGAGATAGAATTTGTCTCCGTCTTTCTCACACGCTCCTAATAACAGGAGTGCGGAAAGTAAAGCCAACAGGGTATTTATTTTTTTCATATTGTTGTATCGAATAAGCATGGTTAATAGTTTTCATTGTATAGATTCGGGTTGGCGGTCAACTCGGTAGTCGGTATCGGGTAAATGTTGTACCGGCTGTTTACCGCTGTTCCCTCTTTTACGCCGCCTTTCCATTGCCATAGGTAGCCATTGGTGGTGAATACTCCGTAGCGGATTAAGTCTGTACGGCGATGTCCTTCCCAGTAAAGCTCGCGGGCGCGTTCGTCCAAAATAAATGACAGGGTGATTTGACCTTCCTCTTTATTATTGCTGTCGTCACCATAAGCCCTTTCCTGGATTTGGTTGATATAACCTGCAACTTCTGTTGATGTTGTCCCGCTTCCACCCCGTACAAAGGCTTCTGCCATCATCAGATACACATCTGCCAGGCGGAAAAGAGGATAGTCCGTATTGACGCCACCGTCTGCCGTATTCGAAGCTGTTTCTCCTGCGTCAGTCAGATTAGTCCATTTCTCTACAAAGTAACCGTTACTCTGGTCATCTATCTTATCCAGGTTCAGCGTTTGCCCGTCGGTGAAGAACATAGCTCGTTTATCTTCTTCTCCCGTGAACAGGGAAGGGATTTCTCCACGTACACGGAACATGCCCCAACCGCTTTTCACTCCGTAATCTTCCGGTTTCTGCAAGTCCGAAGTATTACTTACCGCACCACAGACAATGTAAGTGGAAGAACCCCATGATACGGTATGCGTAGCGTCTACCGGTAAGGTAAAGATAATTTCGTTAGCAGTACGTTTATCATTATCAGCGTTGAATAACTTGCTATAATCATCTTCCAGCGAGTATCCCTGTTTGATGACTTCTTTGCAAGCGCTGATGCATTCGGTATATTTCGGTGTATTGATGTAAACTTCCGCATTCAGATACAGTTTAGCTAATAAGGTGTAAGCAGCTCCTTGGGAAGCCCGTCCGTAAGGACAGTCGGCTTTGTCGAGCATATCACCGGTGATGCTTGTCAGTTCCGATTCAATATAGCTGAAAACCTGTGCAGCCGTATAGCGCGGGGGCAGATAGCCGACAGTCGGGTCATTCTCTGTTACAAACGGGATATTGCGGAACAAATCCATTGCATGATAGTAGAACAAGGCACGCATGAAACGGGCTTCGGCACGGTAATGGCGGATTTCAGTCTGTTCCTGCTCTGTGAACCGGGCAATTGTTTCATCCGTAGTATTGCGGAGAAATTCGTTGCACAATGCAATGTTGTAATAAATACGGTAGTACATATCTGATACCCAAGGGTCGTTGGCATCCCAACTCAAGTAAGTCAGACCGGTAACGTTATCGCCCGACAGCCAGGTAGAAGCTACTTCGTCTGTTCCACATTCCTGTAGATTGAAGAAGCAACGCATATAATCCTGTCCACTGTTACTGCTCAAATCCGGGTCACCGCTTTTTTCCTGACCTGTGGTCACCATGGCAGCGTATATTTTGCCTAAAACGGCTTTATAATTATCGGCGCTTGTATAAATCGTAGAAGATGTTTCGTCTTCATGCGGATATTGGTCTAAGTCGCCTATACAGGAACTCAATAGCAATGCGCTGCAAAAATAGAAGGCTGTATATAATATCTTTTTCATGATTCGCTTGTTTTTAAAGGATTTAGAAGTTGAAACCTACATTAAGTGAGAATGTACGTGGACGAGGGTAGAAGGAATTATCCACTCCGTCGGGCACTTCCGGGTCTACGCCGCTGTACTTCGTGATGCAGAATACATTCTGAACCATTGCACTGACATTCAGGCTGCATCCCTTGCAAATTTTCCCGAAGTTGTAGTTCAGTGACAAGTTATCCATTTTCAGGAAAGAAGCATTCTCTATATAATAATCGGACAAGTATTGGCGGGACTTGAATCCGGTTTCCAGATAACTGGTCGACAGGTTGTTCAACTGATAAGAGTTGTAGCTCACTGTTTCCCAAGCTCCGGCATTCATTGCCATGGCATTGTAGACGTAGTTACCAATATTGGCACGCAGACTGGTGTTTAATGTCCATTTCTTCCAGCGAAGGGAAGTGCTGAAACCGAGGATATAGTCGGGAGCGGGAGAGTGGTAACGGTATAAGTCTTCCGTGTTGATTTCCCCGTCTCCATTAAGGTCGACGTAAGCGCCTTCTACGGGCTTCCCGGTCTTTTCGTCATAGAGTTGGTGATACACGTAGAACATATAAGGAGCGTATCCTTCGGTCAATGTCTGCACTTGATAGCTGTCGATGGTTGGGCCGACTGAAGTATTTGTGGCGGCAGCACCGGCAACGAGCGACAGGTTCTTTACTTTCATCTTCTGCCATGTCATATTGAAACTGACATCCCAGTTCCAGTCTTTTGTCTGAACAGGTGTTGCGTTTATACTGAATTCGATACCCTGGCTGTCCACATTTCCTACGTTCGTAGTGATATTACGGTCGAAAGTCGTTCCGGCAGCAGCGGGAACCGTGGCAATCAAGTCCTTTGTCTGGCGGGTGTAGTAGTCGAAGCTACCCGTAATCCGGTCTTTCAGAAACCCGAAGTCGAATCCGACATTCCAGGAAGTAGTCGTTTCCCATTTCAAATCGGGCACGTACGAACTGGGACGATAGGTATGAATGTATCCGTTTCCCATACTGGCTTCCGCGCCATTCTGGCTCTGAGTGTAGATAGGCAGGTAATTGTAGTTGCCGATGCCGTCCTGCTGTCCGGTCACACCGTAGCTGGCACGGATTTTCAGGTTGCTCAATACCTTATTCTCTTTCAGGAAAGACTCTTCCATCACTCTCCAACCCAAAGCTACCGAAGGGAAAGTACCCCAACGCACATTCTTGGCAAAGCGTGAAGTAGCGTCCCGGCGTACGGTAGTAGTCAGCATATAGCGTGAGTTGAATGAATAATTCAGACGACCGTAGTAGGAGAGTAATACGTGGCGTTCGTCCTTCGCTTTGGATGTCTTTTGTATTTCTCCCAATGTATTCATTTCGCTATAAAGCGGAGTGGTCGATTTCCAGTACTGATAGTCATAACCGGCTGTCATGTCAAAACTGCTATTGATAGATTCGACGAGTTTGTTGTAATTGGCGTATAGGGTGAGCAGGCGGTTCTCTTTCTTTTCAGGTCCGTAGCTGTAATCCAGACCGGAAGTATTGTAGTTCTGTGCCGCTTCTGCCGGGACATATACGCTGCCTTTACCTTGCGCATAGTCATAACCCAGCGTAGCGTGCAGTTTCAGGTCGGGGAAGAAATGAACACGGTAATCCGCGTCGACATTTCCGATAAAACGTCTTACGTTACTTTGAGAATCATTCATCTTGATAAGTCCTACGGGATTCATCACGGCTCCGTTGACAGGAGCGCCCGTGTTGTCCGTCGCTTCCGTATATCCGCCGAAGGTATCCAGTCCTGAATAAACAGGGATGGTCGGGTTCATGGTAGTGGCAGCCCAAATAGCGGATGTGTTTCCGAATGTGTTGTTATTGATAGAACCTTTGGCGTTGATGTTCAACTTCAGGTGGTCTTTGAAGAAAGAAGGAGTCAGCATAATGCTTCCCGTATAGCGTTCCGCATTGTCTGTGCGTAGCAGACCGCTTTGGTTATAATAACCTACCGACACACGGAACGGCCAGTTCCTGGCAATCTTTCCGGAGATGCTCAGATTGTTGTCCGTACCGAAAGCATTTTGATAAATCTCATCGTTCCAATCCGTGCGGGCTGTCCCCAAGAGAGCTTGCTGCGCAGAAGTTCCTTGTGTCCGAATCGTGTTGACAAACTGGTCGTAGCTCAACATATCCGCCAGTTTGGTACGTGTCTGAATGGAGTTGGTAGTGCTGAATGTGATTTGCAGTTTGTCCGAAGTCCCTTTCTTGGTAGTGATGAGGATTACCCCGTTGGATGCACGCGAGCCGTAGATAGCGGTGGAAGAAGCATCTTTCAGAATAGTCATGCTTTCAATGTCGTTCGGGTTGATGAGGCTCAGGAAGTTTCCGTCGTTGCCGCTGATACCGCCCTGTTCCAAAGGAACACCGTCCAATACAATCAGCGGGTCGTTGCTGGCATTCAGTGACGCACCGCCGCGTACGCGAATCGTACTTCCCGCCGTGGGCGAACCGCTGTTGGACATAATCTGCACACCGGAGATTTTACCGTTAATCAGTTGCTCGGGAGAGCTGACCAGTCCCATATTGAAATCTTTGCTGCTGACGTTTGTAACCGAACCGGTCAGGTCACTCTTGCGTTGCGTACCATATCCGATAACGACTACGTCACTTAATACCTGTGAATCGCTTTTCATCTGTACGTTCAATACAGAGCCGCTTGCAGGAAGGGCTACGACTTTTGTTTCGTATCCTACGTAAGAGAATTGCAACTCTTTGTTGCCTTGCGGTACGTTCAATGTGTAGTTACCGTCAAAGTCGGTAACCGTACCGGTGGAAGTGCCCACGATAAGGATACTTACTCCAATCATCGGTTCTTTGTTCTCATCAATCACTTGTCCGGTGATTTTCTTTCCTGCCTGTTGGGCAAAGGCAGGAATCGTGCCCCCTAAAAAGGCTGTACACAACATTAGTAGTACAGTCAGATGGCGTAGATTTAAGATGTTACTGTTCATAATTAGTGTGTTATTGATATTTATTTGTTATTATTTTTATCTTCATGGTTTTTAAAAAGCATTTTCTCCTTATTTGCTTTTTATACCCCTTCACAAGTATCCTGCGAAAGGTTTCGGTTCGGCACCGAGGAAGGCATCGTTCCTCACCGGGGAACGACCCGTTGCTCACCGAGGAACGGGTGCTTCGACACCGAGGAATCGGCAGCTCTCTTATTCCAACCAGATTTCCCCAATCTCTATTGTTGCTTTTGTCTTATCTTTTCCTGATATTGATAATTCCAGTTTCTCAATCTTTTCCGGTTGGAAAGGAATTTCCGTCTTCGGGTGGAAATATTGTTTCAGGAATGTCGGATAAGCTATGGGCAACAAAGCCGTATCCGTCTGACGCAACTCTTTCAGAGGTATCCGTATGATACCGTCTGCTGACGGAGCAGAGCAGAGACTTTTGTAAGTGTATCCGTCCGAAGTGACGAACCCTGCGCTGAATCCTTGCGGAAGAGGCTTGTCGCGGTTTACACGGATGCAGAGTGTAGTGCAGGTTCTTGCTTTATCTTTTCTTCCTTCGATTTTATCTTTTACAAATGTGCGGAGAAAGTATTGCGGATTCTCTCCTTTCGGTGTGAAACAGAATCGGAGCAACGGCTTCTCAATCGGAGAAGAATCAAGCAACGTACGTTGCAGGTCGTTCCATTCGGGAAGCGTATATGCTTCTATTTTGCTATATGTATCCGTGATTGCCAGTAGTTGTATCGCACTGCCTGGGGCGACAACACGGGTAGTCCAGTATGAATCGGAAGTGTAGTTCCAGTCCAATGGAGTTCCTTTGATTCCCGAAGAACTTCCGGTGACGGAGTTTCCTACGGGATAAGTACGGGTGCTGTCGCCCCGGCAGACGATGATGTTATACCTGAAACAACCTTCTTTTATTTCTGTGGCAGGCAGGATTGCCTGATATGTATAGCCACTTGTACGTTTCATCTTTATGTACGGATTATACTCGTTCCAGAAAGAAGCTTTGTCCGTATAGATAATGACGGAATCCGGAAAAACGTTTCCTATTACTTGTGCGTTAATAGTCAACGCTTTGCCTGCCTCAACAGTTGTTGCTGGAGTATGAGTGACTTTATAATCCATAGTGCGGGGAGCGGGAGCGAAAAACTCTCCGATTCGAATCGAATTCCATTGGGAATCAGCATTCCAACTCTGCTTCGGGGTACAATCGTTGCGCTTCAACAGATAAACACCCGGACGAAGGTCATGAATCACTCCGTTCGTTACCTTTTCTTCCTTTCGGTCATTCTCCTTATTGAGAGCAGTAAGAGTAAACGTCTTTCCCAAATCAGGAATTTGTAAAGCCATGTCCCAAGTGCCATAGATGATGCTGACTACTTCTTTTTCGAGTGACGGTTTAGCAAAAGGGTCATTGACTACTATCGCGTCCGGCATTACTTCGAGCCGCCATATCCCCGCTTCAAGACAATCAATAAAATAAGCTCCCGTACCCTCATAGCCTACTACCGGTGAACTGCCGCATCCGGCAATTGAAACCAGCTTTGATGCATCTCTGGGCTGTGTATTTGTCTGATTGGAGTAGTAAAACTTCTCTCCATTGTTCAACTCACTCAAATCTTCCGTATAACTGACGCGAAAGCCGTCACCGAATATAGTATCCTGTGGATAGCTCCCATACGATTCTCCTCTTTTCAAACTTCGTGCAGCTTCAGCAGCGATTTTCATACTGATAGCCTTATTCGGGGTATAGGCGAGATTCAGAAAATGAGTCTGATACTCCGTATTGGCGGACGCAATGTCTATCGGGTCGTAGGCAAACTGCGTAATCCATTGGAAACCTGCTGTGCGGAAAGTACGCGCCATAGCCGGATACATATAAGAATACATAATATCCGCCGGGTCAAATTCATAAATCATCCGTGCTTTCTTGTTGAATCCTTTCACCTTATCAGCGAAAGGAATGTCATAACGGTCTACGTAAGGGAGAAAATTCCCTTGTTGCGTCTGTCCGGATACCAGCCCGATAGGATACCACTGGTAGGTCGTTCCTTGAATGGCTGTCTCGTAGTAAGCATCTACCACATATCCGTTGTGGCTTACATTATAGAATACAGGCTTACGGTTTCCTGTTTTATCGACCGCTTTCAGCATCCGGTTGATATATGCCTTAACGTCTTCTTTTGTGCCGGAGTGGCAAGGTTCGTTATTAATCTCGAATCCTACTATGGACGGGTCATCCTTATAAGCCAATCCGGTGTAAGGATTGGTATGTTTCACGAGGTCGTAAAGATACGTTTCCTGTGCGGCGATAGCTTCCGGGTTGGAGTGCATATCGCATTTATCATATTTATAAGAGAAACCACCGGTCTGTATATTCCGTTCGGGGTATCCGTTTCCAAAGTTAGTCTGTGCAGTGATGACAATATGGATATTGCGCTCTTTGAGTTTGGCAATCAGGTAATCCATGAGGTCGAGATGTTCGTTTTCAAGGAGATTTCCTTGCCCGTCGGTCAGTTCCACATCCCATAGATGAATACGGTAAGCATTTAGTCCCAGGTGGGAGATATGATATACATCTTTATCTATGGCAGTTTTGCGGTCAAGTCCCAAATAACCGAGTGCGCGGTAGGCATGGGCAAAAGGCAGGGTATAGTTCACTCCGAAGAAAGAAGCTTCCTCGCGGGTGTCGCTCCAGCGCATCACTCCGTTTCCGTCTATATATATAATAGGTGTGGAAGTTGATTTCGCCTGTGTATTGACAAAGGAGAATAACAAACTAATGAAAGTAAGGATAAACAGTCTTTTCATGCTATCAAATTTATCGGTTTATTGATAGCGACAAAGGTAATTTATTGGCAAATCCACTGAAAGCACAGATTGGACATATAAGGATAAAAATAGGACGAAACGCACTAGAATACCCCTACGCCTCTTTATTTAAGTATTGACGGGGTGTTTCTCCGAACTCCGCCTGGAAACATTTGGAGAAATAAGAGTGATTTGAAAAACCTACCATATACATCACTTCGGCGACGGTGAATTTCTTTTGTTGTAGCAACATCGCCGCCTTTTTCATCCGGATGGATTTGATATATTCCACCGGCGACATTCCGGTCAACTGTTTTATCTTCCGGTAAATCTGCTTGTTGCTGAAACCAGACAATTCACACAAAGCATTTACGTTCAGGTCTGCGTCGGAAAGATGGTCTTCAATCAGACGGATGATATTCGACAGGAATTTCTCATCCTGCGATTCAGCTTCAATCGGTTTGAGCACAGGTAATGACTCCAGCGACTTCTTCGTCAGATTGGCCGGGATTTCTTCCTCTTCGATGGCAGCGACAGGGATACTCAGTCCTACGCTCGTTCCCTGGTTCTCTTCGGAAGTGACACCGTTGATATGTCCGCCATGCAGTTCCGTATAAGTTTTCACCAGATAAAGTCCGATACCTGTACCATCCTTATGTCCCGAGCGGGGAGACTGGTAAAAGCGCTGGAAGATATATGGAATGTCTTGTTGCGGAATTCCGGTTCCGGTGTCCGACACACAAATATCCAGTTGTCCGGTTTCCTGCGAATAGAAAAGGGAGAGCCGTACACTTCCGCCGTCCGGAGTAAACTTCACGGCATTTGAAAGCAGGTTGTCCAGTATCACTCCCAGTTTGATAGCATCCATATCCGCGTAAATCTTGGCTTTGTTTGCTTCAAAATGGAACGTAAGCCGCGGGTTTTCTTCGTAAACGGAGAACAGGCTGTGACTGAAGGATACCAGTTCGATGCGCGACAATATTAGCAATGAATCCGCATTGTCCTCAATTCGGTTGAAGTTAAGCACCTGATGAATCAATGAGTTTATCTTCATGGCGTTGCGCTGCACTTCTTCCAAAGTTTGCTTTTCGTGTAGCTCTTCCGTGGCAGGCAGTAACTGGCTGACGGGAGCGATAATCCGGCTGAGAGGTGTTTTCAGTTCATTAGACAGATTGGTGAAGAACGCCATTTTCTGACGGGACTGTTCCAGAATCTTCTCTTTCTCCAGACGTTCCATCTTCAACCGGTTTTTAACCCGGAAAAAGTTGATTGTCCAGGCAATAAGGCTCAGAAGTAAAAGACAGTAGAGTATTTTCGCCCAAAGCGTGTAATACCAGGGTGGCAGAATCTTTATATCCAGTATATAAGGATGCTCGGAAGGAAATCCGTTCTTTTCTACTTTACTGATAAGCAACTGATAATCTCCATAGCTTAAATTGCTGTAAGTGATGCGATTTGTGTTGGATTTCAGAGAGTTCCATTCTTTATCCATCCCTTCGAGCCGGTAAACGAATTTGTTCTTTTCTTCGAGAGAGTAGGGAAGGTCGGACAACTCAAAAGCCAGGTTGTTCTGGTCATGCTTCAATTTAATGGCGTTTGTGTAGCGGATATTGGGGATATCCGTGGTGGATGGATTCATCAATTGATTATTGATGTACAGAGCCGTCAGGAGAACGGGACGTTCCGGATGATGCATTGCTTGTATTTCCGGGTGAGAAATGGCAAAGCCGTCGGCGCCGCCCAAATAGATATTCCCGTCTTTCGAATCAAACAGTAAACTGGTAAAACGTTTGTCCGTCATATTCTGCTGACGTGCATCCATTGTTTTCCGGTCGATAATCCATAGTCCGTTGGTGGTGGAAACCCAAATATGGTCTTTCACTGATGTCATGGACAGAATCTCGTTATTATTGAAACTTCCGAATGAAATGCTTTGGCGGTTGGAATCTTTAGGATTAATACGCATCACTCCCCCGTGAAATCCTACCCAAAGCATACCGTCTGCATCACAAAGCAGGTAGTTTGGACTCTTTTCCCCGCTCAACTCGTCGGCAAAGAGTTTGGTGACTTGCCCCGTGCGCGGGTCGATTTTATCCAGCCCTTTACTGTTATATAGTAATACCCATACATTCCCTTCTTTATCGGGGATAATTTGATTGATAAACATGCCCGACAGTCCGTTGTGAGTAGAGTAGTTCTGTTCGGCTATGTATTGTCCGCCGGTGGATTGCATTAATTTATGCTTGTCTACTACAAAAATCCCACCCAGGCAAGTGGCAATCCATAGATGCCCGGTGTTGTCTTCAAAGATGTAATAAGCCCAGTTTGTATTATAAGTTCCTGTACTGTCGATAATGTTGTAGTGTATAAACTGCTGAGTGGCATAGTCGTAACGGTTGACGCTACCATCCGTGGCTATCCATAATTGCTGTTCTTTATCTTCATAAATATGTCGGATGCGGTTGTGGGATAAAGGATGTATTTTATCTCCCATTCTATACCAGGCAGCTTCATGCCTGCTCCCGGTGGGATGAATAAAACGGAGCAAGCCGTTCGTGCCGCCAAACCAGTAAAAGCCTTTTGAATCCCGGAACAATGAGTAGAATTGATTTCCGTCTCCCGTACCGGTGATTTGAGAGATGGGTACGAATTGCAGGGCGCTGTTATAGCGTGACAGAGAGATTCCATAATCGGTTCCCAACCAAATATTCTGTTCCTGATCGGAAAAGATATTCCAGACAATGTTGTTGGTCAATGACTGGATATTACGTGAGTCATGAATGATATGCTGCAAAGGCTCTTTATCGTTCTTATATACATAAAGCCCGTTGTCCGTACCTGCCAATAAATTTCCGTCCCCGTCCAAAGCCAGTGATTTGATGGAGTTATTATGGAAAACTTCTATCGCATTCATCTTTCCCGTCGCAGGAATGTATTGAAAGAGATAACCTTCCATACCAATCCAAATACATTGCCGGATGGTATCTTCCAGTAAGGAGTTGACAAACAGATTACTTATCGCCCGGTTGACGGGCAGAAAAATACTCTCAAATTTCCCCTTTTCCGGTATATAACGGCACAAACCATTATAAGTACCTACATAAATCTGACTATCTTTCGTGTGGATAACAGAATAGACTGTATTATGAGACAAACCGCTATGTTTACTGTCGAAACGGGACAACTTGCGGTCTTTTAATTGATAAGTATAGAGTCCGTTTAGCGAACCTATCCACAAAATATCTCCCTGAAGTACCATAGTACGTACATCAGTGGGGAAATCCGTCTCCGGCTGTTCGTATTTGTCTGTACGGTAGTTGTAAACAAGTATTCCGTTATCAGTTCCTAAATATAGATAAGTATTGTCTGCGATGATACCGCAGTAGATACGCGTGTTAGTGCGTTCGCCATAAGTGAAGTGCTGCTGGGTGGAATAACCGTCGTAACTGAACAAGCCTTTATTAGAACCTATCCATATCAGCCCCTCGCTGTCCTGCAGGAAACAACTGATAACCGAAGCTTCGGCACCGAGATAAATATTGTCGAATTGCTGATAATTCACTTTTTGCCCATATGCACCATAATGGATGCAGCCTATGAGAATGAGTAAAAGAATCAATCTAATTCGTCGGTACATGGTATCAGGTTTGCAAGATTTATTTCGCAAATGTAGGAAAAATGTCGGTTACACTTGTAAATATCCCGCTCTTTTTGTTCCTTTGTTACCTATTTATAAACAGAAAACTTACGTATGAGAAAACTAATTTATTTGCTTTTGTTGCCATTGGCAGTGGCTGTGACTGCATGTGGCGGTAAAAAAGGAACTTCAAATAATGAATCGACGTTGGCAACAATGGACAGTGTGGATGCTCACGGACTGCAACGTATGCAAACTTCCAAAAGCGAAACAGACTTTAAGTTTAAAGGGAAAGACTATCATTCTGTGGTTTCGCGTACACCGGACGAAAGTCTGCCTCATGTCACGAACGAAATGGGAGATACCTATGTCGATAATAAAATCGTGCTGCGTCTGACGCGTGGCAACGAGAAAGTGTTTGATAAAACATTTACCAAGAATGATTTTTCAGCCGTAGTAGATGCTAAATTCCTGTCGAACTCCGTCCTGGAAGGAATCGTATATGATAAGACCACTCCGCAGGGAATAGTGTATGCCGCAAGTGTATGTTATCCGCAGACAGATTTGTATATGCCTCTTTCTATCACCATTACCGCCGACGGAAAAATGAGCATACAAAAAGTGGATATGCTTGAAGAAGAATATGACGACGAACCTTCCAATTAAGCCTGTGAGCTGGTGTTGACAGCAGAATTACACAAATGTGAAAACATTTGAGACAAAAGAAAGGCAGCCGAAGAGGTTGCCTTTCGTACTTTTGCACTGTCAACAAACTTAATACCGAATAGAATGAAGAAAAACATTTTAGCTATCTGTGTGGTAGCAGCAGGATGCACGGCACTGACCGCCCAGACTAATAATACTCAAGCACTGGTTCCGCTGACCGAGCGTGTAAACGTACAGGCAGATTCGGCACGCGTCGACCAAATAATAGACGGCTGCTGGGTAGCAGTCGGAACAAAAAAGCCGCATGCCATTCAACGCGACTTCACCCGTATGTTCAACGGCAAACCTTCTTATCGTTTTGAACTGAAAGAAGATGATAACACGTTGTCGGGCTACGCTAAAGGGGAAACAAAAGGGCGTGCGGAATTCTCTTATTGTTATGCAACTTCCGACGATTTCAAAGGAGAGCCTGCCGATACCTATAAGAAAGCACAAATAATGAAAACAGTATATCATCATGGCAAAGGGGCTTGTCCGCAAGGTTCTTCCCGCGACTATGAGTTCTCGGTATATATCCCTTCTGCATTGGGCAGTGATGTTTCGACAATTTTCGCCCAATGGCACGGAATGCCCGACCGTACTTTGGTACAGACTCCGCAGGGCGAAGTGAAGACACTGACAGTTGACGAATTCATCGAACTGGAAAAGACTACTATCTTCAAGAAAAACGCAGGACACGAGAAAAAAGTCAAACTGGACAAGCAAGGCAATCCGGTAAAAGACAAACAAGGCAATCCGGTGTACGTAGCCGGTAAGGCTAACGGATGGCTGGTTGAACAGGGCGGATACCCGCCACTGGCGTTCGGATTCTCCGGCGGCTGGTTCTATATCAAAGCAAACTCCGACCGTAAATGGTTGACAGACAAAGATGACCGTTGCAACGCAAATGTAGAAAGAACTCAAATTATGAAACCTGTAACGTCCGAATATAAAGCATCTACCATCGCCTATAAAATGCCTTTCGCAGACTTTCCAAAAGATTGTTGGATTACATTCCGCATCCATATCGACTGGACGGTCTATGGGAAAGAAGCCGAAACAATCGTGAAGCCGGGTATGCTCGATGTACAGATGGACTATCAGGAAAAGGGGAAAAAGGTTAGTAAACATATCGTGGATAATGAGAAAATCCTGATTGGACGTAACGACAAAGACGGCTACTATTTTAAATTCGGTATTTACCGTGTAGGTAATAATACGAAGCCGGTATGTTACAATCTGGCAAACTATTCAGAAAGGTAAATTAGTCAAAAAGGTAAAGAGAAAGTGATATCCGGATGTTCTTCAGTGGGCATCCGGATATTTTTGTTTGTGTGAATCTAGTTGATACACAGTATAATATACCTTTTATATTCTCAAACAATTTTCATTGTTATGAGAAAAAATACTCATCGCGATGAGAAAATATTCTCATAGGTATGAGTATAAATTCTTATCACCGTGAGAAAAAGTTCTCATAATGATGAGAAATTATCCGCTCTTTAGTATTGCATATTAATTAATTCTATCAATATTAAAAAATGTCAATAATCACATGCCGTTTGGCATATACGTTCCAGTTATGCAAAAAGATTCGTTCTTTTGCCGCTTGCCAAATGGTATATATGTATAAAATAACTAGTGATGTAAATGATGAGTAAAAATGGATTTAGCCGGTGTGGGGAACTCTACATCGGTCGTTTGCGAAAAGAGGGACGCCACTCTACGGCGCACGTCTACAAGAACGCCCTCTTTTCTTTCAGCAAGTTCTGCGGCATATCCAATGTGTCGTTCAGGCAAGTCACCCGTGAGCGTTTACGACTTTACGGGCAGTATCTTTACGAGTGTGGGTTGAAGCCCAATACGATTTCTACGTATATGCGCATGCTCCGTAGCATTTACAATCGAGGAGTGGAAGCGGGGAATGCCTCTTACGTGCCTCGATTGTTCAGTGATGTCTATACGGGTGTGGATGTCCGTCAGAAAAAAGCTTTGCCTGCTGCCGAACTGCACAGACTTCTTTATGAAGACCCGAAGTCAGAGCGTTTGCGCCGTACACAATCTATCGCCGCCTTGATGTTCCAGTTTTGCGGAATGTCATTCGCTGATTTGGCTCATCTGGAGAAATCGGCTTTGGAAAGCAATGTGCTGCGTTATAGCCGTATCAAAACCAAAACTCCCATGAGTGTGGAGGTGTTGGACAGTGCAAAGGAAATGATTGATCAATTGCGGAACAAGCAGGATTCTCTGCCCGATTGCCCTAATTATCTATTCGATATTCTCCGTGGTGACAAGAAACGGAAAGATGAATGTGCTTATCGTGAATATCAGTCCGCCCTTCGTCGGTTTAATAATAGCCTGAAAGATTTGGCAAGGGTGTTGCATCTGAAGTCTCCGGTTTCTTCCTACACGTTCCGCCATTCCTGGGCTACTACCGCCAAGTACCGGGGAGTCGCGATTGAAATGATTAGCGAATCATTAGGGCACAAATCTATAAAAACCACACAAATTTACTTGAAAGGCTTCGGGCTTAAAGAACGTACTGAGGTAAATAAAGGGAATTTATCTTACGTAAAGAACTACTGCGCTAGCAGATAAATATAATATAATGTATTGGTAATCAGTGATAATAATCACCCGTTACTTCTTAGGTAACGGATTTAAATTCGGGACAAAGATAGACAAAAACATAGATAGCACACAAATATTTCTTCACTTTTTTTAGTTTTATCTGAAACATAGGGTAAAAAACTACCTGAACATGAAATAATATAAATTTCATGCTCCAACTTTTTATTGCCTAAATTCAGGAACTTTCTCGCTGAATATTAGGCAGTTGCTTTTCTCGTGCCCTGTCTATGTGTGTAATTTCCCTTTTCATTGTTGTGTGTACTCTATCCGTTACCTAAGAAGTAACGGACAAATATGGGGTAAAAAAACATGATTTTAACAAAAGCAAAATCAGTAATTGCTGGGCCTAGTAATGGGACAGGGGAAGGCGTAGCACACTCTAAACGTTGGTATGTAGCTTTGGTTCGTATGCATCACGAAAAGAAAGTTGCTGAACGTTTAGAGAAAATGGGGATCGAAAATTTCGTTCCTGTTCAACAGGAAATTCATCAATGGAGTGACCGTCGCAAAATGGTCGAATCTGTTCTTCTTCCAATGATGGTGTTTGTGCATGCTGATCCGAAAGAACGCATGGAAGTTTTGAGCTTTTCTACAGTGAGTCGCTATATGGTGATGCGGGGTGAGAGTAGACCGGCGGTGATTCCTGATGATCAAATGGCTCGTTTCCGTTTTATGCTTGATTATTCCGAAGAAGCAATCTGTATGAACAGTTCTCCTTTGGCACGTGGTGAAAAAGTCCGTGTTGTCAAAGGCCCTTTGTCCGGACTTGTCGGTGAGCTTGTCAATGTTGACGGTAAAAGTAAGATTGCCGTTCGTCTGAATATGCTTGGTTGTGCTTGTGTTGATATGCCTATTGGTTATGTAGAGGCAATCAGCGAGAAAAACTAATTCCCCTCTCTTTTATTTTATCCTCAATTTGTAATGAATATGAAAATCTGTAGAGTTTCTTTCCTTTTTATGCTATTGGCATGTGTTTTGGGTGGGATGACTTCTTGTGTGTCATCCAAAAAAATGCTTTATCTGCAAGGCGCTGATAAACTGCATGAGAATCCACAGAAAATAGAAAGTAATTATGAATTGCGTATCAAACCGGATGACCAGCTTTTGATTACGATTAACAGTAAGGCTCCGGAGCTATTGACTCCTTTCGCGAACAGTCAGGTATTAGGTTCAAGTTCGTCTACGAATACCCAGGAAAGTACCGGCCTTTTAGTCAGCCAAAGTGGAAAAATAGAAATTCCAGTTCTAGGTGAGATGCAGGCAGCAGGGTTGACACGCCAGGAATTGGCGGATGCGATTAAAAACAAGCTTGTCGAAGGTGAGTATATCAAGGATCCTACCGTATTAGTACGCTTTAAAGGTGCAAAAATAGTAGTGCTTGGTGAAGTGGGCAGTCCCGGAGTAAAAGACTTGCCTGGTGAACGTGTTACCATACTCGAAGCTATCGGATTGGCAGGTGATTTACCGCCGACAGCCCATCGGGAGAATATTCTGGTTATCCGGGAGGAAAATGGTGAACGTAAGAGTTATAGCGTCGATCTTACTTCGGGAGAAGATATCTTGAACTCCCCTGTTTTTTATCTTCAGCAGAATGATGTGGTCTATGTGGAACCCAACAAGGCTATTAATGTGAAAGGAAGTTCCTCACTTACCTATCTGTCTGCCGGTAGTAGTATTATCGGCGTATTAGCTTCTATATTATCATTAGTATTTATTCTTACGAAATAATAAGATGGAATATACACAGGAAAATAATGAGAAAACAGTCAAGGAAAGCGGATTCAATATTAACTTGCGTGATATTGTAGAATTAATCATAGCTAATTGGTACTGGTTTGCTCTTTCAGTGTTTATTTGTTTGAGTGTCGCTTATCTATATACCCGTACCTTAGTCCCCGTTTATCAACGTCAGGCTGTAATGTTGGTAAAGACGGGAGGAAAGAATGCAAATTCCGACATTTCGGCTATGTTGGAGTTGCAAGGCGGAATTACCGGTAGTGGTGTTGAAAATGAAATGTTTATACTCCGTTCCCATCAACTGGTACGAGAGGTTGTCAATCGGCTGCATTTAGATGTGTCATATGAGAAAGATGGCTTTTTCCGTAATACATCTTTATATGCGGAATCTCCGGTTGAAGTAAATTTCATAGATCCGTATCATGCTTATTACCATACGAAAGTTACTCCATTGGATGTAAAGAATTACACCATTTTAGGTGAAAAATATGCTTATGGGGATACTATTCAGACAGAAGCGGGAAGAATAGTTGTGAATTTGAAACCGGAAAATTTAAGTGCTTACATAGGTAAGCCTGTTTCGGTAACACGAATAAGCCCCGAAACAGCGGCAGCTATATATAAAGGTGGTATCTCGACTTCACTTGCAGGTAAAGGTACTACTATGGTGCAGATTACTTGCACCGGAGATAATATATCTCGTGCCGATGCGATCTTGAATGCCTTGATTAATGTTTATAATGAAACCATCATCGAAGACAAGAACCGTATAGCGGTAAACACCGCCAAGTTTATAGATGAACGTATTGCGGTAATCGGTAAAGAATTGGGCGATGTAGAAGAAGAACTGACAGACTTCAAGCAGCGTAACCGGATTATAGGCTCGGAAGGAAACGGAACACAATTTCTTGCAGAAAGCAGCCGTATGAAAACAGAAACCCTTCAGATGGAAACGGAATTATCCATTGCCCAATCCATTAAAAGCTATTTATTGGATGCTACCCGAAACAATCAGTTAATACCTAACGTATCCGGTGTTGGAGACGCAAGCGTTCAAAGTCAGATAACTGCATACAACGAACTGATGCTTCAACGCAACCATCTGTTAGCTGAATCCGGTGCGAAGAACCCGGTTGTGCAAACAACAGATAAGAATTTGGCAGAAATGCGTACGGTAATTTCCGGCTCCATGGATAATTATATCAAAAATCTTCATCTGCGACTGGAAAAAGCTCGTGCGGTAGAACGTCAGATTAACTCTGAAATTCAAGCTGTTCCGAAGCAGGAGAAGATGGCATTAAGCATTATCCGTCAGCAATCCATCAAAGAGGCATTATATACTTTCCTGTTAAATAAGCGTGAAGAAAACGCACTGCAACTGGCAGTAACGGAAGCAAATATCCGTGTGGTGGAATCTCCATTTGGTTCCAATGCTCCTATCGCTCCCCATCCTACTACTTTTTTGTTGGCAGCTTTTGTTGTAGGACTGGCTATTCCGTTGGGAATTCAAATACTAATCATGTTATGGAATACGTCCGTCCGCGGTAGAAAGGATATTGAAGATTATACAACAATTCCACTTTTGGGTGAGATCCCTTCTCGTAAAGAAGATATGGCAGACGATGCTATCGTGGTAGACGATAAGAAGAATGATCTTATTTCCGAATCGTTCCGTCTGCTTCGTGCCAATATAAACTTTGTAGCGAAAGATGTGCGTGTTCTCATGTTCACTTCTACTATGCCCGGAGAAGGAAAGTCGTTCGTATCCCGTAATCTGGCAGTGGCAATCGCAATTGCCGGGAAAAAAGTGGTATTGGTTGATACTGATATGCGTAAGAGAACGCAAAGTAAATTGGCGGGAATTAAACATAAAGACGGGTTGAGTACATACCTGTCAGGACAACATAATGATGTTGACAGCATTTTGGATAAAGGACTGATTCATCCGTCTGTCGACTCCCTGTTTGTTGGTCCTATTCCGCCTAATCCTTCCGAACTATTGATGAGTGACCGGTTGGAGAAATTAATAGAGGAACTGAAGAAACGCTATGACTATATCATATTGGATAATGTTCCGGCACAAGTCGTGGCAGATGCCGCCATTGTGAATCGTGTAGCGGAACTGACTTTGTATGTCATCCGTGACGGACAGCTTGACCGACGCTATCTTCCGGAATTGGAACGACTGCACAAAGAAGGTAAGTTTAATCACTTGTGTATTGTATTGAATGACAGCCATATTGAAAAGAAAAAGTATGGGTACGGTTACGCGTATGGTTATGGCTACGGGTATGGTTATAAATATGGGGAATATAAATAATAGAGATGAAACAAAATTTGGACAAATTTATCCGGTATATAAGCAGGACTTATTTTAGTTACTGGATAATATGGGGAATTGACTTAGTCATTTCGGTGACTTCCACCTGTTTCACTTATTGGTGGATACATTATCTTACGCGTACATTACTGAATGGTTGGGGAATGATTCAGGTCGGGGCTTTAGCAGCTGTTGCTACTACGTTAGCTTCCTATCTGTTTCACACATACCGTAATACGGTTCGTTACTCTCAACTACGCTGTTTATGGCCGCTCATTTGTAGTTCATTGTTTAAGATGGTATGTATAGGAATTGCTGTCTTTACCTTCCTGACTTCTGTCGGCTTATCGGTCAATCAGAAACTTCTGTTTATACTATTCGATGGGATGTTGACCGTAATAGCGTTTGCCACTTCCCGAATGGTCATGATTATGATCTATGAAACCTTGATAGAGATGATGAATAAGGAGAATATGCGAATTCTGATTTATGGTACAGATGATAAAAGTGTAGCATTAAAACCCCGTTTGTTACATAGTTCTCATTATAAGGTAGTAGGTTTTTATTGCTATGGTACGATCTATAAGCATCGTCGACTGGCGGAATTGCCTATCTATTATTTTACAAACGAGCGGGATTTTCAGCAACTAGTCCATAAACGTCATATTCAAGGTATCCTGTTTGCTCATAATGAGTCGACCCGGGCAGAAGAGACCCGTTTGCTTCAATACTGCAAGGATAACCATATAAAGACACTCATTGCTCCTTCTATCAGTGAAGCTGATGAAGACGGGAATTTTCATCAATGGGTACGTCCGGTAAAAATCGAAGATTTACTAGGACGCCCTGAAATTAATATTAATATGAGTGAGGTCGCAGATGAATTCAGTGGAAAGGTGGTCATGGTTACAGGAGCTGCCGGTAGTATCGGTAGTGAATTATGCCGCCAACTGGCGCAGATGAATATCAGTAAACTGATTATGTTTGATTCTGCCGAGACTCCTTTGCATAACATTCGTCTTGAATGTGAACGAAAGTACCCTAACCTTGATTTTGTTCCGGTGATAGGAGATGTCCGTGTGATAGACCGTCTGCGTATGGTGTTTGAAACTTATCATCCTCAAATCATTTTCCATGCAGCAGCCTATAAGCATGTTCCGTTGATGGAAGAAAATCCTTGTGAAGCTGTATTGGTGAATGTTACAGGTAGTCGTCAGGTAGCGGATATGGCAGTGAAGTATGGTGCAGAGAAGATGGTAATGGTTTCCACGGACAAGGCTGTCAATCCTACCAATGTGATGGGGTGTTCCAAACGACTGGCGGAAATCTATGTACAGAGTTTGAGTTATGCAATTAAAGAAGGTAAGATAGAGGGTAAAACCAAATTTATCACTACCCGTTTCGGCAATGTCCTAGGCAGTAATGGTTCGGTGATTCCCCGTTTCAAGGAACAAATAGAAAATGGCGGTCCCGTCACAGTGACACATCCCGATATCATACGCTATTTTATGACTATCCCTGAGGCGTGTCGCTTGGTGATGGAAGCAGCTACTATGGGGAAAGGTAATGAAATCTTTGTGTTCGAGATGGGCAAACCTGTGAAGATTGTGGACTTGGCTACTCGTATGATAGAACTGGCGGGATATAAGCCGGGAGAAGATATTGAAATCCAATTTACAGGTCTTCGTCCGGGAGAGAAATTGTATGAGGAAGTTTTGAGTAACGAGGAGAATACTATTCCTACCCATCATAAGAAGATAAAGATAGCTAAGGTTCGGAGATATGAGTATGAAGATATATTAACTACTTATGATGAGTTTGAGAAACTTTCTCGGACAGTGCAGATTATAGAAACTGTGAAATTAATGAAGCGGATAGTGCCGGAATTTATATCTAAAAATTCACGGTTTGTAGAGTTAGATTATATACACAAATAAAAGAGGGATGAGATTTTCAAATATTGAGTTGTTGTGTATTGTTTCGATGGTTATGGTGTTAGCTATTCATGCGAACTTTGCGACCATATGGGATACCAAATAAGGACATGTTGTGTATGTTACATATCTCCCCTTTGGCATGGGTGAATAAAAGGTTGAAGAATATATTGAAATTATAAAGGTACTAATTTAGAATGTTTTATCCACGTATGATGAATTAAAGTTCTGTGTAAATTAGAGAGATGGTGTGATTAATGAAGCAGACAATATCGTAATTAGGGTTTATTCTAATAAAGAAAAGTGCTTATAGTTATATTGAATTACTATATGGAAGAAAATCTAAGAAAGAAAACATTTTATGGTGTACTATGGAGTTATGTGAATAAGTTCACTACACAATTATTAAGTATAGTGCCCGCAATGATATTGACAAGGCTATTATCTCCGTCAGAATACGGATTAATAGCTATGGCAGCTATTTTTACAAATGTTGCATATCAATTAGCAGATGGCGGATTTGGAAATGCTCTTGTACAAAAGAAAGATGCAGATTCTTTGGATTATTGCAGTGTATTTTATTTTAATTTATTTATATGTGGGGTTATTTACGTTTTGCTGTACTTTCTAGCACCGTTATGTGCTGAATTTTTTAATGAGGTACGGTTGATTTCAATTATACGTATATCTTCGTTAGGGGTAATTTTTTTAGCCTTTGGGCAAGTTCAAGGCATCATATTTAAAAAGAATATAGAATATAAGAAAATGACTATCCGTAATTTTGTTACCCAATTAGTAGCATTTGTTGTAGCTGTTCTTTTAGCTGTTTATGGCTATGGGGTTTGGGCTTTAGTTTTTCAAGGGCTAATACAAACATTTATGGGAAGTTGTTTGAACTGGTTGATTTCAGATTGGAAACCCACTTTCAGTTTTTCACTTGCTAGATTAAAAGTTTTATTCAGATTTGGTTCAAAGACTTTATTGTCGAGTATGCTTGACTATGGATTTAATAAAATATATGATATAGTAATTGGACGTAAATATTCTGCTGCCAATTTGGCATTGTACAATCGTGCATATTCAACTTCTGGTATTTTTAAGGATACTTTTTTTAATGTTTTTAGTGGTGTGACATTTCCTGTTTTCGTGAGAATGCAAGACGATAATGAACGATTAATTCTAAATATAAGGCGTTTCTTAATTATTGTTTCAATGATTATTTTTACTGTAATGTTAGCATTATTTGTATTAGCTGAGCCTTTGTTTCGTTTCTTGTATTCAACGAAGTGGGATAGTGCTATTCCTTTTTTCAGAATAGCATGTTTGGCATCTTTATTATTACCTATAGTTTCAATACTAGAATCAGTTTTATTAGCTAAAGGACAGTCTGGTAAATTTCTATTTATTTCTATAGTACGTAAGGTGTTTGTTATTGCAGTCCTTGGAATTACATGGCAATTTGGTATTGAATGGATGATGTATGGGCAAATAATAGTGAGTGTCTGTGAATTGTTTTTGTATTCTCATTTTATTAATAAGTTAGTGAAATATTCATTTTTGTCTTTGATTAAAGATTTAATTCCATATATATTGGTTGCAATATTTATAGTATTGGGAGCTAGTTTAGAGGATTTTGTTCTAAAGAATATTTTGAGTCTTACAACATTAGCAATTTGGTTGAAATCAATTTTACGGTTATTATTGGGAGGAATAATAGTTTTAGTGCTTTTTGTTTGGGTAAATAAGCGACTAAAACTAAAGGGATATAGTGAATTGTTACAATTTATTGCAGACTCTATTGGAAATAATAAAATAATAACTTTTTTACAACCATAATATGAAACAGAGATTACAAAACCGGGTGAATTATATTCTTTATTTTTTATTTCATTATTTGTTCGAAAAAAAATTCAGGCAATTAAGAAATATCCATATTGAGAATAATGTGAATACCTTGATATATATATTGGAGAATCATGTTTCAGTTAGTCGATTTGGAGATGGAGAATTAAAATTATTGTCTGGTTGCGATACTGATTTTCAGAATGTAAACTTGAGAATGATTAATAAATTGCATGAGGTTCTACATTCAGATGAAGATAATCATATTGTATGTTTACCACATCCTTGGAAGTCTCTTTGTTCTTTCAAATATCAAGTTTTTGAATATTGGAGTTCATATTTGAATTGTAATTTAAATACAATCCTTCCGCTAATTGATATGAATAAAAAATACTATGATGCAAGTTTTACTAGATTCTATATAGATTACAGAAATGATTCTAATGCTCGAAAAGTATTTCCATTAATAAAAGAAATTTGGAATAAACAATCTATTTGCATTATAGAAGGAGAATATAGTCGTTTGGGGGTTGGAAATGATTTGTTTGATAATGCTCAAGATATTGTTCGCATAATTTGTCCAGCAATAAATGCATTTGATGTCTATGACCAAATTATAAAGAAAGTCGTTACTTTATCTCGAGAGACATTAATTTTAATAGCTTTAGGGATGACAGCTACATGTTTAGCTTATGATTTATCGAAAAAGGGGTATTGGGCAATAGATATAGGACACGTTGATATAGAATATGAGTGGTTCAGAATGAAAGCTACTTCTAGGGTTCCTGTATTAAATAAATACGTTGCAGAAAGTAGTGAGCGTTTTATTACTGATGATAGAATTGATATTAAGTATGAATCTCAAATAATAGAAAAGATAATTTGAATATGACACCTATCGTTTCAATTATAATTCCGGTTTATAATGCAGCTCCATATTTATATGCATGTTTAGATTCGGTACGTATGCAGTCTTGTAAAAATATAGAAGTTATTGTGATTAATGATTGCAGTACTGACAATTCTAGATATTTGATAGAGCAGTATATAAAAGAATATAATGATGTTTCTATAAAATTATTGGATTTTCCTGTAAATCAAGGACAATCTGCTGCAAGAAATTGTGGATTAAAAAATGCTATAGGTAAATATGTTTATTTATTGGATAGTGATGATGATATTGTTGTTAATTGTATAAATGATTTGGTGTATATTGCAGAGTCTGATAATTTATCTTTAGTGTTAGGGGAAAATTATATTGTTTCAAACGGAGAGAAGAAAATTGTAAGGGTGGATGTAGAAAAGGACAGATTGTATGGTAAAGAAATACTGGATACATTTACTCAGCGGAAATGGTATAATCAACCGTGGAATAAATTAGTCCGTAGAGATATAATAGAAAATAATGATTTATATTTTGCAGAAGGACATATTTTAGAGGATGAATTGTGGAGTTTTCAACTTGCTACTCGGATAAATTCAATGGGAATATTAAAAGAACCAACTTATAATTACTATGTACGTCAAGGGTCAACTTTAAATAGTGTGTTAAAAGAGAAAAAAAGATGGGATGAATTCTTATGTATAAATGCCCTCCTTAGAACGTATATTATTGATAATAATTTATCAGAAAATGATGGTGTGAGTAGATATTTCTTAACTAATCTATTGGTGAATATTGATGGATTCCGAATTTGTGGTTCACTGAGTTATAATATTTTTAAAAATATTATAGATGTAAATTATGTTGATGTGTATCAACTTTATGTGCGCGGTTATTTATCAAAAAAAGAATGTTTTGCTTATTTATATTTTAATTTACCCAAAGTGATAGGATATCGTTTTTATTCGTTCTTATGTATTCTTTGGAGACTAAAAAAGAAACGAAAATGAAGAATGGCAATGAAAAAAAAAGTATTTTATTTTTATTGAGCTCAATGAATATTGGTGGGGTGGAAAAAGCTTTATTAGGGTTATTATCCATAATTCCAATTGAAAAATATGAAATACATTTGGCTTTGTTGAAAGAAGATGGTGGCTATTTAAGTTATCTACCGAAAAATATTAATATACATCAGGTGCAATGTTATGATCAAAACAAAGAATTTATAAATGATCCTCCTTTAAAAGTAATCAAAGGATTAATACGTCAAGGAAAGCTATTAGATGCATGTGTGCATTTTCTGTTATATGTTTATTTTAGAGTAACATCTAACAGGTATTGGTTTTATCAGTATATAATGCGAAAGGAACCTATGTTGGATGGTAGATATGATTTAGCAGTTGCTTATGCAGGACCTTCTCAAATGATAGACTGGTATATTAATAAACGGGTAGATGCTTGTGTGAAGTGCGGCTGGATTCATTTTGATATTTCAAAATTTGGAATAGATAAAGGGATGACGAGACTACTATATAAAAATTATCAGAAAATTTTTATTGTATCAAAAACTGCAAAAAAAGTTTTTGACGGAGTCTTTCCCCAATTTAGTAATAAAACCGAGGTGTTTTATAATGTTTTGAATACTAGGCAAATAGGGACAATGGCCAATGAACATGATGGCTTTGAGGATAATTATAAGGGAGTACGTCTGTTAACGGTAGGCCGTTTATCAAAAGAAAAAGGTCAAGATATTGCTATTCATGCTTTGAAAATATTATTAGATAAAGGATATGACGTGAAGTGGTATTTTATAGGAGATGGTGAGTTGAAAGATGAATGTAGAAGCTTAGCTGTTTCGTTAAATATCTCAGACTATATAGTTTTTCTTGGTACTAAGGTAAATCCATATCCATATATGAAAAAATGTGATATTTATGTTCAGCCATCAAGACATGAAGGTTATTGTATAACGTTAGCTGAAGCTAGAGTTTTTACAAACCCTATTGTCGCAACTTGTTTTACTGGAGCAAAAGAACAATTAGATAAAAGAAGTAATAGTTTGATTGTGGAAATGTCGGCAGATGAGCTTGCAGGAGGGATTATAAAAGTACTTATGGGAACTGGAACAAATACTGTACAGGATGCTACTCCGTTTGAGGAAACAGATGTTGATAACTTTTTGAGCCTATTGGTGTGAGATTATGGCACATGTAAAGAAAAAGAGAATAGAATATATTGACTATTTAAGAGGTTTGACAGTCATGTGGGTCGTTTGGTATCATGCAAAACATCCTGATTTTGTGGATTATTCGTTTAGAATACCTCTATTCTATTTTATTTCTGGAATATTTTTTAAATTATATGATATTCCTGTGTTTTTGAAGAAAAAAATTAATCAAATAGTTATTCCTTTTATTTTTTTCTATCTATTATACTATCTTTTCTATTTATTTCTCAATTACTGTAAATATAAGGATTTATATGTAATAAATTATGCTGTCATTGGAGATCTTTTTAACCCTTATGTTGGAACGGAGAGTTTTACAATTAATCCGCCTTTATGGTTCTTGTGTGGTCTAATTAATTTACAGTTGTTATTGTATGTTTTTAGAAAATATATATCAAATGTTTTTTGTTTACTTTTAATAGCTTCAATAATTAGTTTATTAGGAATGTTTGTTATTCAGGATGTACCAACTTATTTTATGTTTGGTAGATGTTTGAGATATTTTATATATTATGTTATAGGATTTGTTGTTGGAAAAACATTGTTGGAATATATAAACGAAAGAAAGCATGAGATTTTGTTGTTATTACTTAGTGTCTCAGTTTTTTTACTAGGTGTTTTTGCTAAGTCTTTTTTGGCAAAAGAATGGGAGTTGGAATTATTTGATATGATTAATATTTTCTCGTTAATATTTATAATGATCGTACTGATGAAGAATATGTATAAGTATAAAATTATGTATATATTCAAATTTTTTGGGATGAATTCTATTATTGTTTTAGGATTTCATGAGATTATACAAACATGTATTAAAATTATAATTAATTGGAATTTAGGTGAAACAACTATTTTTGGGGGTGCTCTTGAAACAATTATGACTTTGGTTTTGCTTTATCCTTGCATTATTATAATGAATAAACATATCCCTATGTTTGTGGCTAAGAAAGAATTTTGTAAAATTTGAAGTTAATGAGAAGGAAAATATTATTTTTTATAGAATCTTTGGCAGGTGGAGGAGCAGAAAAAGTTTTAGTAACATTGCTAAAGAAATTAAACTTAAGTAATTATGATATACAATTAGTCACTTTAGTTGATACGGGTATATATTTAAATGATATAAAAAATTTAGATATATCGTATACTTCTATTTTGGGGACAGGAAAAGGGAATTTTCTTCAGAGAATAAAGTACAAAATTAATTATAAGCTTATGTATAATTACTTGCCTCCAAAATATGTTTATAACATTTATTTACCAAAGAAGAGTGATGTAGAAGTTGCATTTGTTGAGGGGTATGCAACGAAAATTTTATCTGCATCTTCAAATAAGAAAGCTTTGAGGGTTGCTTGGGTGCATACTGATTTGATGGAAAATGCGTGGCCTTTACAGCAGCGAATTTATAAGAACTGGGAAGAGGAAAAGAAAGTGTATCAAATATTTAATAAGGTTGTGTGTGTGTCGGATTCTGTTAAAAAAGTAATGATTTCATACTATGGCTTAAATAATGTGGTGCGTATATATAATATAGTTGATTCAGAGATTATAAAAGATAGATCTTTGGAGAAAACTAATTTGTCCATAAATAAAAATGTTTTTAATATGATTTCTATTGGAAGGCTAGTACCTCAGAAAGGATATGATCGTTTAATAAAAATTTGTGTAATGTTACGAGATGAATTGGAGGTTCGGTTTCGTTTATATTTAATAGGAGAAGGAGAAGAATGTGATAATTTGCAATCTCTAATTTTAAAAAATAAACTGGGAGAATACGTAACTTTATTAGGTTTTAAGAAAAATCCGTACATATATCTTGCTCAAATGGATCTTTTTGTATGTTCCTCTAGATGTGAAGGATACAGTTTAGCTATTGCTGAGAGCATGGTTTTAGGGATTCCTGTTGTCAGTACTGATTGTTCTGGTCCCAATGAATTGTTAGCTTTTGGAAAATATGGATTATTATGTGAGAATACAGAAAATGGACTGTATAAAGCCTTAAAACAATTAATGACTAATAAAAATATGCTTTTAAAGTACAAGTTATTGTCACAAGAACGAGGGAAAATGCTTAATGTGGATAGTTTATTGAGAGATGTGGATAATCTTTTTAGAAAGAATGTAATATAGTGTGAATTTGCGTATTTTAATAGTTATTCATTATTTAGAAATAGGTGGGGCGGAACGTAGTCTATTAGGATTATTGAATGCAATAAATACTCAAAAATGTGATGTGGATTTGTTTATTCATCAGCATACAGGAGAGTTTATGCCACTAGTTCCACGGAACGTTCATTTATTAAACGAAAATAAACGATATGCATCCATTGAAGCTCCAATGAGACAGGTCTTGAAGAGGGGATATTGTGATATTATTCTGGCTCGATTGTTGGCGAAGTGGAGGTGTAGAAACTATGTCAAGAAGAATAATTTAAAAGATGGTTCTTCTATTTTTCAGTATGTGGCAGAGGCTGTTACTCCTTTGTTATCATCTCTTCATCAATATGGAGAATATGATTTGGCGATAAGTTTTTTGACTCCTCATAATATTGTATTAAATAAAGTGAAAGCTAAAAAGAAAATAGCTTGGATTCATACAGATTATTCTACAATACAAGTGAATGCTGTTCAGGAACTGAAAATATGGAGACAATATGATTACATTGCATCTATATCAGAGGAGGTAACCACTGCTTTTTTGAAGACTTTTCCTTCCTTAGCAGATAAAATTGTATTGATTGAGAATATTCTTTCTTCTGTATTTGTTCGTGAACAAGCAGAATTGCAGAATGTTATGAATGAGATGAAGGTGGAAGAAGGGACAGTGAAGCTTTGTTCAGTGGGACGTTTCACTTATCCGAAGAATTTTGATAATGTTCCTTATATTTGTAAGAAAATATTAGAACAGGGTGTTGCGGTGAAGTGGTTTATTGTTGGATATGGGGGAGATGAATCATTGATTAAACAGTCTATTCAGAAGTGTGGTATGGAGGATTATGTAATTTTATTAGGAAAACAAATAAATCCTTATCCTTATATAAAAACATGTGATATATATATACAACCTTCCCGATATGAGGGGAAGGCAGTGACTGTGAGAGAGGCTCAAATTCTTTGCAAACCCGTAGTGATAACAAATTTTCCTACAGCAAAGAGTCAGATACGTGATGGGATAGATGGGGTAATTGTCCCATTAGATAATGATTCTGCTGCAAGGGGGATTGTGGATTTTATTAAGAATATTTCTTTGCAACGAGAGTTTGTTAATTATATGAAAACTCATGATTATGGTAACGAAAGCGAAGTTGTAAAAATTTACAATCTGACAGAAGGATGATAAGAGAGCGGAGTTATTATTTAGATATAATTAGGACCTTGGCTTGTATTATGGTAATTGTGATGCATTCTCCTATTCCAAATACAGATGAAGAAAATAGTTTGCTGTTGGGAGCTATAAGTTATTTTACAGCTCCTTGTATTGGATTATTTTTTATGGTTTCTGGAGCTTTATTACTACCGATTAAAGATACTCCTAGTTTATTTTTAACAAAACGTTTAAATAAAATAATCTATCCTACATTATTTTGGTCTTTATTTTATGTTCTTTGTAATTTGATAACAGGAAAGATTGAAAATTTAGATCTTGTTAAATCATTATTAGGATTACCCTTTGCAGCGCAGGGGAATGGTGTTCTTTGGTTTATGTATACTTTGATCGGACTCTATCTGTTAACTCCTATTTTAAGCGCATGGATAGAAAAAGTTAATGAAAGGATGATTAAATTGTATTTATTATTTTGGACTGTTACGCTTTGTTATCCATTTATCCGTTTGATATTGGACATTCCATTGAAAGAGGAGAATATATTTTTTTATTTTTCAGGGTATGCAGGTTATTTCTTATTGGGATATTATTTGGATAATTATAACAGAAAGGGCATTAGAAAATCTGGGTGGAAATATTTTTATATGGCTGTTGGGAGTTTAATTGTATTTCTTCCACCAATACTGTGTAAGATGAATGATTGGAACATTGATTTTTATTTTTTGTTTTGGTATCTTTCTATAGGAGTATCTATAATGTGTATCGGTTGGTTTGTCATGATTCAGAGTATCCCCTTATTCAGAAAAAAGAATATAATAACATGTGTTTTGACTGATTTCTCAAGAATGTCATTTGGTATTTATTTAATTCATATTTTTATAATGCGGTATATATTATGGGAGTGGGGAATATTACGATCGCTTCCGTATATTGTACAAATTCCTTTGTGTACAATATCTACTGTTTTATTATCCTATTTGGTGGTTAAATGGATATCGAAGTTTCCTTTTAGTAAATATATAATAGGCTGTTAAGTGTTATGATTCCTAAAATAATTCATTATTGTTGGTTTGGCGGAAATCCATTACCAAAATCTGCACAAAAATGTATTGATAGTTGGCGGAAATATTTTCCTGATTATGACATAAAAGAATGGAATGAAGATAATTTTGATATTGCTATTATTCCTTATACAAAGGCTGCTTATGAAGCTAAAAAATATGCTTTTGTAAGCGATTATGCTCGTTTTTGGGTGTTATATCACTATGGAGGTGTATATTTTGATACAGATGTAGAGGTAGTAAAATCTATGGAGGACATATTAAATAGGGGAGGCTTTATGGGTTGTGAAATAGATCAACCGGAAACTTTCGCAGTGGCACCAGGATTGGGTATTGCTATTGAGCCACATCATCCGTTGTATCAGTATTTATTGGAAATGTATAATGGATTACCTTTTTATTTAAAAAATGGTGAGATGAATCCGCTTGCAATAGTGCGTATTACGACTGCGGCTTTACTAAAATATGGATTACAAAGGAAAGCTTGTATTCAGGATGTTCAAGGTATAACAGTTTATCCAGCAGATTATTTTAATCCTTTGGATGATGCCACTGGACGTTTAAAAATAACTCCTAATACAAGAAGTATTCATTGGTATTCAAAAACATGGATTCCTACATCACCTTTAAAAACTAAATTAATCCGTTTGTGTCATCGCTATTTTGGAGTTAACTGCTTTTCGGCAATTAAAAGTATCTTGAAAAAGTAATTTCATGCTTTCTGCACAACATTATTATCCGTTTTTTATTTATTCAGTTTTATTATTGTCTATAGTGCAATGTATAAGTTTACAGTCTACTTCTCAATATGCATTACTTTCTACTAGAAAAGGTATAGGGGGGATGGTAGTGTATTGTATTGCTTTTATTATTCTAGTAGGTCTGAGACCTGTATCTTATCATTTTGGAGATACGGTGAGTTATGCACATATGTATTATGGTTATCAGCGTGGCACAACATTGTGTGACCCCGAATCCTCGGAGTGGCTATTCAATGGAATGATGTCGAGGGCTTCACATGTGATGAATGTGCAATATTTCTTTTTAATAATCGAATTCTTTTATATTGTCCCTATGCTTTGGGCGTGTATGCGTTTGGTTTCTAAAAATGGAAGTATAGCCATGTTATTCTGTTTAGGGGCTTTCTCATTCTTTTCATACGGAGTCAATGGTATTCGTAATGGGATGGCATGTAGTTTGATATTATTGGCTTTGTCTTTTGTCTTGGGAACAAAGAAGGAAAAGATTATAGCTGGAGTACTGTGTTTCTGTGCCTACAATATACACCATTCTACTGCATTGCCTATTCTGTGTATGATAATCGCCTATGTTTATAGAAACACTCGCATGGTGATGTATTTTTGGTTGTTCTCTATAGTTGTAAGTTTGGTAGCTGGTGGAATAGTGGAGAATTTCTTCTCTGGTTTAGGGTTTGACGACCGACTGAATGGATATATCAATAGCCATCAATATGACGATTCTTTTAGTAGCACAGGATTTCGGTGGGATTTCCTGCTTTATAGTGTGATGCCTATCTGGCTAGGATGGTATGTGATATTCAAAAAGAAGATAGTGAGTCAGAATTACCAATTATTGCTCAATACATACATTCTATGCAATGCTTTTTGGGTCATGCTTATTCGTTCTTCTTTTTCTAATCGTTTTGCTTATTTGTCTTGGTTTATGTATCCATTAGTATTGGCTTATCCATTACTAACTTTACCGATATGGAAAGATCAAGGGAAGAAAACGGGAATGATATTAATGGCACATGTGTTATTTACATACTTTATGTGGTTAATTAAAGGTTAAAATGATAATTGTAGACTAATAATGCAAAAGAAGACACTGACTATTTTTACTCCTGCTTACAATCGTGCACATACTATTGGGCGGACGTATGAAAGTTTATGTAGGCAGACATCAAAGGATTTTTGTTGGTTGGTGGTAGATGATGGTTCTGTAGATAATACGAAAGAATTGGTAGCAAAATGGATTAAGGAAGATAAAATTCCTATTCGTTACATCTATCAACAAAATCAGGGGATGCACGGAGCACACAACACTGCTTATCGAAATATAGATACGGAACTGAATACATGTATAGATTCGGATGATTATATGCCGGATGATGCAGTGGAAAAGATTGTTTCTTTTTGGAAAAAATATCGTTCGGAGAAGTATGCTGGTATTGTAGGCTTGGATAAAGCGCATGCAGGTGGAATTATAGGTACAGAATTTCCGTTGGAGATGACAGAAACCACTTTACAGGGATATTATGAGCAAGGGGGAAAAGGTGATAAGAAAATAGTATATCGTACAGATGTTATATGTAAATATCCTGAGTATCCTATTTTTGAGGGAGAAAAATATGTGGGGCTTGCTTATAAATATATGCTGATCGATCAAGATTATACATTGCTTACAATAAATGAGCCTTTGGTGATTGTAGACTATCAAGATGATGGTTCTAGTATTAATATGTATAGGCAGTACTGGAATAATCCCAAAGGATTTGCGTTTTTTCGAAAAACAGAAATGCAGGTAACGCATAGTTTGAAAAGAAGATTTATTGTATGTGTACATTATGTATCCAGTTCTATTATAAGTCGAAACAAAAGGTTTATTAAAGAAAGCCCGAATAAGTTGATGACTGTATTAGCAATTCCGTTTGGATACCTATTGTATAGGATGATAAAAAGGAAAGTGGCTAAAAATAAAAAAATTCAAAAACCGATATAGATAATAGTGAAGATACTTCAGGTTATAACTTCCATGAATATTGGAGGTGCGGAAAAGTTAATAACAGAGATTACTCCTTTATTGAGGGATAAAGGGCATCAAGTGGATGTGCTTTTGTTTGATGGAACAGAAACGGCTTTTAAGCAGAATTTGTTGGATAATGGGATATGTGTATATGAGTTTGGTAAAGGTGGTTCGGTGTATAATCCGTTGTACATCTTTAGATTGCTACCCTTTTTGAAGAAATATGATATTGTTCATACTCATAATACTGCACCACAGTTATTCGCTGCTATAGGTAGCGTGTTATGCTCGGTGGTGCTTGTCACCACCGAGCATACCACCGCCAACCGCAGACGCGGTTGGCGGTGGTATTGGCTGATAGACCGGTGGATGTATAATCGTTATCAGTCAGTTATCTGTATTTCTGATGCGGCAGAAAATAATTTGAAGAAGTATCTTGACCATTATCATACCAATATAACTACTATTTATAACGGGGTCAATTTTCAGAGTTTTATAGATGCGAAGGCGGAAACGGCATTGAAAAAACAAACAGTTGGGAAGGCTGTGGTAGTAATGGTCGCAGGATTTCGTTACCAAAAAGACCAAGATACTTTAATTAAGGCATTTGGATATCTTCCAAAAGATAAATATGAATTATGGTTGGTCGGAGATGGAGAGCGAAGACAGATTTTAGAACAGTTGGTTGATGAAAAGAATCTAAAAGATAATGTTCGTTTTCTTGGAGTGAGGAATGATATTCCACAGATTTTGAAGGCTGCGGATATAGTTGTGATGTCCTCTCATTTTGAAGGTTTATCTTTGTCGAGTATTGAAGGAATGGCAGTTGAAAAGCCTTTTCTAGCAAGTGATGTAGATGGATTAAGAGAGATTACTATGGGGGCAGGTATTTTGTTTCCACATGGTGATGTACGGCAATTAGCAAAGGAAATTGAGCAATTAATGGACGATAGAGAATATTATAAAACCGTAGCTGATAAATGCATGAAACGAGCGAAGAAATATGATATTTTTAAGATGGTGGATGAGTATGAGAAAGAGTATAAGGTTTTAATTAATGAATATGTGTAAAAAAGTCAACGAGAGGGAGCCTCTAATATCTATTATAGTAACTGTATATAAGGTAGAAAAGTATATCGCTCAATGTGTTTTGTCACTTATAAAGCAGACTTACAAGAATTTGGAAATCATATTGGTCAATGATGGATCACCAGATAATTCATTGAAGATTTGTAAAAAGTATGCAGAGAAAGATAATCGAATCAAAATTGTAGATTTGGTGGAAAATCAAGGGCTTAATAGAGCAAGATTTCAAGGAATGAAAGTAGTATCTGGAGAGTATATTATGTTTGTTGATTCAGATGATTTCATTTCTTTGGATGCAGTAGAAACACTTTATGGTGCAATGAACAAAACCGGAGCGGATATTGTAGAAGGAAACTTTGTGAGAGTCTATGATAGTTGGGGAATTATTAAACGAAAAAAGGATAAAAATGTGATGGAGATCACACAACCGGAATTGTTTTATGACTATTTCATAACGTTCTTTGGCGTTAATATGTTAGGTGTTCAGTTATGGGGCAAGCTGTATAGAAAAGAGTTATTTGAAGTGTCAAAAGTGAAGCCTAATAGATTTAGAATGGGAGAGGATCTGATAACTAATATGCAGATTTTCCCTTATGTAAAGAAATATGTGGTTTTGAATGATAATGTTTATTATTATCGGTATGGTGGTATGACTTCAAATTTTAATCCCACTTTGTATTATGATCTTAAAGAACAGTATTATTTAAAAAAGGAAATGATTGAAAAATATGAATATAAAAAGGGAGAACGTTCGGCAAAAATTGAGATGTGTAATGTGTTATGTTCTAATTTAATACAAATGTATCGATTTGGAAAAACAGAGAAAGAAGTACGTTCATTTATTGTGAAAGAAATAGTGATGGGATTTGTAGATGAAATTACTATAGGAATAGAATATGATAAAGAATCTTTCACCTATTTGAAGAAGAAAGATATAGAGAGCTTATTAATATACTGCCGAAAGGTGGCTGACGAAAAGAAAACATTGAGATACGTTTTTAATAAACTGTTTCCGTTGTTACGTTTTATATGAGAAAACTTATTCGTATTTCTACTGTTCCCACTTCTTTAAATACTTTTTTAAGAGGACAACTTGAAATGTTATCTTTTCATTTTGAGGTCGTTGCAGTTTCTTCTCCTGATGTAGAACTTGATGAATTAGGAAAGCAGGAAAGGGTACGTACAGTAGCTGTTCCGATGGAACGGCATATTTCATTGTTACGTGATTTTATTTCTTTGATTCGCCTGATAATGTTCTTTGCTAAAGAACGACCGTACATTGTTCATTCCATGACTCCTAAAGCAGGATTACTTTCGATGATTGCTGCATGGATCACCCGTGTCCCTGTCCGTATGCATACTTTTACAGGACTTGTGTTTCCAACAGCTACAGGAATGATGCAGAGGCTTTTAGTTATGATGGATCGTATCACGTGTTATTGTGCCACTTATATTAATCCTGAAGGCGAAGGGGTAAGCGGGACTTGCAACGCTTTCGGATTACTTCAAAGCCGCTGCATATAATAGCTAATGGTAATGTACGGGGAGTAGATATGAGTTATTACAATCGTACTCAAGAGGTGATGGAGAAAGTTTCCAGAATAAAGCAAAAAGGAACTTTTATTTTTTGCTTTGTTGGGCGTTTAGTGAAAGATAAAGGCATTAATGAGTTAGTATCTTCTTTTGCTAAATTATACGAGAAGAGAGATGATGTCCGGTTAATGTTAGTAGGTTCTTTTGAAGAGAATCTTGATCCGTTATTGCCTGAAACGATGGACTAAATCAAACATTATACTGGTATTTTATATATGGGGCAGCAACAAGATATACGTCCTCATTTGGCAGCATCCGATGTATTTGTATTTCCTTCTTATCGGGAAGGTTTTCCGAATGTTGTGTTGGAAGCTGGTGCAATGGGATTGCAATTTATCGTGACGGATATTAATGGAAGCAATGAATTTATTATCCCAAATATAAATGGGGTAATTATTCCTTCACGAGATGAAGGGGTACTCTATAGCGTCATGAAAGATTTTGTGGAACAGCCGAAAATGGTAGAGCGTATGGCTGCAAATACTCGCCAACTGATTGCTTCACGTTATGAGCAAAAAATGATATGGGACGCGTTGTTGAAAGAATGTCAGCTGTTGATTGAGAAATGTGGGGCTCTAACGTAGTTTTATTGCATAAGAATTTGTAGTTTTCTCTTTACTTGCGACAGGAGTGGAAGTTCGTCATATTCTACTTTCTCCTAATGTTATTTATTACATAATAGATGGTAGCGAATTTGTAGTTACAGCTTAGCCATACAGTGAGTGCTTACAATCAAATTGGAACTAGCTAAAGGTGTAATAAAGTTGAATTCTGAACCTTCACTTCCTTCACGAGGAGATAATTATCTGTTTAACAGATATATTCTGTGAAGAAATGAAGAAAATATCTATCCTTCACACCTTCACGGACTTTTATCTTCATGCTACAAAACTGTCGACTGACTATATTTTATTTGGTTAAATGTCTTGATATATAAGTAGACGACTATAGTTGTCCACTTTGCCGACTGTAGTCGGCTGGACGGCTGACTATAGTCGACCAAGCAGACAACTATAGTCGGCCATTGTAATGAAAGAAGCTGGGATTCGATAAGTGAAGGGTATGAAGAGTGGAAAAATACTAACTGTTCACTGTAAGTTGTTGGGAATAAATTGATTAGTATAGGGTGAAGGATGTGAATAATCAGATATATCATTCATCTGGATTTGATTGGTAAATGATAGGATAGATATTTTTTAATAATAGAAAAATGGCAAAACAGAAAATAATTCGTGCCTGCACAGTTCCCCAATCTTTGGGTTTTGTGACGGGAATGCTTCCCGATTTGCAAAAAAAGTATGAAGTAGTGTTATTGTCATCTTCTGGTCTAGAATGGGAAGAGGTACGTAGATTGCATCCTGATGTCAAGTGCATAGAGGTGGATATGGAACGTCACATTTCTCCCATCAAGGATATAAAATCTTTGTGGCGGTTGTGGCGTACATTCTGTACGGAAAAACCGAAGATGGTGCATTCAATGACTCCAAAAGCGGGTTTGCTTTGTATGCTTGCGGCTCGGATGGCTGGTGTACCTGTACGTGTGCATACCTTTACAGGTTTAGTATTTCCTACTTCCATTGGGCTGAAAAAGAAAATATTGATGGCAACAGACTGGCTTACTTGTGCTTGTGCTACACATATCATTTCCGAAGGGGAGGGGGTAAAAAATGATTTGTTGAACAATGGCATTACTAAAAAGCCCATTAAGGTATTGGGATATGGCAGTTGTCGAGGTATTGATCTCGAACGATTTAATAAAACCTCAGAGGTAATGGAACGAGCCGTACAGCTGCGTAAAGATGGTATTTGTACTTTTATCACTGTGGGACGTTTGGTTGGTGATAAAGGGATCAATGAATTGGTTGAAGCTTTTGTTAAGCTAAATAAAGAAAATGATGATACACGTTTAATCCTTGTAGGGTGTTATGAAGATAATCTTGATCCTCTTAGAATGGAAACATATAAATTGATTGACAGTTGTGATGCTATTGAATATGTTGGTCAGCAAAATGACGTACGTCCTTGGTTGGCAGCTTCAGATGTTGCTGTGCTTGCGTCTTATCGAGAGGGATTTCCAAATGTGGTAATTGAAGCAGGTGCTATGGGGCTTCCTCAAATAGTTACTGATATAAATGGTGCACGAGAAATCATTATAGAGGGTGAAAATGGAATTATTGTTCCTTCAAAAAGTGTTGGGGCGCTCTATAATTCCATGAAGCGTATGCTCAATACAGGTTATCGTAATTTCTTGGCTGGGAATGCTCGCAAGTTGATTATGTCAAGATACGAACAGGGTTATGTGTGTCAGTGCCTATATGATTTTTATGAAGAAATATTAGATTAGAATCTGCGACATGTCAGTAAACTATATGTATAAATATTTTTTTAAGCGTATTATAGACTTCTGTATAGCTTTCGTTGTTTTAAGTGTATTGGCATTGCCTTTGGTGATTGTAACCCTGTGGCTTCATTTCGCCAATAAAGGTGCCGGAGCATTCTTTTTTCAGGAGCGTCCCGGAAAAGATGGCAAAATCTTTAAAATAGTTAAGTTCAAAACCATGACCGATGAGCGTGACGCTAATGGTATCTTGTTACCTGATGAAATGCGTTTGACAAAAGTCGGAAAATTTGTGCGTTCAACTTCCATTGATGAATTTCCACAGTTTTGGAATGTGCTGGTTGGGGATATGGCTTTAATAGGTCCTCGTCCACTGTTACCAAGATATCTTCCGTGGTATACAGAAGAAGAAAAGCATAGACATGATGTCAGGCCTGGAATAACAGGTTATGCACAATGTCATGGTCGTAATGCCGTGACATGGGATGATAAATTGGCGATGGATGTGTGGTATGCAAATCATGTTTCACTGAGTACAGATTTGAAGATAATATTTAAAACTATCAAATCGGTACTAAAAAGGGAATCTGTAGAAGTTACCGGGGTAGAAGCATTAGATACATATAGAAAACGAAAGGGTAAATAACTTTTATATAAAATGAAAAAGGCAATAGTTTTAGGCGCTACAGGTCAACTTGGATGTTATAGCGCACTTTCTCTTAGTGAAAATGGCTATGAAGTTATAGCTGTAGGGCGAAGGAATTCGGATGGGGGCTTTTATGCCACAAAAGGAATAGAGTTCATTGGTGGCTTTGATATAGCTAATGAAAAGTCATTTGAACTTCTTCCAAACAATTATTTTGATGTTGTAGTGAATATGGCAGGAACTATGCCTGCTCATGCTGATATGAATATGATGCCATATGTTCAGAGTATTATAGTTGGTGCAGTCAATCTTTGTAATTGGATGAAGCAAAATGGTAGTAAACGAATTGTGTTTAATACGACACCAAGCGATGTTGCTGAACATTGGGGAACAACGGAACCAATAGATGATGATGCTATTCGCTCATTTCCTAAGAATGGAAATGACCATGCTGTATATGCTATTTGTAAAAGAGCAGCTACTGATATTCTGGAGCACATGAAGATTGTCAATGGTTTTGAACCTTGTGTATTTAGACATTTTATGGTGTATGGCTGGCATCCGGACGCATATTACTATCTTAATGGTGAAAAGAAAATGTTGCCATGGAGATATATGATTAGACGCTGTATAAACGGACAAGGTATAGACATCTATGGTGATTCTTCACGTTTGAAAGAGTTGTTATATATAAAGGATTTTGCCGCAGCTGTTGTTAGGGCGGCAGGCACACATATATGTGGTATTTTTAATCTTCCGGGATATAAGCCATATTCTTTAGATGAGATGGTTGATGGAATTATGAAAACTTTTGCAACAGAGGGTGCAAAGAAGGCACATAAACCTGAAATGCCAGATACACCACAGATATTATTATCTGGTAAAAAAAGTTTGGAAGTATTAGGATGGAAACCGCGGTGGACTTGGGAAGCTGCTTGTGATGATATGAAACAGGAACTTCTATCAAATCCTGTAGAACTAATGTGGGGCCCAATTGAGGAGGCTGATAAAATAAAGAATTGATATACTTTATATGAACTTTGTACAATTAGACAAAATCGCAAGAAAACATGGTACACCTTACTATTTGATGGATGGTGGCATGTTTTTAGCTAATATTAAAGCTTTTCAAGAGGCCTTCAAACCGAGATATAACAGACTGATTGTTGGTTATTCGTTTAAGACTAATTATGTGCCTGCGTTATGTAAGATAGCGAAGGAGGCAGGATGTTATGCCGAGGTCGTTTCTGAAATGGAGTATGTATTGGCAAAACGATTAGGTTTTGAGCATATCATATTTAATGGACCGATAAAAAAAGAGTCTGTTCTAATTACAGCCTTAAAAGATAAGGCCGTAATAAACCTTGACTCTGGCTATGAATTGGGTACAGTGCTGAAATATAAGTCGGAATATCCTGAAGAAGAAGTTTCGGTAGGACTTCGACTTAATATTGATCTGACTGATGAGAATGGAGTATCAAAGGTACAATGTGGTTTACGTGTAGGAAGATTTGGCTTTTCACAGACAATGATGAAAGGAATTGTTTCATTATTGCGTGATAATGGCATCAAAATAGTATCGTTACACGGTCATACTTCGTCCTCTGATAGAGCTGTTGCAAACTATAACTTGATAGTGTTACAGATGCTTCAAGTTTGTGAGTGTCTGGAATTAAATGATTTGCAATATTTTGATGTTGGTGGTGGATTCTTTGGTGCAGCAGCTAAAGGGATTGATGTAAGTAACAAGCCAAAGTATGAGAATTATGCCAATTGTATTTTAGGTGCTTGTCTATCAAATGAATGGTTTAAGCAAGTGCAGCCGGCTATTGTGATAGAGCCTGGAGTATCTGTGGTAGCAAATGTGTTCAGTTATGTATCAAAAATCTTTCAGGTGAAAGAAATTGCGAAACAAAAGTTTTTGACGACGGATGGAACAGTCTTTGATATTAAACCTACACTTCATAGTAGCAACTTACCTCATATATTTTATACAAAAGAATGTTGTAATAAAACTTGTATTGCTAACCTGGTGGGGTCTACATGTATGGAGAAAGATGTGATTCTTAAAGAGGTTGAGGTTCCGGAAGGCATTGAATATGGTGATTATGTGAAAATTGATGGTGTGGGGGCGTATACAATTGTACTTACACCGACTTTTATAAATTTCATATCACCTATAATAGGTGTCATGGATAATGATGATAAAACCTTTATAGTACGACGTCGGCAAACAATTGACGATGTTGTAGCTTTATATACATTATAGTTTATGAACATACTGTTTACCTGTGCAGGTCGTCGTCGTTACCTGCTGAAGTATTTCAAGGAAGTTATTGGAGAGGGTGGCAACATTGTCGCTACCGATATGCAGTTAAGTGCTCCCGCGCTTACGATTGCTGATGTTAAAATTCAGGTGCCTCGTGTATATGCAGAAGATTATATTCCCAAAACATTGGAGATATGTAAGGAACAGAAAATTGATGTTCTTATATCACTCAATGATCTGGAGTTGCCCATTTTGTCAAAATGCAAGGCAGATTTTGAGGCATTGGGAGTGAAGGTTATTGTATCTGACCCCAATGTGATAGATGTCTGTTTTGATAAGTATAAGACCGCAGGGTTTATTGAAAGTCTTGGGTTGAAGACACCTAGAACATATGTGGATTATAATGAAGCGGTAGCTGCCATAAAGGATGGTGAATTGAAGTTCCCCCTCATTATTAAGCCTCGTTGGGGATCTGGTTCTATTGGTTTAGAATTTGTAGATGACTTAGAGGAACTTGAAATGGTATATAAACTTGAACGTAAGAAAGTGATGAAGTCTATCCTTGCTACTGCATCGGTCGATGATAACTTTCTGTTGATTCAAGAGGTTATCAAAGGTCCTGAATATGGCTTGGACATTGCAAATGACCTAAAAGGTAAGTATCGTGGTGTATCTGTAAAACAAAAGTTAGCTATGCGCAGTGGTGAAACAGATAAAGCTATAACTGTTGATAATGCCAAAATTCGCGAGATTGGAGCTACAATTGGTAGGGCTCTGAAGCACATCGGAAATCTTGATTGTGATGTGTTGGAACGTGATGGTGAGTTTTATGTGTTGGAACTGAACCCTCGTTTTGGTGGCGGTTATCCTTTTTCACAGGAGGCTGGTGTAAATATGCCTAAAGCTATTGTTGCATGGGCGCAAGGTGAGGATGTTGCCAATGAGATGTTTTTCCCAAAATATGGTAAGATGTTCTCGAAGTGCGATATTCTACTGAATGTAGGCGAATGATTAAAATTGTAAGGTATAAACAGCGTATAAGATTATGAGTTACATTCCTGAAAAAACAATTTATCTATGTCTTGCTCACATGAGCGAAGACGGAATAGAACAGAAATATGTAAAGGAAGCATTTGATACCAACTGGGTGGTTCCTTTGGGACCTAACGTAAATGCTTTCGAAGAAGATTTGAAGAACTTTGTAGGCGGACAGAATGAGGTTGTTGCACTTTCGGCAGGTACGGCAGCTGTTCATCTGGCATTGATTGGCTGTGGTGTTCAGGCGGGTGATGAAGTACTGGTACAAAGCTTTACCTTTTGTGCTTCGTCTCATCCGATAACTTATCTTGGTGCAAAGCCTGTGTTCATTGGCTCCGAAAAGGATACTTGGAACATGCATCCGATATTATTGGAGGAGGCTATAAAAGATCGTATCGCCAAAACCGGTAAGAAACCGAAGGCTATTGTTCCTGTGGCACTTTATGGTATGCCTTACGATTGCGAGAAAATCATGGAGATTGCAAACAAATATGAGATACCTGTTGTTGAGGATGCCGCAGAGGGATTTGGTAGCAAATTCGATGGTAAGGTGTTGGGTACCTTTGGAAGGTTTGGTGTGTTGTCATTTAACGGTAATAAGATGATAACCACATCGGGTGGTGGTGCTTTGATTTGCCGGAATGCAGAGGACAAAAATACTATTATGTGGTATGCGACCCAAGCTCGTGACGCTTATCCTTACTATCAACATACAGCTATCGGTTATAATTATCGTATGAGTAACATTTGTGCCGGTATTGGTCGTGGGCAAATGACTGTTGCGGATGCTCATATTGCTCACCACAAGTATGTTCAGGCATTGTATGAGGAACTGTTGAAGGATGTGGAAGGTGTTCATATCCACAAGCAGCCTGTGGATTCGCGCTATGATTCTAACTTTTGGTTATGTACGGCCACTATTGACCCAGATGTAAAGATTGTTGGTCAGGAGAATGCTTATAAGGAAGTTGTTAAAACGGCTGTAGGTGGTGCTGCCGGTGTGATCAAGGCTGTAGATAGTGCCACGACTGATTGTCAGCCTAATGAGAATGTGGAGGCACTCCGTGTATTCATGCTTTCCAAGAGGATTGAGGCACGTCCTGTATGGAAGCCGATGCACAAACAACCGGTTTATGCGGATGCTCCTTTCTATACGAACGGAGTAGAAGAGGAAATCTTCAAAGTTGGATTTTGCCTTCCTGCCGGACCGTATGTGACTGATGATGATGTGTATTATATCGTAGAGAAAATAAAAGAAGCGATTGTGAAATAATAGTCGGGGCATTTATTATAATGCAAGAGAATATGTGGAAGAATATTAAAGAAATATGTAGGTCCCTGAACTCATGATATATTCATGAATTCCCTGCATTATATGAGTTGGGAAGAATACAGCGGTATATTCCTGACTTATCCCCTCATATTGGTGTAAAAACTGATATGTGTTTGTATGTGAAATATATCAACTGTCTGTGAAGATAGTTGATATATTTGTTTTAGGGGGTATATCGGTAGAATTCGATATTTTTTCGTAGCTTTGTGACAAAGATTACTGATATGGAAGATTTGCAAAGATTATATCCCATTGGGATACAGACATTCTCGAAGATACGCGAGGATAATTTTCTCTATATTGATAAAACGGAATATGTTTACCGGATGACACATTCTGCTTCTAGCTATATGTTCTTGAGTCGTCCACGACGTTTCGGTAAGTCACTGTTGACTTCTACATTGCATAGCTATTTTTCCGGTTGTAGAGAGCTATTCCGTGGGCTGGTTATGGAGAAATTGGAGAAGGAGTGGACTGAATATCCGGTGTTGCATTTTGATATGAGTACGGCCAAGCATGTGGATAAGGAGCAACTGTTGCAAGAATTAAATCTGAAACTTGCTGATTATGAGTCCTTCTATGGAAAGGATGAGGACGAAGTTAATCCTAATCAACGTCTGATGGGGTTGATCAAGCGTGCTTACAAACAGACTGGCAAAAAAGTAGTTGTTCTTATTGACGAATACGATGCTCCTTTGCTTGATGTGATGCATGAACGGGAGAACCTTGGCGTGTTGCGTAATATAATGCGCAATTTTTATAGCCCTTTGAAGGCTTGTGACCCCTATCTTCGTTATGTATTCCTGACTGGTATTACTAAATTCTCCCAACTTAGTATCTTTAGCGAATTGAATAACATTAAGAATGTTAGTATGGATGAGCCTTATGCCGCTATTTGTGGCATTACGCAAGATGAGATGCTTACCCAAATGAAAGATGATATAGAGCAGTTGGCGAGAAAAATGGATGTCGGGTTTGAAGAAGTAGTTGTGAAGTTGAAAGAAAACTACGACGGTTATCATTTCACTTATCCATCTCCTGATGTATATAATCCATTTAGTTTGCTTAATGCTTTTGCTGATAGAAAATTTAATTCTTACTGGTTTAGCAGCGGCACGCCTACATATCTGTTAAAGATGTTGGATAAGTTTAACGTGGAACCTTCTGAAATAGGACGCAAGCAGGCAAAAGCTTCTGCTTTTGATGCTCCTACCGAAACGATGACTGCCATTACTCCATTACTATATCAGAGTGGTTATATCACAATTAAAGACTATGATAAGGAACTGGATATCTATACACTTGATATTCCCAATAAAGAAGTGCGATTAGGATTGATGGAGAGTCTTCTTCCTCATTATGTTGCCAATAATGCTGAGGAAGCTAATACTATGGTAGCTTATCTTTCACGTGATATCCGAAATGGTGATATGGATGCCGCATTGTGTCGTTTGCAGACATTCTTGTCTACTATTCCCCAATGTGACAATACGAAGTATGAAGGTCATTATCAGCAGAAGTTTTATGTCATATTCAGTTTATTGAACTTCTATGTAGACGTGGAAGTCCGTACTCCCCGCGGACGGGTAGATATGGTGCTGCGCACAAAGACTACATTATATGTGATGGAGTTGAAACTGGATAAAAATGCGGATATGGCGATGGAACAGATTGATTTGAAGAATTATCCGGAACGTTTTGCTTTGTGCGGATTACCTGTCGTGAAAGTGGCTGTCAATTTTGATAGCGAACGTTGTACGATAGGCGAGTGGTGGATAGAATAAGAATAATATATTGGATTCCTCTTCAAGTTCAATGAAAAACATCATTAGTAAAATCAGGCAAATTTATCCGGTTTCCGACGAAGCGCTTCAGGCATTGCAGGAGAATATGCAGGTCCGGTATTATCCCAAGAATACATATATAGTGCAGTCGGGAGTAACGGACCGTTTGGTTTATTTTATAGAAGAAGGTGTTGCCCGTTCCGTATTTCATCATAACGGGCAGGACACTACTACTTGGTTCAGCCAGGAAGGTGACGTAACTTTTGGTATGGATTCGTTGTATTACAAACAGCCGTCAATAGAGAGCATTGAAACTCTTACGGATTGTCAAATCTATGTTATCCATATCGATAAACTGAATGCCCTTTACGAAACATATATTGATATAGCCAATTGGGGAAGAATTTTGCATCAGGATGTAAACAAGGAACTAAGTCATATGTTTGTGGAAAGACTTCAGCTTTCGCCTGGAGAGAGATACGAACAGTTTAACCGGCGTTATCCCGGGCTGATAAATAGGGTGAAATTGAAGTATGTAGCCGCTTTTTTGGGTATTTCCATTTATACACTAAGCCGGGTGCGTGCTAAAAAATAGATATTCTCCGGTCTTTTTTGCTTTTGAGCAAAAGAACTTCGTTCGGCAAGCTGTATCTTTGCCATCTGAAAATATTAATTAAATAATAAAAAAACAGATGTCGAACATTTCTTCCTCAGCTTTTGCAGACACTAAAGCACATTATGATCTTCTTGACGGACTTCGTGGCGTGGCAGCCCTCATGGTTATATGGTATCATATATTTGAAGGCTACGCTTTTGCAGAAGTCACTAATTCCGCTGGTAGTGGTATGATTGAGACCTTCAATCACGGATACTTGGCCGTAGATTTTTTCTTTATCCTTTCGGGGTTCGTTATCGGTTATGCTTATGATGACCGTTGGGGTAAGAGCCTTACAATGAAGAATTTCTTTAAACGTCGTTTGATACGTCTTCATCCTATGGTAATCATGGGTGCTGTTCTGGGCGCTGTTACATTCTATCTTCAGGGGTGTGTGCAATGGGATGGAACACACGTTGCCATATCAATGGTGATGTTGTCACTTCTCTGTACGATATTCTTTATTCCTGCGATGCCGGGTGTGGGCTATGAAGTTCGCGGTAATGGTGAAATGTTTCCCTTGAACGGTCCTTGCTGGTCGTTGTTCTTTGAATATATAGGTAATATACTTTATGCTTTGTTTATTCGTCGTTTATCGAATAAGGCATTGACTGTACTTGTAGTATTGTTGGGAATTGCCTTGGCATTATTCGCTGTCTTCAATGTCTCCGGCTATGGAAATATAGGAGTAGGCTGGACATTGGACGGTGTGAACTTTTTAGGCGGCTCATTGAGAATGCTTTTTCCTTTCTCTCTGGGTATGCTTTTGTCGCGTAACTTCAAACCTGTTAAAATAAGGGGCGCATTTTGGATATGTACACTTATATTGATCGCTTTGTTTTCGGTGCCTTATCTGGAAGGTACGGAGCAGTTTTGTACCAACGGTGCTTATGAAGCATTTTGTGTGATCATAGCTTTCCCCATCCTTGTCTGGTTGGGAGCGTCGGGAACCACTACGGATAAAAAGTCAACTGTGATATGCAAGTTCCTGGGAGATATATCTTATCCGGTTTATGTGATCCATTATCCAATTATGTATTTGTTCTATGCATGGTTGATTAAAAATCAGCTCTACACTTTGGGAGAAACCTGGGAAGTTGCTTTATGCGTTTACGTCTTGAGTGTTGTATTGGCTTATCTATGCTTGAAACTGTATGATGAACCCATACGAAAATATCTGGCTAAACGCTTTCTGCATAAGAAATCATAATTTATAGTCCGGCTTTTGACAAGGCAAAGTAAAGGGAACGGTTAAAGAATACAAAAAATGAGCAAACTCATAGTATTCCTAAATCTTTCCAGAATCTGTATCGTTATTTGCAGTATAAAAACTAAGTATAGTATTAACGCTAAAAAGAATAACGATTATGAAGAAAATTCTATCTTTACTTGTGTTGGCTATTGTAGCCGTACAATTCTCATTCGCAACTGATGTGATAACGAAAGACATGAATCAATTGCCGCTTCCTGCACGCAATTTTATCAATCGTCATTTCACGAAGCCTGAAGTTGCTCAGATTAAGATTGATAAAGATTTGATGGAGTCTACCAAATACGAAGTGTTGTTGGTGGACGGTACGGAGATTGATTTTGATAGCAAAGGAAACTGGGAAGAAGTAAGTGCAAAGAAAGGACAGTCTGTTCCCGCAAGTATAATTCCGGGATTTGCTGTCGATTATCTGAAAGCGCATAATTTTGTAAGTGAGGGCGTGACGAAAGTCGAACGTGACCGTAAAGGATATGAAGTAGAATTATCTACGGGAGTTTCTTTCAAATTTGATAAAAAAGGAAAGTTTTTGAAGGCTGACGATTGATTGAATAATAGTAATAGATAAACCTAAACAAGAAGATAGCTATGTGGAAATTTAAGTTTGGCGCATGGGCGGTAGTGTTGATGATGACCGCCCTTTCGTTCAGCGCATGTAGTGACGATGACGATGATCCTGCCTTGGTGCCGCCCAGTAATATTACTGAGGCTTTGAAGCAACTGTATCCGGCTGCACAGAATATAGAATGGGAAATGAAAGGGGACTATTATGTGGCCGACTGCTGGGTGACCGGTGATGAACTGGATGTTTGGTTTGACGCCAACGCGAATTGGGTGATGACCGAGAATGAACTGGATAGCATCGACCAGTTGGTACCGGCAGTTTATACGGCTTTCCAAAATTCGGATTATAGTGCGTGGGTAGTAACGGATGTCTATGTATTGACGTATCCGCAGAATCCGACGGAATCCGTGATTCAGGTGAAACTGGGTAGTCAACGATATTCGCTTTATTTCTCACAGGAAGGTGGATTGCTGCATAAAAAAGATATCAGTAACGGAGATGATACCAATTGGCCGCCTACTGAATAGTTTTTCGATGAGAAACGAAGTGGTTTGAATAATAACAATAACGGGTTATTTCCTTGAAAGAAATAACCCGTTATTGTTTATAACTACATCTGTTGGTAATCTTTAGCCAATCCGCCTTCACTTGTTTCTTTGTAGAGTGACGGCAGGTCGTGTCCGGTCTGTTTCATGACTTGCACTACTTTGTCGAATGAGACGCGGTGCATACCATCTGTAAAAGATGAATAAATGTTGGCATCCAATGCACGAGCGGCGGCATAAGCATTACGTTCGATACAGGGAATTTGTACCAAGCCGCAGACAGGGTCGCAAGTCATACCCAAATGGTGTTCAAGTCCCATTTCGGCAGCATATTCGATCTGTGCTGGACTGCCACCGAATAATTGATTGGCAGCAGCCGAAGCCATGGCGCAGGCAACGCCTACTTCTCCCTGACAGCCTACTTCCGCACCGGAGATAGATGCATTGAATTTGACAATGTTTCCGATTAATCCGGCAGTAGCCAATGCGCGTAAGATACGCATATCGCTGAACTCGCGACTTTTTTGTAAATGATAAAGCACGGCAGGCATCACACCGCACGAACCGCAGGTCGGTGCGGTTACAATCTTTCCGCCGGAAGCATTCTCTTCACTTACTGCCAGGGCATATGAAAAGACAAGTCCTCTGGATTGGAGAGATTGCTTATAACCGGTGGCACGTATATAATAGGTGGAAGCTTTACGTCTCAGGTTTAGCGGTCCGGGCAATACGCCTTCCGCTTCCAGTCCGCGGTGGATTGCATCTTTCATGGTAGTCCATACCTCTGCCAGATAATCCCATATATCTTCATTCTCGCATTCCTTCACATATTCCCAATAACTTTTCCCGGTATGTTCGCACCATTGCAGTATTTCGGTCATATTGTTCATGCCATACACTTCCGGGCTTTCGATAGTCGGATTATCATTGTTTTCTGCTAACGCGCCGCCGCCTATGCTGTAGACAGTCCAATTCTCGGTTATCTTATTATTGGCATCAAGGGCGGCAAAAGTCATCCCGTTCGGATGGAAAGGCAGGAATACTTTGGGTTGCCATACGATTTCCACCGGAGCAGTAGGCTGCAGAGTATCTATGATAGCTACATCTGTCATGTGCCCTTTGCCCGTAGCGGCTAAACTGCCATAAAGAGTAACTTTGAAAGAAGCGGCATCCGGATGGCGTTCCAGAAACATTTCAGCAGCTTTACGTGGTCCCATTGTGTGGCTACTGGAAGGACCTGTGCCTATCCTATATAGCTCTTTGATTGATTTCATGACTGAAGGTGTGTTTTTATTAATACCAATTTTTCTTTTTGAAGAACAAATATACGATAATACCGATAATCCCCATCACAAACCAGGCAAATAAATAACCATAACGCCAATCCAGTTCGGGCATCCATTTATAGTTCATCCCCCATACTCCGGCTAAAAAGGTCAGAGGTATGAAAATGGTGGACACGATGGTCAGCCGTTTCATGATGTTGTTCATCCGTAAGTCATTATTGGAGATATAAAGGTCTACTAATGAAGAAAGCGTTTCCCGGCAGATTTCAATGGTTTGCAAGACAAACTGCAAGTGGTCGTTCACGTCATTGAAGAAAGCGCGGTTCACCTTATGAATGAGTAGGTTTTCTGCACGTAACAGTTTTACATATTGCTCTTTCAATGGAAGAATAGATTTCTTCATCAGCATATATTGGCGTCGGAGTGCCTGAATCTGGACACCGATGTCGTTTCCTTCGGTGATAGTGAGCAGTTCCTCTTCCAGGTCTTCGAGTGCGTCGTCAATGGAGGAGATGATCGAGATATAGTTTGCCATTACACTGTTCAGTAATACGCTAAGCAGGTAATCCGTCTGACGGCTACGTATTTTCAGGACATCGTTGCGCAGAGCAGAATTGACGTCATCGAAGAAGTCGGTTTCCTTTTCGAGGAAAGTAAGCACGTAATTGCTTCCGAGGATAATACATACCTGTTGTTGGAGCAATTCGTCCAGTTCGTCTTCCTCTTTATGCGTATTGGGGTAGAATAATTTTAGAATCAGGACAATATACTTGTCATGTTCTTCGATTTTGGTAGGGTGGTCAGAGTTCAGAATGTCCTGTAATACAAGGAAATCTATTTCAAAATGACTGCAAATTTCACGGATAGTTTCCGTATCTTTCAATCCGTGCACTTGCAACCAGTTGATTCGTGAATTGTCCAATGTATCTTTGACGGATTGAAATGTATCGCCGGAGTTTTCCTGCATCTCAGTAGTGTTGTACGTACAAAGATGGATGTGGGTAGGAGTCAGGCTGTCTCCGGTGTAAATAAGCTTTTCGCTTAACAGGTTATTTTTCATGCTTTATTCTCGTTTTAGAAAACCACCGTAGCAAAGGTAGTGGTTTTCTAAATGAGAACAAGTTCTTTAGACGTTTTGTTTACAGATTAGTCAAAATCGACTACCGTGATTCCGGCACCACCGAACTGAACATGTTCGTCAGCATAATGACTGACTCCCGGTACGGTGGACAGATATTGACGGATAAGAGTACGAAGTATTCCGGTTCCTGTGCCGTGGAGGATACGTACACGGTCCATGCCGACTAATATAGCGTCATCAACAAAATAAGTGACAGCTTGTAGTGCTTCGTCTCCACGCATTCCCCGGACATCGATGTCTTGTTTGAAACTAAGTTTCTTCTCATACATCTGGTCATGCGTCTGACTGCTGACAAAGGTGCTTTTGGCAATACCTTCCGTTTTTTGAACGGCATTACTACGTTCGAGACGGTCTAATTTTACGGTTGTCTTAATGCTTCCGAAAGCGACAGTCGCGTTTTTGCCGCTGATTTCCATCACCTGCCCGATGCTGGTCTGTCCCTTGATTTTTACATTTTCGCCAACTGCAATAGGGGTTGCTTTGGGAGTACTTGAAGGAGAGGAAGCTGCGACTTTCGGTTCGTTTTTCTTGTTCTTCTTCCGTTCCTGCTTCTCTTTCAGTTTCTCCATCTTTCGTACCATCTTCTCTTCCTGCTCTTTGGAAGCCAATGTATCCAGGGAAGTGCGGAAGTCGGTCAGTTCTTGACGTGCCAGGCGTGTCTTTTCCTTTTCGGCCTGTGCTTCCTTGATGGTACGAATCGTATTTTCAATGCGGGCATTCGATTCTTGCAACATTCGTTCCGCTTCTTCTTTTGCCTGCTTGATAATCTCTTTCCGTGATTTCTGCAATTCTTCTATTTCCGTCTGATAGCGGGTGATAGTCTCTTCCATATGCTTTTCCCGTTGGCGGATGGTTTGACGTTTGCCTTCCCAGTAACGCTTGTCGCGGACAATATCCTGGAGATATTTGTCGGCATTGATATACTCGCTTCCTACGATTTCCGAAGCATCGGCAATGACATCTTCCGGCAATCCGATTTTTCGGGCAATTTCTACGGCGAATGAACTTCCCGGATTTCCGATTTGCAGTTGGAAAAGCGCTTGCATCAGATGGCGGTCATAAAGCATAGCTCCGTTCACTACTCCTTCATGGTCTTCGGCAAAATGCTTCAGATTCTGATAGTGAGTGGTGATAACTCCGAATGTCCGCTTCTGATTGAAACGCTTCAATACGGCTTCGGCGATGGCGCCACCAATCTGTGGTTCCGTACCACCACCAAATTCATCAATCAGAATAAGGCTGCGTTCGTTACAGCTCTTCATCATAATCTTCATATTGGTCAGGTGAGAAGAGTAAGTACTCAGGTCGTCTTCGATGGACTGTTCATCACCGATATCAATAAAGATGCTGCTGAATATACCTGCATGACTGCGTTCGTGCAGAGGAATCAACATACCGCATTGCAACATATATTGTAGTAACCCGACTGTTTTCAGACAGACCGATTTACCGCCGGCATTCGGGCCGGATATAATAAGAATGCGCTGTTTCTGATTAAGTTCCATATCCAGCGGTACGACTTTCTTGCCATGCTTGGCTAGTGAAAGTTGTAGTAGCGGATGTACAGCCATCGTCCAATCCAGCAGTTGTTCATTTTCTACAGAAGGTTTCAGGCTATTCGTCTGTATCGCAAAATAACTTTTCGCACGGATAAAATCAACCTCTGCCAGGAACTCATACGATTGAAGAATTTCCGGGATAGACGGGCGGAGTATGTTTGAAAACTCGACGAGAATACGGATAATCTCGCGTCGTTCGTCTCCTTCGAGTTCGCGGATACGGTTATTGGCTTCTACCACTTCGGCAGGTTCTATAAATACTGTCTTTCCACTGGCGGATTCATCATGTACGATTCCTTTGATTTTTCGTTTCAATCCCGGTGCAACGGGGATTACCAAGCGGCCGTCGCGCATGGTGGGAGCTACGTCTTTATCCACATAGCCTTCGGACTGTGCATTACGCAGGATACTGTTCAAAGAGCGTGAGATACTTCCCATTGTGCTGGCAAGCTCACGGCGTATGCGGGCTAACTCAGTAGAAGCGTTATCCTTGATTTTACCATATTTATTAAGGATACCGTCTATCTTCCCGATTAGTTGTGGGAATACGGCAATATCTCCCGCCAGTCTTTTCAGACTAGGGTAGGGGGCATCGTTTTCTTCTTCATCTTCACTCCGGTGCAGAAAACGTACGATGTCTCGAATGGTTTCTAATGAACGCCGCAGGTCAAACAGTTCCTGCTCGTCCAGATACATGCCTTCTATCCGCACACGTTTCAGCGACGGGCGGACATCAAAGAAAAACTGGTCGGGAAATCCGTCCTCTTCCTGAATGATACGAACAAACTCAGTTACCTGGTTTAATTGCTCTTCTACTTCTTCATGTTGTTCGGAAAAGGTCATATCCATCACCCGCTCTTCACCTAAAGTGCTGAGACATTTATCTTTCAGTAACTGCCTGATCTGGTCGAATCCTATCTTTTGCTCAAAATTTTGAGGGTATATCATATCTTTGTTCTTACTAATGGTCTGCAAAAATACGATTTATTCGCGAAAAAAATATCAGATTGTTTGCAGATTTAAAAATGATTCGTACCTTTGCACCGCTTTCAACGGAAAGCACTTCTGATAAAGGAGTTTTGGAGAGGTGGCAGAGTGGTCGATTGCGGCGGTCTTGAAAACCGTTGTACTGCGAGGTACCGGGGGTTCGAATCCCTCCCTCTCCGCAGAACCTACTGGACAAAACTGGACAGTAAGTGGACAAAAACCTACAAATCAGCGATTTGTAGGTTTTTTTATTGCCTATAAGTCCTGTTTCCAAGACAACAAAAGGACTATAAAAGACATAGTTTCGTTACTAAATCGTTACCTATTCCCTACCAGACAAAAACGGTAACGATTTGTCCCGAAATGACCGCAGAAAGTCTGAATTTGTCCACCGTCTATCTATCTCACATTTAACAAGTTATTAGTAGTTTTGCAACTTAAAAATGTGAGGTTATGAAGAGTACATTTAAAGTCCTTTTCTATTTAAAGAAAGGCTCTGAAAAAAAGAACGGTGAAGTTATGATTATGGCAAGAATTACCATTGACGGTAAACTTTGCCAGTTCAGCACAAAACAAAGCATTTTGCCTGATAGCTGGAATATCGCAGCAGGAAAAGCCAAAGGTAAGGATGCAGGTAAAATCAATGCTTTATTAGATGATATAAAAGCATCCCTGAACAATATCTACCACGAACAACAACGGCGTGACAATTATGTAACAGCCGAAAAGGTGAAGAATGAATTTTTGGGACACAGTGAGAAACACGAAACCGTCCTTACCCTTTTCAAAAAGCATAATGATGATGTTAAGCAGTTGGTCGGCATATCTAAAACGATTGCTACCTACCGTAAATATGAAGTGACCCGCCGCCATCTTGCCGAGTTCATCCAAAGCAAATATAATGTATCGGATTTTGCGATAAATGAAATAACACCGATGTTCATTACAGACTTCGAGTTATATTTGCGTACTACCTGTAAATGTGGTTATAACACGACCGCCAAGTTCATGCAGTTTTTCAAACGTATCATCCTGATTGCCCGTAATAATGGCATTTTGATAGGCGACCCATTCGCCAGTTATAAAATACGTTTGGAAAAAGTGGATAGGGGTTACTTGTCAGAGGATGAAATAAAAATCATCCTTAAAAAGAAGATGGTTTCTGAACGGTTGGAAAACGTCAGGGACTTGTTTATCTTTTCCTGCTTCACTGGTTTGGCTTACATAGATGTTGCCAATCTTACGCAAGATAATATTCGTAAATCCTTTGACGGTAATTTATGGATAATCACCAAACGTCAAAAAACTAACACGGACGTAAATGTTCCTTTGCTGGATATTCCCAAAATGATATTGAAGAAGTATAAAGGTAATTTGCCTGATGGTAAGATACTTCCTGTAATCAGCAATCAGAAATTAAATGCGTATTTGAAAGAAATTGCGGATGTTTGCGGGATTAAAAAGAACTTGACATTTCACCTTGCGAGGCATACTTTTGCAACGACAACTACTCTTGCAAAAGGTGTACCCGTTGAAACTGTTAGTAAGATGCTGGGACACACCAATATAGAAACCACACAGATATACGCCCGCATTACCAATAACAAGATAAGTAACGATATGCAGGGACTTGACAAGAAATTTGTCGGCATTGAAAAAATCTACAAAGAAGTATCTATGAAATAGGTATATAGGGGAACTTATCACAAATTGTGATAAGTCCCTTTATGCTTCCAATTACTCACCATTAAATAATAACATTATGGACTTACAAATCATCCAAAACAAAATCTTTGAGGTCAGAGGTTGCCGGGTCATGCTCGATTTCCATTTGGCAGAACTTTATCAAGTTGAAACAAGAGCTTTGAAACAGGCAGTTAAAAGAAACTTATCCCGTTTTCCCAGTGACTTTGCTTTTCAGCTAACAAAGGATGAATGGCAGGGACTTATCACAAATTGTGATAAGTTCCCTGAAAATATCCGGCACACACCGACCTCGCCTCTCGCATTTTTGGAGCAGGGTGTCGCCATGCTTAGTAGTGTCTTACGCAGTCAGACTGCCATAGACGTGAATATTTCCATCATGCGTGCTTTCGTCCTCATGCGGCAAATGTCAATCGGTTACGAGGAACTTCTTAAACGCATCGAAGAACTGGAACAGAGTACGGATGCACAATTCAGCGAAGTGTACCAAGCATTGACCCAGTTATTAAGCAAACCCGAACCGAAGCCACGCAAACCGATAGGATATAGAACCTATGACGAATAACTGTTTAAGGTATTCGGTTGTCTAAGGGGTGTCACCAGTGATACCCCTTTTTCAGTTCCCTAAAGTAATGTATCTCAATCACAAATTTTAGCAAAGTTACGGCCCGGCGGGGACAAATACCAAATCCGAGCCGTTCCGGTTTTCTAAAAAATCTCCACACCTGCGGGTCGTATTTTTTGAAAAGATTAGGTTGAAGTCCCCGCCAAACTGTGGGTGTCCGGCAAAATTTCTTATTGTTTAATTTAAAATTCAAGTGTTATGAAAACAACAGAATTTACCATGCCGGAAATCACTATCTCTTATAAAGACAATGTAAAAGCATCCGAAAGAATGAAAATACTTTCTTCTCAAACTTCTTATTCTTACTTAAAACCTTTCTATTCCGAATGTATGGAACACCACGAAGAAAGTTATGTAATGTTCCTCAATCGGGCAAATAAGGCTTTAGGCGTTTCCCTTATCTCTAAAGGCGGCATGGCTGAAACAGTAATGGACGTGAAAATCATCCTGCAAACCGCCTTAAAAGTCCATGCTTCGGGCATAATCCTCTCACATAACCACCCATCGGGCAATCTACGTCCGAGTGAACCGGACAAGCAAATCACCTCAAAAATAAAAGAAGCCTGCAAGGTCTTGGATTTACACCTATTAGACCATATCATCTTGACAGAAGAAAGCTATTACAGTTTCACAGACGAGGGGCTTTTATAAGCCCTTTTTTTACTCTCTCATTACCCAATACAAAAAGCCTGATGGCTTTTACTTCTATCCTCTTAAACAAGAGAAAAATTTTCCCTAAAACTGATTGGAACATTGTCAAAGGTATATCCGTGCCTGTTACTGTTCAAATTATTTTTTAGAAATCTCCACACCTACGGGTAGTATTTCATAAATAATAATTTGCCCTGTACCATTCCCGAACCTTTGAAAAGACAATGTTCCCATTCAGTTAAAGGAAAAATTTATGTGGTGGGCGACAAGCGATGTAAACGATTAAAATTCAAAAGTCATGGAAGCGGTAACATTATCAGAAGCAAGAGTTTATGTAGGTACTTACAACAAGTATAACAGTGGTTCACTTTTCGGCAAGTGGTTAGACCTTTCCGATTATTCGGACAAGGACGAATTTATGGAAGCGTGCCGGGAACTGCACAAGGACGAGCAAGACCCGGAATTTATGTTTCAGGATTACGAGAATATCCCGGAAGCCCTGATTACCGAATGTTGGCTTTCCGATAAGTTCTTTGAGCTTCGGGATGCCATCGAGAAACTAAGCGAAACCGAGCAGGAAGCGTTTTTCGTATGGTGCGACCACCACAACAGCGATATAAGCGAAGAAGATGCGGACGACCTTATTTCTTCTTTTGAGGATGAATATCAGGGAGAATATAAAGACGAGGAAGATTACGCCTATGAAATCGTAGAGGAATGTTACGACCTGCCGGAGTTCGCAAAGACCTACTTTGATTATTCGGCTTTTGCCCGTGACCTGTTTATGACTGATTACTGGATGGATAACGGCTTTGTTTTCCGTTGCGCCTGATTACTAACCGGGTGGAGCAATCCACCCACAACACACCAAGACAATGAAAGTATATAATAAGATAACGACTTTTTTACGATGGTCTATATTGGCTTTTATCATCTATCAGGCAGCCACCAGCACCGCCGGAATGTGGATAGCCCTAATCATAGGCTTTTTTATTCTCCGGTTCGTTCTCCGGCTGTTTATATCCGCCGTTTACCTGTTTTGTATGGCTTTTATTTTCATTGTCCTGCTTTCACTTCTGATTATCTGACAACTCATTTTAAATTATAACAATATGGAAAGTTTAAACAAAAACGGGGTAAGCATTACCCAAACACCGGGAGAAGAAAAATATGTAAAATGCTGTTTAGGCGCATTTAGGGGTCAAATCTATTATCAATATGATTACCGCCATACAGACGGCGAACTGTTCAGCACCCTTGCCAAAACACTTGACGAGTGCCGCAAACGGCGGGATGAATGGATGGCGAAAAAAGAAAAGGTACAATAACAATTTAAAAGCTACATTTATGAAAACGACAGAAGTAAATAAAAGGATTATCGGCAGACGTTGCAAGTGCATATTTACGGGCTTACTGGTAACAGGTATTATTGAAGCCGTAGAAGAAAACGAACATTCCGTGCAGGTGAAAGTACGTTTTGACACGCCGCACCAATGGGGGGATGAACTTTATTCCTATGACTGGTCTTTCGGACGTAAGACGGACGGTTTCGGGTCTTTGAAATATTTGGAACTGTTGCCCGACGAAACGACATTCGATGCAATGATAGTTACTTTCGGCGACCCTATCGGCACACTGGACGGTATTTTTGAAGATGTGAAAACGTGGGGTGTCTGTTCCCTGAAAGGCTGGATAGATAGCTACGAAAGCACCCGTTTCACGTCCATAGACGTAGATAAGGCAGTTATAACGAGTGAATATAATATGGAATGTGTAAAAGAATGGTTGGAACATAACACACCCATAAAGGACATTATAATCGGTTAATGAAGAACGGCGGCATTTGCCGCCGCTACTTTCTTTCCGTGAGCCGAAGCGGAAAAAGAAAGATAGCAAAGAAACCTTTTTTATTCCTCTGATTTTCAAATTAAAACTTTATCTTTGAAAATAATTTTATAATAGACAATTATGGACAATATACAAGAACAGCAATTTGAAGTACAGTTTGAAGCAATCAAGACAGTGGTAAAAGCTAATGCGCCAACAAAAGAAGAAGGAGAACGGCGGGCAAAAATGCTTGATGAAGCAAAGTATAATACAAAAGCATATATTAATTTATTAGATATGTTTGGTATTCCATATCCGGGTAATTTGTAAAAAAGTAGTTAAAATTATATTTGTGGTTTTTCTCTAAAAAGCTTCTATTTTTTACGACAAAATGGTGCGTGATATTATTTTTTTATATAGCCTAATTGTTTCTTATTTGCAATAACTAAAATGTCAAATCTTTTATGATAACATAAATGACATAACACTATTATTGCTTGCTTTATGTCGTTTGTTTTTACTAATTCGCTATCGGAACCTATTTTTCCCAACTCTATCCTATATTTGAAAATATCTTTATGTCCTGAATATTGCCATTCAGAGTTTCTATTTAGAAAGTCTAATGCTATTTCCTCAAAATTGCTACTTAATTTCATATCTACTACATGTACATCAAATCCTTTAGGAAATACTTTTTTATATTTTTTATAGTACACGCCTTTGAAGTTTTTAATATGATTGGGAGATAATTTGTCTAAATCAAATTCTACCCCCTGTACATTTCCGCAAATATCAATAAATAATCCCTTTTCGTAGTCTTTTTTAGAAAGAATTGATTTAACGGCACTCTGTGTTATAGCATCCTGCATTTCATCATTTTCATTAGCTATTCCAATAAGATTTCGTAATTCTTGTTCGTTTTTGGAAAATTCGAGATTACATTTGTGACAACATGGAACAACAAATCTATTCTTTTTAAAATTATCACTATATCCTTCAAATAAACATTGTTGTGGAACATGGTCACGTGTTGCGCCATTATCAGGATAATATTTGTTTTTTGCCTGAAATTTAGCTGCCTCACTTCTCTTTAGTAGTGAAATGCCACAATATACACATTTTCTATTCGAGATATTTGTATTGTGTTTCTTCTTTTTCTGAGGTCTCCTAACACCATAAGACTTATTAAATATTTTACCTCTTTTACTCTTTATATCACCTTTTCCCATAATCAGTTGCTTTTTTGTACTTCAAAAATAAAATAAAAGTCTGATAATACATAATTTATCAGACTTTTATAGAGTTTTATCCCAGTATTTCACCCCATAGTTCCACATCGGTAGGGGCATTTTTCAGTTCAAATACAGTGTACCTCAAAAAGAGAGCGAGAAGTACAAGGTATGTAACTCATGTTTCCATTTTTATTCTTCCTGTTTTTCTTTACTGTTATCGTTATTGAACGAAAAGGTAAGCTGTTGTATCTCCCCGAAGCTATCCTGAAAATACACATCTACCGTTTGTTGGTCGGTCGATGCGGAAGTATAGTAAAGCCGGAATGTTTCGCCCGGAAGCGGGTACAGGTCATTCGGCAATAAAACCGTCCCATTGGACATTTTCAGCGTTCCCGCCCCGTCCGGCTGGAAATAGCGGATGAAATACTTTGTTTCCTCAAACCGCCCGTCCCGGTGAAGCTGGTACCTGATTTCGGCGGTTTCACCCACCTTTAATTTTTTCGGCACTGGCATCGTTTCGATACTAAACGGGTAAGACTGCTGTATATCCACATCGTCATTACACGCACCCACTAATAACAAGGCAACCATCATGTAGCACCCTGTTAGCATCTTATAAATTACATTTCTCATATACATTATATATAATAGGTTAGTTTATCACATTATAAATTTCAGTCCCACGCCAAACTGTGTGTGGAACTTTCCGACTGAAGAACCGAACAGGCATCTTTCCCTTGCGTTAATCAGGAACACCACCCGGTCGGTAATGTAACTCTCCAGTTCCAGCGTCAGCGCACCGCCATAGACAAAACCGTCCTTATCGGTCAGGGTCGAACCATCGGGCAGCAATTTATCGCCCCAGTTGCTTGTTTCGTACCCGGCAAGTGCGGACAATCCAAGCGAAAGAAAAAAGGTTTTCTTCCTATCTGAAAGGAAATTCAGATAGTAACCGCCCTCACCTGTAAACTGGCTTACGGGTATCTGTAAATCCTTATAGGGGTAATGCTTTTCGAGATATTCCCCGCCGACAACCCACCTGTTCCCGTTTTTGGTATAGGCACTCATGGCAGCCCCGAAGTAATAAGCGAAATCACTTTTACTGTTCCAGTGAACACCGTCCGCCATGCCGCCCGTAACCTGCAAGCCTTTCATTCCCGGCAGACATCTTTGTGCGTGTGCCTGGTTGAAAGTCAGGCACAGCACAAAAAGGGATATAATACAGCATATCCTTTTCATGTTCATTTGATTTTAAGTTCATTAATCACTTTGGCAGCCACAATGTCGGAGTTCTCCACCCGGATAGTTTGGTGTCTGCCCCCGTTCTTTTCTACCAGTTCGATAACTAATATCTTATCATCCGGGATAGTGAACTGTGGAACGGTGTACACGGTGCGGACTGTACTTTTACCACCGATAACCAGTATTTCGTTATAGCTCCGTACCGGGTCAATCACCGTTTCCTGAATAGCCGTTCTTTTGGCTACTTTCTTATCCACAATCTTGAAACGGATAAAGTCGGTATCAAACGGCACGTTTGAACTGTTCTTTGTTTGTGTGTGGAAGTAGAACAGCCCGTTATGCGAATAAATGCCCTTTACCAAGAACTGCACTCCGAACCGTTTGCATCCCAAATGCTTTATTTCCCGGTCATTGTTTTTGTAGATGGACTGCATAATCAGCTTTACCAAAAGCGGGCTTTCGTTACCCAGTTCACGGAAATAGATGTTCATCCGGGTATGGCTGAAATCCGTTGTGTCCTCATTCTCCAAGAAGTCTTTCATTTCGATGTTCAGCATTTCCGGTTCATGTGCGTACTTTGCATTAAAACTGTAAAAGCTACCATCCTCACAGATAACGGAAAAATTGGTTTCACCGGGAAAGCCCTCTGTTGTGGCTTTCACCCTGACAACATTTTCCGCCCCGTCCGCTTTTCCGGCAATAATGTAGTTACTGCCTAAGTCCACGTATTTAACGGCAGACGGGAAAATGATATGTACTGTTTTGGAGAACGTCACCTGTACACCGTAAGGTGTCACCATTTGGCGGTAAGGGAGCTTCTTTGTAATGCCTTGATACAAGTCATTACTTTGTGCTTTCATTGAAACCACGCCCAAAAGCAGGGCAAACATGATAATTAACTTTTTCATTTTGGATTGAAATTTTTATGGTTGATAAATAAATTACTGTTGTTTGGCGTAAAGCATTACCTGATAGTTCGCTTTCAGATGGACTTTTACCGTTCTGAATTTCTTGGCAAGGTATTGCGACCCACCTTGCATCAAACCCCTTGTAATATCCATTGCGACCTGCTGCCCGGCACTTTGCGCAAAGGAAATGCTCGTACCCAGCCCCGCACCGATATTCGCCATCGCTTCTTTTGCCGCTTCCTGTTCCAGTGACGAGGGGACGGAAAGCCCCTTTTGCCCGTCACTGTCGTAAACGGCAAGTTCCACCGGAATGATATTACCCGCATATTCGAGCGAGGAAACCAGTATGTCGAGCCGTTCCCCCTGCACTTTGGCACTTCCTGAAACAAGGCTGTTTTTCGGGACAATCACGTTCCCCGCTTGCAGTGGTTCTAACAGCCGGAGCTTGACGGTCTGCCCGTCCATAAGTGTTTGGTCGTTATGCACACACGCCCGGATAGTATTTTTCCCCATCGAATAACCACTGCCGACCGCCGTATTAAACCCGTAATTGCGTGGCTTGCTGTATTCGGCGATAAATTCGGCGTTGCTCATAGGCTGCTGTAATCCTGAAACCGTCCTGTCCGATACCGATTTTACAGGTGTGGCATTTCCACTTCCCTGAACAGGTGCGGACGGTGCGACCTGTGCAATCTGTCCCGGTTGCGGTGGTACGCTTTGCCCGTTCTGTCCGTTCATGTATTTTGCCGCCAGTTCGTAGGATTTTTCCATAAGAGCCACCTGTTCATCCATGCCGCCCGCACCGTTTTCTTTCGCATCGAGCCGGGCTGTGAGTTCTTTCACCTGACGTTTCAGTTCCTCTTTTTCCTTGTCCTCTTTCGGCGTTTCGTAGAAACTGCCTAACTGTCGGTTCATGTCCCGGTAAGCTGCCGCCGAAGATTGGATAGAGGAAGGGCTATTGTTAGGCGCACCCGCCCCGAAGTCTATTACATTGGTTTTCGGTTTTTCCGCCGGAGCATCATCTATCAGGGTCATTTCTTCCCCGTTCCCGTTTTCCTCTCCAAGCGAAAAGGCAAAATCCTGTAAGGAGCGCATTTTGTCCGCCTGTTTGTTCTCCATTTGCTCCTGTTCGTAGGCGGTCTTTTTATCGCTGATTATCCCGTCCCCTTTGGGTTGCGGAATATCGGCATTAAATCCGCCCACGTTTTCCACCTTTGCTTCGTCCTTATCGGACGGTGCGAAAATCAGGTACATAGACCCCAAGAAAACCAGTCCCATAAGCGGGTAAACCAGCATCTTCTTTCGCTGCTGTATCTGCTGCGGGGTCAGTTCTTTTTTTTCCTTTACCTGTTTTTCAGGTTCTTTCTTCCTGTCCGTTTCCGGTGCGGGAACTTCATTCTTCACTTCTTTTTCTTCCATTGTCTGACTGATTAAAAATGTTCGTACTGTCTTTACTTTGTAACTGCAACTGCCTGATGTGTTCTATCCGTATGGTTTCGCCATCCTCTTTTCCTATCCGGTAAATGGATGATACCGTAAAGTAGATGGATAGCCCGCCGAAGAACAGAAGCATAAGCAGTATGACTGCCAGCCTTATTTCCGGTGTCATGCGCCCGCACAGGTGGCGGAGTTTTTCATCCGCCCAGTCCTGCACATGGGTAATTGCCTGATTCACCGGAGAGAGAATTTTCCGTATCATGGCTTACCGCTTTATGGTGTTCAAGTCCTTGTTTTCCGTTATCTCGAAACTTTCCATCATAAAGCCGTGCGGGTTATTATCCGAGCGCACAGCGTTCAATAACCGGCAACGGGTGACAAGGCTTCTTTCCGTCACGCTGCTTTCACGGATAATCATTTGGCGGGCATAGGTAGCCACCGCATACGGGTACACATCGAAATTGCAAGAAACGCTGTCTATCTGTATGGTCTGGCTGATATTGCCCGAAATGATACGGTTGTAATATCCCTTTTCCGAGAGGTCACGGTAATAGTTAAATGCGCTCTTATCGGCGAGGAACAGCGACCGTTTGATATTGCTTTCGATAGCGTTCTTATCCGGTGACAATGTGAAAAACAGTTCGTGAAAACGCTTTACGTGTTCCCTTGCTTCGACCGGACGGTTTTGTGTCAGGTCTTGCGAAAGCGCAAGCATCAACGACTTGCCACCGTCCAGCACATAAATCTTCTGCCGTTGCGCTTCGGCAAACGTGTAGGAGTTCCAAACGGCATAACCCGTTATCAGGGTACACATAACGACAAACACAATCCCGAAAAGCCGTATCTGTTTGAAACTGGTTTCAATGTTCTTTAAACTTTTAAATTCCATCTTGATTTTTAATTATTGGTTACTTTTGATTAATTTACCGCCGACCCTGCCGCCAGCGTTTCCGGTTGCTGCTCCGGCTACTGCACCCACTCCGCTACCCGTTTTGTTAGCTGCACTGTTTATATTCCGGCTCATGTTACCCATTCCGCCCGCCTGAATAATCCAGTTCGATACGGTGGGGATGGTGAAGTAACCGATGATACCGATTATCATAAATATTATATAAACTGAATTGCTGCTATCGGGTACGAAATTGGGGTCTGATAGCTCCTGAATATCCTTTTGCAACATAAGCACCTGTATTCGGGCAAGAATGGAACTGAACAGGTCTGAAACGGGCAGCCACAGGTAAACGGAAATGTACCTTGTTATCCATTGGGTCAGTGTCGCCTGAAAGCCATCATATACACTGATGGCAAAGGCTATCGGACCCAGTATGGAAAGGACAATCAAGAAAAAGGTTCGGATAGTATCTATCACAAGGGCTGCCGATTGAAAAAGCAGTTCCAACAATTCCCTGAACCAATCCCGGACGGATTGCTTGATATTGTGGGCTGCCCTATCCATGTACATACCGCCCATTGTGGCAATATCTTTGGCAGACCATCCCAATTCGTCAATCTGTTTATCAAATGCTTCATCCGAAACAAGGTAAGCCGTTTCCGGATTGCGCACCATCGCTTCATATTCCAGTTTGTCCTTTTGTTCCCGGTAGGCGTTCATATCGAAAGTTTGCGTTTCGAGCATATTGTTACACCCCTTGACTACTGGCGACATCACGCTGTTAATCGTACCCAGTACGAATGTGGGAAAGAACATAATACAGAAACCAATCACAAAAGGACGGAGCAAAGGGTAAACGTCTATCGGTTCGGCACTGGCGAGCGACTGCCATACTTTGGCAGCCACATAAAACAAAGCCCCCAGTCCCGCTATTCCTTTGGCTACCCCCGCCATGTTTGCGCAAAGTGGCATCATATCCGTGTACAGACTTCGTAAAATCTGATGCAGATTATCAAATTCGATTGCTAATAACATATCTTTGATTTATTTGAAGTTACCAGTAACGTTCATCCGCCGAACCATAAAGAGCCATTACCCGGTCGGTGTCCTTTTTCTTTTTCGCCCGCAGGTAGGAAACGGAAATATTCTTGCGGGTATAGTAACTCACCAAATCCCGGTAGTTCCTGATGGAGTTATACGTCCGGTCGATAACGTCCATCCGTTCTTTATCCGACATGGAAAGCCCGTTGATGTTCACCACGCTTTTCATTTCTTCCAGCACATCGGAACTTTCCTGCAACAGTTGGGTATATCCGTAGGCGATGGCTGAAAGTTCGTCCGGCGTATAGTTTTCATCCGAAAGCATCTTCTGAAAACTGTTCACGTAGATGTCGGAAATCTCACCGATAAGCAGGATAGACTTTTGTACTTTCCGGGCATCTTTGACAAGGTTATGCACTGATTTAAGCATGTCGTAGTATTCCTTACCCTGTTGATAAATCTTTACCGTTTCCTGAAAATTCTTTATCATATTCTGTGCGGTCGAAGAAGTCTGAATGATGTTCTTTGACGCATTGATAATCCCTTGTGCCAAATTGCCGGGGTCACTCACCACCCACTGTGCGTTTACCTTTCCGGCAAACAGGCTGCATACTACGAGCAGCATTATAATCTTTGTTTTCATACGCTTACTTCTTTATTGGTTGGTTACTCCGTTTGTATTCTCCGCCGGGTGAAAGCAGAATCCGGTCATTCTCTTTGTCATAAGTCAGCAGGACGGACAACCCCGTTTCGATGAACAGGTTTCCGTCTTGTTCTGAAATCTGATAGGTTTCCGTTTGGATAGTTCCCCGGTAGGTCTTTCGATAGGTCGTTACCCGGTAATGCCCGTTTTCCTCAAAGAGAGAGAACGCAGGACGTTTTTTCACGCTTTCCCAGTCACCACACATCGCCCTAAGACGGTCGGTGTTTGTTTCCTTACAGGAAGAAAGCCCCAATAACAAAGTGCATAACAGCACCGGAAACAGGAATTTTAAATGTTTCATACTGAATGATTTTTAAATTGTTAATTGATTATTTTTCGGGATTGCGCTTGCTGAAAGCAAGCCGTTTGATAGCAAGTTCGAGATTACCGCCCAACTTTTCGGACAAGGCGAATAGTTCCATCTTTTCCGTTTCTTCGGTGGTGTATGTAAAATATTCTTCCAAACTCACTTCTGTGGCATATACGGCTGACTGTGTACCGCCTAAGCCTATCCAAACTTCCTTGTATTTTCTACCCGGATGATTGGCAAGGTTGATGGAAAGCACCTGTGAACGCTCTTTATCGGTCAGTCCCAAAAGGTTCTGTATGCTATCGAATTTATTAAGGTATTTCCTTTGGTCGAGCAGTATCTTACAATCAGAATTGTTTATAATACTCTCTTTTACAATGGGCGAGGAAATAATATCTTCGACCTCTTGCGTAACTACAATCGCTTCGCCGAAATACTTTCTAACTGTTTTATAGAGGTACTTAATATAGTCCGCCATGTTCGCCGATGCAATCGCTTTCCACGCTTCTTCTATCAATATTAATTTCCTGATACCCTTTAGTTTACGCATTTTGGAAATAAATACTTCCATGATGATAATCGTAGTAATCGGGAATAAAATTTTGTGGTCTTTGATATTATCCAACTCAAAGACAATGAAGCGTTTATGTAGCAAATCAAGCTCCTTGTCGGAGTTCAGCAGGTAATCATATTCACCCCCTTTGTAGTAAGGTTCTAATACATTCAGGAAATTGTCTATATCGAAATCCTTTTCCCGGACGTTCTTTTCTTGCAGGTGTTCCCGGTAATCGGTTTTCACATACTCGTAGAACGTATTGAAGCAGGGAGTAACCGAACTATCCTTAGTAATCAGTTCGATATAGGAACTTACGGCGTTTGATAAAGCCACTTCTTCCGCCCGTGTGGGTGCTTCATCGTCCCTTTTCCACAGGGTCAGGATAAGCGTTTTGATACTCTCTTTCTTTTCAATATCGAATACCCCATCTTCCACATAGAAAGGATTAAACGCTATCGGGTTTTCAGTGGTATAGGTAAAGTAAATCCCATCTTCCCCGTGCGTTTTCCTATTTATCATTTCACATAGACCTAAATAACTGTTTCCGGTATCAACCAGCAGGACGTGCGCATTTTGTTCGTAATATTGGCGCACCATGTGATTGGTGAAAAATGATTTACCGCTACCACTCGGCCCAAGTATAAACTTGTTGCGATTGGTAATGATACCTTTTTTCATGGGCAGGTCTGAAATATCAATGTGCAACGGCTTTCCCGTGACCCTATCCACCATCTTGATACCAAAGGGGGAAAGCGAACTTTTGTAGTTCGTTTCTTCGGTGAACAGGCAAAGAGCCTGTTCGATGAATGTATAGAAACTTTCTTCCGCCGGGAAATCCGCCTGATTGCCGGGTATTCCCGCCCAAAACAGGGTCGGCGTGTCGGTGGTGTTATGGCGTGGCTTGCACTCCATAAGTGCGAGCTGTGATCCCACATCATTTTTAATGTGCTTTAATTCGTCCCGGTCGTCACTCCAAGCCATGATATTACAATGACATCGCACGGAGATAAGCCCCTGTGAATGTGCTTCATTCAAATATTCCTCAATCCAAGACTTATTTATTTGATTGGCACGGCTGTATTTGGAAAGGGAGTGCATATTGCGAGCCATCTTTTCAAACTGTTTCAGGTTCTCTGTATGGTCGTCAATGAAGATGTACTGGTTATATATATGGTTACAGGAAAGCAACACGCCCACCGGAGAAGCAAAAGATAACCTGCAATCGCTCCGGTCGGTGGATAGCTTTTCATAGCGGGTATCAGTTCCCACCTTGCCCGGCATATCTTCCGCATCCGAAAGGGTATGCAGGCAAAGGATATTGTCGCCAATCTTCATTTCGTCAGCACCCAGTGAAATATCTTTCAATGTGGTGGTGTACGTTTGCGAGAGTGAAAAGTATTTCTCCACGATACCCGCCGTTTCCCTTGTTCCGGTGATTTCGTCCGAGTTCAGGCGGGTAAGGGTAATGAAACCGCTATCGTTCATAATGCTTTCAAACTGCCCCACCGCTTCGAGGAACTTTGTAACCGTTTCCTTGTCCTTTATCTCTTTGGGGACAAGGAAGCCCCGGCAAAGGGTGGAAAAATTACTCTGCATCCGGCTGCGTTCCTTTGTCGTTTTCGTCAGGAACAGGTAGCAGGTATGATTTAAGAACGGTCGTTCATTGAAATGCCGTTCAAAGGAACGGGAAAGGAAACTCAAATCAGCCTTTTGGATGTCAGGCGCATAGTTTTCTTTGATGAACCAGTCCTGTTTGTGTACGATGCTGTAATCAGGCAGCACCTTTACCGCCTTGTTCCAAGCGGAATGTATCGCTTCGTATTCGGCTGCCGTGACGGTGAACAGTTCGGGCAGTTCCACCCGGAACGCCACCGTTATGTCGGCATCTTTGGAAACGATACAGCCGTTTTCCACCGTGAACAGTGGAAACTTGTTTTCCAGCGTAGTAGCTTTTAATATATTTCTCATTTCGATGCTTGTTTTAAATGGAATAATCGGGATATGGCTTTTCGGTTGATGATATGGAAAGGGTGGCTTTTGCGTGCGGACAATTTCATTAACCCGTGTGTCCCGTACTTTTCATTTAACCGGAATGTGAGCCATACAAGCAGCGTTGCCGAAGTAACGCCGAAGATGATACACACCCACTGGTTAATGCCTACCATGTACATGATGATGAAAAGCACGAACAGGGCTAACAGCCCGCCCGCAAAAATGAAAAGATATTGACTTTTCAACCCTTTAAACTCAACTGGCTTGCCTATCCCCCTGTTAATCGGATAGTCTGCCATAGTCCATTTCTTTAGAGGAAGAATGAACGTAGGATAGTGGCAGCGACAATCAAAAAGATACAAGCACCAAACCAAGAAGCCGCCGTTTTACTGGTGTCAGGGTCGCCCGAAGAGAATTTTCCGTACACTTTTACGCCCCCGATAAGCCCAACCACTGCACCGATGGCGTAAATTAACTTTGTTGCCGGGTCGAAATAGCTCGTTACCATGTTGGTAGCTTCTGTAATACCCGCCATGCCGTTGCCCTGTGCGAACGTGGCGGATGCAGCCAATAGAGCGACTGCCGAAAAGAGAACTTTCTTTTTCATTATAAATACATTGATTTTTAAATTGCCGGACGGTTGGATAGTCCGCCCGACGAAGTGATTAATAATTGAATTTTTGTGGTTGCGGGGAGTATTCCCCGTTGATGCAAAGGTTTGTCCTAACCGTAATCTCTTTGTTTCATCATCTTATTATTTAAAGTTTACCATTAAAGAAAATCGTTCATGTCAAAATCTGCCATTTCATTACTTCCGGCAACCGGGACGGTGGCGGGCACGGGTATCTCATGCTTTTGTAAAAGTTCCGCCACCCGTGACCTGCCCCCGTTTATCTGCTCCACCAGCGAATGAAACAGGTTTGTTTCCGTCCGGCAGATGGTTTGAACGGCTTGCCGTTCCTCTGTGTCGGACGCTTGTTTTATCTGAATGACCTGAACCATTTGCCCCAGCTCACCCAGCGTGATACCCTGTGCCATTTCCGGCTCACCGTCACCCATGTAGCAGGCGATTTCTTCCGCTTCGATTTCATTCGGCAAAACGTCCGTTTCTTCCGCTTCAAATTCCATTTCAAATTCAGTATCAATCGCTTGCGCAGCAGGTGTTTCAGTTACCGTTTCATCGCTTTGCGGGACAAATATAGAAGCATTATCAACCCCTTTTGAAAGGTGTCCTAAGATGTCCCCGTTTGTCCTCATTTGTCCCATCCGGTAACGGCTTGCACCTACAAGACAATCACCGTTTCCGGCTTTCACGGTCGGTTTGCTTTTGGGCTGCTCCGGCTGCTTTTTTCCACCCGTGAACCATGTTCCCAAGCTATCCCTGTATCGCCATAAGAGAACGGCGTAATACAGGAGTGTTCCGATAATAAACCATTTCAACATATCAGAACGGCTTTTCAAATTTGCTTTCGTACAGTTCGTTTATCTCGTCCTGAAACTGGTCGAAATGCCGGAGCAGGATATTTTCTACATAGCTGCTCACGGTTGCCTTGCGTCCGCCGATAACGGTTACTATCTTCATTAGCTTTTCGTGTGTGGTACGGCTGACATATAACGGTTGTCGGTCGGTCAAGTCCACCCGCCCGAAATAGATTTCCCGGTAGTCGCCCGGAGTGTTCTTTTTCCGGCGGGCAGGTTCTTTCACCGCCTTTTCTTCCTTTGGTTCTGCCTTGATTTCTTCCTTATTCACAGTTTCCGGCTTATCCGGTGTTTCTACTGTTACCGATGGTGTTTCCTGTTTTTTCACGGGCAAACCCTGTGAAATAATCTCTTTCATAAAATCCTCGTCAATTTGCGGTTTCCCGCCGCTTTGCTTTGCCATATCGTTACAATTTAATAAGGTATGCGATTTCAGTTATCAGTTCTTCCATGTTGCTGCCCTTTACCAGCCGTTTGTCCGCCGGGAACAGCGTAGAACGGAACACGGTTTTACGCTGTGCGTCCAGTTCTTTTTTAAACCTTTTGGTGTCCGGGATAAATACTTTCATAAGGGGTAGTTCCAGTTCCCCGATGGTCTGTTCATACAGGGTGTACAGGTCTGTTTTTTCCCGTCCATCTACCATGTTCCAAAACAGGTGCAGCCCTTTCAGTCGGCACGCTTCATTCTTTACCAGCAGTTTGTTGATAGCTACCGCAAAGGAAAGGCTGCTTTCCAATACCACCCGGTCGGCGGCTATGGGAGTGAAAATGTAGTCCACCCCTGAAAGCGAATTGATAACACCCTCACTGTTCACCGTTCCGGGCAGGTCGAAAAAGACCACATCATAATCCGACCCGGCAGACGCAAGAAATTCATCCGCCGTTTTTATCGCTTCGTCCGGTGAACTACACAACACCGGGTACGCTTTCTTTCCCAGTGTTTTGAACTGGCTGAAAGCAAGCTGTTTGTAATAATCGTCACCGTTCACCTGTTCGGCATCCCGTTTGCGCATGGCACTGATACTGTGCTGCGGGTAATCGCAATCCACGACCGCCACGTTATACCCTTTGAGATAATACAGATAACTTGCTACCAAAACGGTGAATGTTGTTTTGCCGACCCCGCCCTTTTGGGTGGAGAAAGCCACATACAAGGTTTCTTTCTTCATTGTAATAATTCTTTTTTGTGATACATCTTTATTTCATTCCATCCGTACAGATTGACGGATGGTTTTCTTTCGTTCCATGTTGAAAGCTCGAAAGCCGGAATGACTTCTTTTTCTCTTTCCTTGTTTCTTGTTATCTTTCTGCAAAGACAGCTTGTTTTCTTTGCAGAAAGTTTGCTTTCCCGATTGAATGACAGTTTTCTTTCAATCATTCCATCCGGTTTGCTTTCCTGCTTTCTTGAAAGATTGCAATCTTGAAATCTTGTTTTCAAGTTTTCAAAACCGCTTTCTTTCCGTCCGCTTTCCGTTACATCTATCCATCTATCCATATTGCTTTCTTTCTTGAAATCCGGGACAAATAAACGTAGAAAAACAACCCCTTTCGAGATGTGTCCTCAAATGTCCCCGTTTGTCCTCATTTGTCCTATAACCCGCTATTTCACAGCATTTTTAATACCTGTTACTTTGCAACCGAAAGGTATCGGTCAAGCTAACCAAGCCCCCGGTGTCGGGAGCGTTCCAATCTCCGCTAACTCCAATCCGTCCGTAGGCGGATTTTTATTTGCACTGGCAAATAGCAAGGTGTGTTCTAAGCAGCTTGAAATTCTTTCAGCAGCTTTGAACGCCTTGCCCGGACGAAGCCGGAATAGGGTCACTCCGAAGTCGTAACCCTTTAAAGAAATGTAGCATGAAACAGAAAAATGAAAATGCGCCCCGTCCGGGTGGCGCAGGACGAAAACCCAAAGCAGACCCGGCAGTGTTCAGGTACTCTATCAGCTTCAATGCGATAGACCACGCCCGCTTTTTGGCGTTGTTCGACCAGTCCGGTATGCGCACGAAAGCGCATTTTATCACCGCCCGTATCTTCGGCGAACCGTTCAAAGTGATTAAAATCGACAAGGCGGCGGTAGAATATTATACCCGGCTGACCGCTTTATATTCCCAGTACAGGGGTATAGCCGTGAATTATAATCAGGTGGTAAAGGCTCTCAATACCAATTTCTCCGAGAAGAAAGCACTCGCATTTCTCTATAAACTGGAAAAGGCAACGATGGAACTTGCCGACCTGAACCGCCAAATTATTGAACTGACCCGTGAGTTTGAAACAAGATGGTTGCAAAGATAAGCGTAGGCAGTTCCCTGTTCGGTGCGCTTTCTTACAATCAAAACAAGGTGGACGAAGAACAGGGAAAGGTACTTTTAAGTAACCGTATGTTTGAAAGTGAGGACGGAAATTTCAGCATCCGGCGTTGTATGGAATGTTTCGATATGCACCTGCCCGCAGACCTGAAAACGGAAAAGCCAATTATTCATATCTCCCTGAACCCGCACCCGGACGATGTACTTTCCGACAGCCAGTTGGCGGATATTGCCAAAGAGTATATGGATAAGTTGGGGTACGGCAACCAGCCGTATATGGTGTATAAGCACGAAGATATTGCAAGGCATCATATACATATCGTTTCCATCCGGGTGGATGATACGGGCAAAAAGATAAACGACAAGTTCGAGCATATCCGCAGCAAACAAATCACCCGTGAACTGGAACAGAAGTACGGGCTGCATCCGGCAGAGAAGAAACAGGCAGCCGACCGCCCCGAACTTAAAAAGGTGGATTACCGGGCAGGGGACGTAAAGCACCAGTTATCCAATACGGTGAAAGCCCTTGCCAGCAGCTACCGTTTCCAAAGTTTCACGGAATACAAAGCGTTGCTATCTATATATAATGTACAGGCGGAAGAAGTGAAAGGGGAAGTGAACGGTAAACCCTATAACGGCATTGTCTATTCGGCGACCAATGACAAGGGAGAAAAGCAGGGAAACCCGTTCAAATCTTCTTCTTTGGGTAAGTCGGTAGGTTACGAAGCCATTCAGCGACACATCAAGAAATCCACAAAGGACATTCAGGACAAGAACCTGAAAGAGCGTACCCGCCGGACAGTCGGCGCAGTGATGAAATCCGCCCATAATCGTAAGGAACTGGAACAAGAACTGAAAAAGAAAGGTATAGATGTTCTTTTCCGGCAGAACGATACAGGCAGGATATACGGTGTAACATTCATCGACCACGAAAACCGTACCGTCCTGAACGGTTCACGGTTGGGAAAAGACTTTTCCGCCAATGTGTTCAATGACCTGTTTTCCGGCTCCCGTACTTTGACGGGAAACAGTAAACAGGAAACGCAGGAACAAAAACCGGAATATAACCCGACCGGACATCTTGAAAATACAGGTAAAGCCATTGCGGGACTATTCAGTCTGTTATCCGGTGGGGACGATACACCACCCGACAACAGCCAAATTCCACCACCCAAGAAGAAAAAGAAGAAGAAACAAAGACGTATTTAATAACTATAAAAATTTCAATTATGCAGAATGAAGATGATTTAAGGGGACTTGCAAAGGTCATGGACTTTATGCGGGCAATCAGTATTTTATTTGTAGTGATAAACATTTATTGGTTTTGTTACCAGTCGTTCAGGGAGTGGGGTATCAATATCGGGGTAGTCGATAAAATACTGTTGAACTTCCAGCGTACCGCCGGGCTGTTCTCCAATATCCTATATACCAAACTTTTTTCAGTGGTATTCCTTGCGCTTTCCTGTTTGGGAACAAAGGGAGTGAAAGAGGAAAAAATCACATGGAACAAGATTTATGTATTCCTGACAATCGGTTTTATCCTGTTCTTCCTGAACTGGTGGTTATTGGTTTTACCGTTACCACTGGCGGCAAACACGGCATTGTATATCTTTGCCATGACAGCCGGGTATCTTTCCCTGTTGGCTGCCGGAGTATGGATTTCCCGCCTGTTGAAAAATAACCTGATGGATGATGTGTTTAATTTGGAGAACGAAAGTTTCGCACAGGAAACACGATTAATAGAAAACGAATATTCTATCAATCTACCTACCCGGTTCTACTATAAAAAGAAATGGAATGACGGGTGGATAAACATTGTAAACCCGTTCAGGGCAAGCATGGTTTTAGGCACACCCGGTTCGGGAAAATCGTATGCAATAGTCAATAATTACATAAAACAGCAAATCGAAAAAGGCTTTGCTGTTTATATTTATGACTACAAATTTCCCGACCTTTCGGAGATAGCATATAATCACCTAATCAACCATTTAGATGGGTATAAGGTAAAGCCTAAATTCTACATGATTAACTTTGACGACCCACGTAAAAGTCACCGATGCAACCCGATAAATCCGGCGTTTATGACGGACATATCGGACGCATACGAAGCCAGTTATACCATCATGTTAAATTTAAACCGCAGTTGGATAACCAAGCAAGGGGACTTCTTTGTAGAAAGTCCTATTATCCTGTTGGCTTCTATCATTTGGTTTTTGAAAATCTATCAGGGTGGAAAGTATTGTACATTCCCACACGCCATCGAGTTCCTGAATAAGAAATACTCCGATACATTTACGATTTTAACCAGTTATCCCGAACTGGAAAACTACCTTTCACCGTTCATGGACGCATGGGAATCGAATGCGCAAGACCAGTTGCAGGGGCAGCTTGCATCCGCTAAAATTCCTCTTTCCCGCATGATAAGCCCGGCTTTATATTGGGTAATGACAGGGGATGATTTTTCACTGGATATAAATAACCCGGAAGAACCTAAGATTTTGGTAGTAGGCAATAATCCCGACCGTCAGAATATCTATTCCTGTGCTTTGGGATTGTATAATTCCCGTATCGTGAAGCTGATAAACAAGAAGCATCAACTGAAAAGTTCTGTAATTATTGACGAGTTACCGACCATCTATTTTCGGGGACTGGATAACTTGATAGCAACGGCACGAAGCAACAAAGTGGCGGTCTGTTTGGGCTTTCAGGATTTCAGCCAGTTACGCCGGGATTATGGGGACAAGGAAAGCAAAGTTATCGAAAATACTGTGGGTAATATCTTTTCTGGTCAGGTGGTTTCTGAAACGGCAAAAACGCTTTCAGACCGTTTCGGAAAGGTCTTGCAGAAACGCCAAAGCATGACTATCAACCGGAATGACAAATCAACCTCAATCAGTACGCAGATGGATAGCTTGATACCACCCAGTAAAATATCCAACTTAACACAGGGTATGTTTGTGGGTGCGGTCAGTGACAATTTCGATGAAAGGATAGAGCAGAAAATATTCCATTGCGAAATTGTGGTAGATAATAATAAGGTGAAACGGGAAACAGCCCAATATAAGAAGCTACCCCAAATCATAGATTTCAGGGACGAGGACGGGAACGACCGGATGCAGGAAGAAATACAGGCGAATTACAACCGGGTCAAGCAAGAAGTCCAGCAGATTGTCATGGACGAAATGGAACGGATAAAGAACGACCCTAATTTGAAGCATTTAATTCAAGGTAATAAAGAATAAAAAAATTGCCATTCTAACTGATAATATCATTATTTATCATTATATTTGCAAATAACATCAAAATTCAAACTAATGGGCATTCAGCTAAATAGAATAAAAACAGTGTTAGTGGATAAAAAGAAAACAAATAAATGGCTTGCTGAAACTTTGAGCAAAAATGAAGCAACGGTATCACGTTGGTGTACAAATGAAAATCAGCCATCTATTGAGACACTTTATCAAATTGCACTCGTCTTAGATGTTGATATAAGAGAACTTTTAAATAAGACTAAATAAAAGAATATTATGGCAAGAGCAGATTTGCTAGTGGATTTAATAAAATATGCAATAGCGGGCAATAAGCCTATGATAAGAAAAATAGCGGAAGCAGTTATTGTAGAAGAAAGAAATAAGCAGCATACAATATTAGCGAATAAGTTAGAATCAGAATTGAATAAAACTCAAAATGATTTTACGGCTAATGTTTTAGGAAATATTCCGAAAGGTCAAGTTGAAGCTAATGCGGAGAGCTTACTAAATGAAATTTCTCCGCAGAAAAAAATTACGGATTTAGTTTTACCTAAAGATATTATATCTATTTGTGAACAATTTATACAAGAGCAATATAGAGTAGATCTATTGCGTTCATATGGTTTAGAACCTAGGAATCGCATTTTATTAGTTGGTTCTCCTGGTAATGGTAAAACATCTTTAGCTGAAGCAATAGCTGAATCTTTAATGGTTCCCATGTATGTAGTTAAATATGAAAATATAATCGGAGCATATTTAGGAGAGACTGCTCTTCGATTAAAAAAAATGATAGATTATGTAAGTACACGAAAATGTGTGTTATTTCTGGATGAATTCGAGACTTTAGGGAAAGAGCGTGGCGATACTCATGAAACAGGTGAAATAAAAAGAGTTGTAAGTTCTCTCTTACTGCAAATAGATAATTTACCAAGTTATGTTACAATTATTGGAGCTACAAATCATCCTGAATTACTTGATAGAGCCGTTTGGAGAAGATTTCAAATAAGGTTGAATCTGCCAATGCCGACCCGTGTTAATATTTGCACTTGGTTAGCTCACTTTCAGAATAAACACAAAATTAGTTTTGGCTTGGCTGAAGAAACCATAGCCAAAAAACTATTAGGAAGTAATTTTGCAGAAATTGAAGAATTTGGGATGTCTATTCTAAGGAAACACGTACTAAATCTTCCTAATTCTAATATAAAGAACATTGTTACAGAAGAACTTAAACAATGGGATATGAGAAATTCTAAAAGCGAAACTATTAAATAAAAGAATATTATGGCTGATCATCCTTTGTTAATATTTCCACGTCCAGAACGCTTAGAAAGAGAGAAGCGTAAATTTCCGCCTAAAACTATATCATACCCAAACATAAATAGGCAGGATCAGAGACTATCTCCTAAATTGGCAGAACTTCAAAGAGTATTTAATGAACAATATACCAATATTCAACAGAGTGCAGAAGGAATTGATCCGGAGCAAGTATTGGTGTTTGAAACAATAGGAACAATAGATAATTTCGTCAGTGCTGTTAAAAAAGTCGACGGAATGGAATGGTTAGGTGAAATAGAAATTGATTCTATTCAACCAGATCAAGATTTTTATCAAATCGATAATCCTCAAAATCTTTTATCAGGCAGATTATTTCTTATAATGTCCAACCAGAGGGCTTTATCTGAATTAATTTCATTATGGAATAGATACAAGAATAATCCTAAAGTACAATTTGAAAGAGGCTTTACTAAGTTTAAATATGTTTTCCAACAACTTAAAGATATAAGGAGATGGGGAGTACAAGATAGACTGCTAGAGTCAAATACAATTGGCTATTGGATAGAATCATTAAATGAGAACCCAGACAAAATAAACATAGAAATTCAATTATGGTATAGTTCTTCTCCTTTAAAAAGAGAAAGAACAGAAGCTAATATCCGTCTTCTAATTTCGAATCTAAATGGGCAAATTATCAGTTCCTGTCATATATCCGAAATATCATATCATTCTCTATTAGTGCAATTACCAGCAAATGAGATAAGAACGATAATAGAAACTCATGATACAGAACTTGTTAGATGTGATAATATTATGTTTTTCCGCCCTTCTGGACAAATTGTAATAGAAGAAAATGGTGATACAAATAATTTTGAGCAAGTACAAAGAGAGCAACCTTTACCATCTTTGGCAGAGCCTGTTATAGCTCTACTTGATGGTATGCCTATGAGTAATCATACTTTACTAGATGATAGATTAATCATTGATGATCCTGATTCTTTTCAAGATGACTATGAAAGCCAATATCGGTTACATGGAACAGCAATGAGCTCTCTTATTATTCATGGAGATTTAAACAATTTAGAATCACCATTAAATACTCCATTATATGTTAGACCAATTATGAAATTGAAAGACTATTTCAATAAAAAAGTTGAGAATGTGCCAGATGATGTTTTGATTGTTGATTTAATACATAGGGCTGTAAAAAGAATATTTGAAGGAGAATCGGATGCTAAAGCTCTTAAATCGATTAAAGTTATCAACTTTTCGATAGGCGATCCTGCGTGTCTATTCTACGGCTCTATTAGTCCTCTAGCAAAATTGCTTGATTGGTTGAGTTATAAATATGGAGTTCTCTTTATTATAAGTACAGGTAATCATATAGAACCATTAGAATTAGAAGAATTATATAGAGACTTCAAAGTGCTCTCCTCTGATGAAAAAGAAAAGCGCATATATAAAAAAATAATTTCTGATATACGCAATAGAAAACTATTATCACCATCTGAAAGTATAAACAATTTATCAATAGGTTCTGCTCATTTTGACATTTCACCGTTGCAACCATATGATAGACGATTAAATCCAACATTAAAGTTATTGCCAAGTCTTTTTTCAGGATTTGGTAATGGTTATAGAAACTCCATTAAGCCTGATGCAGTTTTTTATGGTGGAAGAATTTTTATAAAAGAACCAATGTTAGACAATAATCCTACTCCTATAGAATTTAGTTTCTTAAATACACCTCCGGGACAAAAAGTAGCAGCACCAAGTCCAGAACGAGATAAGGTTAACTTTACAAGAGGAACCAGCAATGCTACTGCATTAATGAGTCGTAATGCCGCAAGTATTATTGACGTTTTATATAATATAAATGACGGTTTATTACAGTCTCACCAATATTCTCGATATATTCCTATCATGATAAAATCAATGTTAATTCATGGATGTTCATGGGATAATATAGGAGAAAATTTAAGAAATATGCTTAATGATATATATTCAAATACAGAAATTAAGAAGATCATTACAAAATGGATTGGATATGGATTACCTGATATTAATAAAGTAAAACAATGCACGGAGCAGCGAGCAACTGTAATAGGTTTCGGTGAATTGATGCCAGATGAAGTTCATTTATTCAAATTGCCTTTACCTCAATCACTATCATCAAAGATGGAAAATAGAAGATTAACAATTACTCTCGCTTGGTTTTCTCCAATAAAATCAACCACTCAAAAATATAGAGTGGCAAGTTTATATTTTGAAGCGACTAATGAGATAATAGGTGTTTCCAGAGATAATGCAGACTGGCATGCTGTAAGAAAAGGAACTATTCAACATGAAGTTTTTGTTGGAAGTCAAGCTATGCCTTTTGCGGATGACGATTCATTAAATATAAAAGTGATCTGTAAGAATGATGCGGATGTGATTAAACTACCAATACAATATTCTTTAGTAGTTACATTGGAAGTTGCAGAAAATATAAACATCCCAGTTTATCAAGAGATAAAAAATAAAATATCTATCCCTGTCTCTATTTCTATTTAAAAAAGTCTCATATATTACTAAGAGTGTTGCCTAATACCAACACTCTTTTTTTATGCTTTGTGGACAAATAAGGACAAACGAGGACTAATGAAGCCACCCGTTCCCAAATCCTTAAATATACTCTATTTCATCCTTACTTTTACTTCCGAAATTTTTATTTATTCACTAAAATTCAAAAAGTTATGGATGTAAACACAGCCAGCCAATCCACCACTGATGAACAGATGATGGATATTCTTCTTGTACTGGATAAGGAGAAAAAGACAATCAGCGCAGTAAAAGGCGTAGATGAAAACGGGGAACTCCAAACCGTACCACCGGAGAACAACAGTGAACTTCTGAAATTCGACCGTCACGGTGATTTCTTTTCCAACTTCTTTTCCAACATGATGAACCAGTTGAAGAACCCGACCCGTTTTAACTTCTTCAAAATCCCTAAGATTGAACTTCCCAAAATCGAGCCGATAATCAGGGATAACTTCAATCATCCGACACCTGAAAACGAAGCGGGCATAGAGCGTTACCGGGTAACACCTGAAACCGTGAAGCAGGAAGCGAAGAAAGAACAGCAGGAAACCCAAACCCAACAACCACAGCAGCCAGCCAAAGAAACGGGAGCAACGGCGCAAGCACCGCAGCAGCCCGACAAAAGCAAGTATGTTATCGACCCGGATAAGGTGGACTGGGAAGCCCTGAAAAACTTCGGTCTATCCAAAGAACAGCTTGAAAAGTCAAAGGCTTTAGAACCCATGCTAAGGGGGTACAAGTCGCCCGGAGCGTTTACCATCGCCGGAAACTACAATTCAGCCATTATGAAACTGGACGCACGTTTATCTTTCCGGCACGACAAAGACGGGAATGTAGTTTTGGCGATACACGGCATCCGACAAAAGCCGGAACTTGAACGCCCGTTTTTCGGACATGAATTTTCTAAAGAGGACAAAGCCAATCTTCTTGAAACGGGAAACATGGGACGGGTAGTAAACCTGAAAAACTATATCACGGAAGAAATGATACCCTCTTTCGTCAGCGTGGATAAGGTAACAAACGAACTGGTTTCCATGCGTGCAAGCAGCGTCCAAATACCGGATGAAATAAAGGGTGTCAAACTGAACAAGGAACAGCAGCAAGCCTTACGGGAAGGAAAAGGGGTATTCCTTGAAAATATGATTTCCAACCGTAAAAATCCCTTTTCCGCAACTGTTCAGGTCAATGCGGACAAGAAAAGTCTGGAATTTATCTATCCCAATACCAAACAGTCACAGGAGCAAGGGCAGAAACAGACGCAGCAGAACAGCCTTGTCACCAGTGACGGTGTAACCATTCCCAAAAGCATTTCAGGAATAGAGCTATCCCGCCAGCAACAGCAGGATTTAGTCAATGACAAGACCATCTTTGTTGCCGGGCTGAAAGACAAGCGGGGGGTCGAGTACGATGCTTATATTCAGGTGAACCATGATAAGAAGAAGTTAGGCTTTTACAGTGACAATCCCAGCTTTGACCGTTCCGCCGTGAAAGAAATTACCCCGGCAAGCAAGAACCGCACACAGGTAGCGGTCAATTCGGAGGGCAAGACCAACGAAGCCACCAAGAAAGTGAAAGAACCCTTGAAAAAGGGTCAGGACAAGCCCACTGAAAAACAAAAAACCAAGCAGGATAAAAAGGAGAAGCAGGAGCAGGCGGACAAACCCAAACAGAGCAGGGGACGCAAAAGATGATAGCGGTATTAATCCTTATCCCGGTTGTCGGTTTCGCTCTGTTTTTCTTCACCTGTTACAAAACAGACTGGAAAGCCATAGACGAGCAGAACCGACAATATTATATAGATGGCTATCACATCTACTATGACCGGAAAATCCTAAGACAAAAAGAAGTGGAACAATTAAAATCAAAATTAGAATGATTGCAGTAATCGGAGAAAAACCAAGTGTGGCAAGGGACATTGCCCGTATTTTAGGAGCGAGTGAAAAACAGGATGGCTATCTTTCAGGTAACGGGTATCTCGTTACCTGGGCGTTCGGCCATCTTGTAGGTTTGGCAATGCCGGAAGCATACGGCATACAGAGTTTCCGCCGGGAAAGTCTGCCTATTATCCCGGATAGTTTTCAACTTACACCCCGACAAGTGAAAGCGGAAAAAGGGTACAAGGCAGACCCCGGCGCATTGAAACAACTAAAGGTAATCAAAGAAGTATTCGACCAGTCGGATAAGATAATTGTCGCTACCGATGCAGGGAGAGAGGGAGAACTTATCTTTCGCTACATCTACCAGTATATCGGATGCAACAAGCCTTTTGTCCGTTTATGGATAAGCAGTCTTACGGACAAGTCAATCCGTGAGGGACTGCAAAACCTGAAAGCCGGTAGCCTGTATGATAACCTATTCCTTTCGGCGCAGGCACGCAGCGAAGCGGATTATTTAATTGGCATAAACGGTACACAGGCTTTAAGCGTGGCAGCCGGACAAGGCATTTTTTCTTTGGGACGGGTACAGTCGCCCACGTTGGCAATGATATGTACCCGCTTTTTAGAGAACAAGAACTTTGTCCCGCAAAAGTATTGGCAACTGAAATTACAGACAACTAAGGACAATGTAACTTTTACGGCACTATCCACAGAAAAGTACGATATGCAGCAGCCCGCCATCGACACGCTGCAAAGGATAAAGGAAGCGGAAACAGTACAGGTGAAAACCGTAGAACGTAAGGAAGTGAACCAAGAACCGCCGTTACTCTATGATTTAACCACGCTCCAAAAAGAAGCGAATACGAAACTGAACTTTTCCGCAGACAAAACCCTATCCATCGCACAAAAGTTATACGAGGGTAAACTAATCAGCTACCCCCGAACCGGAAGCCGTTATATCTCACAGGACGTGTTCGAGGAAATCCCGGAACGTCTTGTCAATTTGGAACAATACGCCCGTTTTGCCGGGTATGCTGCCGGAATGAAAGGCAAAGCCTTAAATTCCCGTTCCGTGAACGATGGCAAGGTAACAGACCACCACGCCCTGATAGTAACGGAAAACCTGCCCGGTAAACTGGAAACGGACGAACAGGCAATCTATGAACTGATAGCCGGACGAATGTTGGAAGCCTTTTCTGAAAAATGTGTCAAAGACATTACCAGTGTTGTACTGGATTGTTCCGGTTCACTTTTCACGGTCAAAGGGTCTGTAATCAAGTCCGCCGGATGGCGTGCCGTATTCGGCGAGAAAGAGAACGGGGAAGATAACGCCACCCTGCCCGCCATGCAGGACGGAGATAGTTTACCGCTTTCCGGCATTGAACTACTGGAGAAACAGACCAAGCCCAAGCCGTTACACACGGAAAGCTGTTTGCTTTCTTCGATGGAAACAGCGGGTAAGGAACTGGAAAACGCCGACCTGAAAGCCAGCATGAAAGATACGGGTATAGGCACGCCCGCAACACGGGCAGCCATTATCGAAACGCTGTTTTCCCGCCAGTATATCGTTCGGGAGAAAAAGAACCTTGTCCCGACCGAAAAGGGTCTTGCCGTTTACAACATCATCCGGGACAAGAAGATAGCAGACGTTGAAATGACGGGAATGTGGGAAAACACGCTTGCCAAAATCGAAAGCGGAGAAATGAACCCCGACACGTTCCGTAAAGGTATCGAGGTGTATGCACGGCAAATCACGGCTGAACTTTTGGACGTTCAGCTTTCTTTCGCTTCGGGTAGTGGTTGTATCTGCCCGAAATGCAAGACCGGACACATCCTTTTCTATCCGAAAGTCGCCAAATGTTCCAATGTGGATTGTTCCGTTACCATCTTCCGCAACAAGAGCGACAAGCAGCTAACGGACAAACAGATTACCGAACTGGTGACTACCGGGAAAACCGGGCTAATCAAAGGCTTTAAAAGCAAGAACGGCAAAGTCTTTGACGCTTCACTTGCTTTTGACGAGCAGTTTAATGTTACTTTCGTATTCCCTGAAAAGAAAGGCAAACCGAAGAAATAAGACGGAAATAGTTATATTTGCCACAGAAAGTTTCATTATAGATAGATTTATAATTGAAATTTTTGTGGTTGAAGCACCCGGAGGGACACCGGGTGCTTTTTTTAATCATTCTCCTTTATACTGGTAGGTCAGGCAAACGACCTGATTGTCTATAACCCGGTGTCCGGTCAGTTCCCACTTCGACCCGAAAGTCTTGCCTATATACTTGATACCGTCCCCCAGCATGACCGGAACGATATACAGCGTTATTTCATCCAGCAGGGACGCTTCAATCAGCGAGGTTATAAACTTACCGCCGCCAATAACCTGAATGTCGGTTTCCGAACTTGATTTAAGTTCATTGATTGCCCGTAAAGGCATATCGGTAAGAAAGGTTACATTCTCCTTTTCGGTCACATTGGTGTCGTAGTGGGACACTACAAAAGTCTTTTTACTTTTGTACGGCCATCCGCCCCAACGCTCAAAAATCATGTTATAGGTATTTAATCCGGCAAGAAGTACGCCGGGCAGTTCATGCATTGCTGAAATCTCTTTTCCTACGCTTTCAGGCATCCAATCCAAATCGTTATCTTTTCGGGCTATGAAGCCATCAAGAGATACAGCAATACAGGCTTTTAATTGTTTCATAATTGGGTATTTAACAGTTTGTACTAATAAACTGTTCGCTAGTCCGTCTAAAAAAGAAGCGTGAACCTACACTGTTCCATTACGAGGCACTGGTATACCTAAGAGAAGAAACAGGCAAGCCCACGCTATACGAAAGTATAGCATGAACATTGCGCATAGTATCTCTTCTCTTTTGAAAATTACCAGTTTTCGTAATGAGACGTTTTGCGAACGTTATGTTATATATAAGGGTAGAAGTTTTTTAACTTCTACTGTTCTTGTCTAATGAAATAGTTGCAAATATACTCAAAGTCCCGGATATTCCCGAACAGTAAAAAGAAAATCCTGCCTTATCTCACGACAAAACAGGATTAAAAGCTATTAGAAAAGAAAAAATTAGTCGGTTTTCTCACGGATTAACTTGTGTACATCCGTTGCCCGGTAATAACATCTACCGTCCAGCATAAGGTAAGGGAGTATTCCTTTTTTCCGGTAACGGGTCAGTGTTCGGGGGGCTACTTTCAGAAGCAAACATAAATCCTGATTATCCAGTAGTTCTTCCCCATCCAAACAATTACGTCCTTTTATCACCCGGTCTATCTTCTTGTCCTGCATATCGAACCTATCCATGATACGTTCCATCCATGCGGTAAAATCATCTTTATCTATATACATAAGGCTACCTGATTAAATTAAACCAATCATAAAATAACTTTGGTTGGACGGGTCTTTAATGATAATATCCCGTTCCCGCATGAAGCGGACATAGCTTTTTGCAGTACGTTCTTTTACGTCCAAAATCTGCTGCAACTGTTCGCACAGGTCTATATAGGTGATATGTGTCTGCCGTCCGAAAATATCACGGGCAACGCTTACCAGTTCCTTTTCCTTGCGTTTCTCTTTTTCCTCTCGTGGCTTTTCCCCTTTGTAAAGGTGCATCCCGGCTGCTTTGTCCCATGCAAAAAGCATCAAAGGAACGTCCAAAGGGCTACCGTCACGGACTTTCAGGGCTTTTACCACAGATTGTGTGGGTTCTTCATCCTTTTCAATAGAAAGGATAGTTGCCGCTTTGCGTTGTAGTTCCGAGCCTAAATGCCCCCGTAGCTTCAATCCGTTAGGTACGAAGTGTAGTACGCAGAGAATACAAGTATTATAAATTCCTGCCAATCGATAGAGTTCATCTATCACAGCCACGCTTTCCGCTTCATCATTGGCACTTTTCACAAGGTCGGCGATACCGTCTATCACTACTAACTGTATGCCCCCATATTGATAATAAAATTTATCCATACTCTGAACAATAGCGTGCAGACGCTCTTTTCGGGACATACCCGTCAGACAGAACGCTTTCAGTTCTTCCGGTTTGTCTGGTTGCTTCGCACGTGCCAACAGGTTACTTACATTCTTGAACAGTTGTACTTCGGACTGTTCTGTATCATAGAGTAATACCGCTTTGCGTTTACTGTTGGCTGTTATCTGTATACCGAGAGTATCAACTTCCTTATTTGGCTGGCAAATACAGCCCGTTAACATAGCAGCGATATAATTACTTTTACCTGTTCCCTCACCACCCGTAATGCCGAACAGGTTTCCTTGTGTCCCCAGTGGAACGTCCCCGGCAGAGATTATCACCTGTGCTTTTGCAGGGGGATTGTTGAAGTCTATTTCGCACGATTTAAGCATAATCAATGTATCACTATATAGGTTGTCTAAAAATTCAATAAACAGTTTCAGGAAATCTTCACGGGTATTACCCTCTTTGAAATAATCGGAAATATCCTTTTCCTCTTTTGTGCCGGAAAGCGGTAAAACCAATCGTTTTACAGAAAATTCTTCCAACTGTTTTTCCTGTTTACGTGCGCTTTCCTTTCCCGTTTTATCGGTATCATACAATAGGATGATATGTTTAAAACGGAACGTCAGTTTATAAACCAGGGTAGGCGGAACAGTCACCGTTTCACTGTTGAAGCAGATAGCATGAAAACCATGTGCAGCTAATGACATGACATCTTTTTCGCCACCCGTAATAAACAGCGTATCACCTTTTGCGGGTAGTTGTTCCAAACCGAAACAATAATTATCGCCAAAATTACCACCATAGAGGAAACGAGTTTTCGAGAACGGACGATATAGCTTTATATACCGCTTACTTTTATATCCGTACATAGGTTCTGTTACAGATGAAGTATAAGTAAACGGTGTTCCATCCGCTGTTACACTCTGAAATTCCCGTAAAGAACAGACCTTGAATAATTCCAATACTCCCGGTGTAATACCGTATTGTTGCCAGTACATCAATTCTGCAAGCGGAAACTTTTGTTCCCTGAACTGGTAAGGTTTGCTTTCTCTTTCAGGTGTTTCTTCCGGTATATCATCTACTATACGACAAGAAGTACGGGTAACAGGTATCGGATTGCCTGTTGCCAGTCCCAATCCCAAATCCCGGTCGATGGTTTCCAGTATCTCCACAAAATCCATCGAATTATTGCAGTCCATCCCTTTAAGTTGCCCCACGAAAAAGAAACAATCACCGCTATAACTATCGTTGCCGAAATCTTTCATCTTATAGATACCATTACGGCGGTCGAAATAGATGTTACAGGATGCTTTATTATCTTCATAAAGCGGATTTAAGAAATTTCTACCTATCCGCCAATTACCGGGTACATAGTGCTTGAACACAGATAGCCCGTTACTTGTCCTTTCTAATATTTCTTCTTTCCTTAACATATAGTTGGTGGTTGGTTATTAGGTCGTTAATATTATCCTTGTTGCTTTTTATCAGGCGTTCTTCCAGCATCCGTTTTACTTCGCTGATTTTGTAGAAGTAACGCCCACGAATATTAGAGTAGGCAATAGTTCCAGCCACTCGCAGACGTTGGAGTGTCTTTTCACTGATTTTTAAAAATGTGCAGACCTCGTAACTGTCCACCCAAATTTCATCTTCGTTGGTATTTTCCGCTTCTGTATGATTGAATATATAATCGGCGATAGCGGTAATTTTGTTGTCTAAATCCTTATAGGCTTTTGACTCGAATGTTATTATCTCCATTTTGCTAACTAATTGATTTGCTGCAAAGGTCGGGAGTTGCAAAAGACAAAACTTACAAGATACTACCAAGTTGGTTGATTTATTTTTTTGTGGGAATTGATGCTAAAACAGGGTGAAACAAGGAGAAAAGAGGGTGAAAATCTACTTTAGAATAGGGCATAAAAAACTACCAAGTTGGTAGTAACTTGGTAGTTTTTTAAAGGAAGTTTATTATAACTTATCGTCTTCGTCCATTTTTCGCAGGAGCTTATTTATAAGGTTGGTAAGGAATGATGTCTTATCTTTCTTCCTTTCTCTTATTGCAAGATAAGTCCGGTAATAATCTCCTAAATCTATTTTGAATGATGCTTCTATATAAGTCATTATCTCTTTTATATCAGCGTTTCCATTATTAAGCACTCCGGCAGCATAGATGGCATATCCCAATTCGATAGCAGCTATTTTTGTACCCGTCCATAGGAAAGGATTGTCAGGTAATGAAGTTCTGCTATTCTCTATTACTTCTTTCCTTTCAAGTTCCTGTAATCGTTGTTGCAGATATATTTCCAGCATATCATAAGCCAACATCTTAGCAACCCTATGGTCGCAGCAAGTTGAAAACAATGGGTCTTTATCAAACATACCACAGTTATGGCATAATTTGTAATTCTCATGTTCTCTAAGGAAATAATATCTATCTAAGTGGGTGGCTTTAGAACGATAATATTGGTAGAAGTCAAGATTAGCATTGCAAAACTCTGTTATTGCCGTTTGTTTTTTCTTATAATACTCTTTTAGGACTTCTTTACTGCCATTCGGCTTTCTTAATTCAAGTAGGTATATGTCATTAAAATATATCAGTTTGCTTAAAATGAATGGCTTAATATCCTTGAAGAATAATATTTCTTCATTAGCATCCTGAAAAGTATATTGGTGGATAAACTCTCTTAGTTCTTCAAATAATGGTCTAATGAAATCAATCATATATAGAGCTTTATCGGAAGAAACATCACTATCTATACAAGATATTTCTATCTCTGCGTTGATTTTAAACAATATATTATCAGTGTATTGTTTCATACTTTTATTCAAAATATAATCTGCAATCAAGAGTGATTGCATCAAACACATTCTTACCTTTCTTAATTTTACCGTTATGATTAATCAATAGAACTATTTTCATTTCTTCCTGATTTTATCGTATCGTAAAGCTAATTTGTGAACGAAGCGTAGATTAACTATTAGCACTATTGTTCCAATGACAAAGCATGTAATAATCATACTTAAAGAAAATTCCGAGAAAATTTTGTGTGTTCCCAAAAAAATATAGGGTAGAGATAAAAGCGATGTAATAATAATGGGGATATATTTTCTAACCATCATCCACTGACCTATATGGATGAAAATGTGAAGTGAAAATCCCAAGAATACGGCAATCCATACACTATACCATTGTAAGGTTAAAGCCAAAGCTGTTACAATGCCAATAAGTATAAATTCTTCCAATACAGCTAATGCAAATGCCGGAACTGATAATCGCTCATAAATCGAAATTTGTTTAGCTACTTTGGGGTACTTCTTTGCAATCCATAATCCGTCTTTAATGACCCAAGTTTTAAAGCCGATAATTTCCTCAAATTCGTGAAGCATAAAAACGATAGGGAATAGGCTTACAATTAGTTCTAATTCATTCATAATCTTTAATTTTATTGTTTTACAAATTATTTGCAAAGTTACTTCGCTCTGTGTTTGGAGAATTGAATTTTAAGCCATAAATTTGTCCAATCACGCCAATGTTTGATTTATGTATTTAACAGCAGGGACATTTAATATTATACTACGACAGGTAAGTCTGCTTGAAATGGACGAAGCAGAGGTGTTCAGCGTGTTAGGTATTGATAGTTCATTATTTGAGAAAACGACAAATAAGGTTGATGGCAGCATTGTAGGTCGGTTTCTTGAATATATTGCAAGTCAAAGACCTAACATACGTATAGGACTTAAAATGGGTTTTAACTTTCCCGTGTCCGTAATGGGAGTAATACTTAATATATATCAGAACTGCCGTACTTTGAAAGATGTATTTCAAAAATCACCTCTTTATGCTCCTGCCGTCAATACGGTATGTTTATTTAGTAACCATTCTGATAAACGATATTTTTATCATTCAATGCGAGTTGCAAACGAATTTTCGGAAAACTATCCAATCGCAACAAGGCATATTTACGAGTCTCAATATGGTATCATACTTCAACTTATCTATGCTTTGACTGGGAAACATATTATTCCTGTATCGGTTTGTTCTCCATATAAGCAAGAAACTACACCTGATTTGCTGGAAACTCTGATGCAGTGTCCGGTAAAGTTCAATGAGCCATTTATAATGATTTTTGAAAAGGAGATACTGGAAACTCATATCACCAATGCAAATCCTGAAATGCTGTTTATAGCCGAGCAGTTGATTTCTGGGCTACTTGATAAGGAACAGCCGCAATCCGTTTCATCTATTGTTCGTAGGTACATGCTTCAAACTATTCCGGGAATAAATCTCAGTTTGAAAAGTGTTGCTCGTGATTTGAATATGAGTGACCGTACTCTTCAACGAAAGTTGTTATCTGAAAACACTTCATACCAAAGAATTCTTGATGATGTGAGAAAAGAATTAGCAAACAAATACTTAAAAGAGAATATATCATTAGTTGAAATTTCTTTTTTGTTAGGTTTTGAAACTCAAAGTGCTTTCAATAAATTTTTTAGAAAACACTTTGGGTTAAACCCCACAAGATATAAGAAAGAACTTTAAGTGCAAGGTGCAAGTATATATAGATATATAGCTTGCACCTTGCACTAATCGCTAAACATTTATATTCAGACATTTGCGCAATTCAGAAAAGAGTTGTATCTTTGAACCCGTGAGATAGGCAGACAAACAGCGGACAAAGCCGGACAAATAACCCTGCAAAAATCGTTACTGTTTCGTTACCTATTTGAAATATTGGAAGCTAAAGACGCTGAAATATAGGTGGTTAGATGGATGGGTTCAATACCCTCCCTCTCCGCTGAAATATTCGGACAAGTCCGAAGAGAAGAAGTAAATAGTCCTGCAAATTCAACGATTTGCAGGACTATTTTTTTTATCCTCTTATGTCTGTCTTACTGCAAATATTATCTCTATTTTAGTGACGTTATCAATATGATAGATAATGTAGCAATTATTCTGCTTTCAACTATTCAGTTTCCTCTAGAAACATTATTATATTAAGGTTATTTTATTGAAAAGCCACAAAAGTTAGCTATAATACCCTCTATCGGGAATAATAGCTAACTATATATGCCATATCGTCATTTCACCTCGACTTTTACCCCCCTATCTTTGCAACATCAGAAAACAATGGAATAACTTAATTGTTAAACGGAAAATTATGAGAAAGAAATTGTTATTTTTAACAGCACTATTAATATCGGGAACGGTGTTAGCTCAGGAAGGAGAAAATATTATGAAGAAGTATGAAAATCAACTGCCACAGGAAGGAAGAGGAAGTGTACGTGTAGCCTATCAAGGAAAAGCTATTGACCAGATGATCTATGAATTTATGGAAGAGCAGGGGATACCGGGCATGACGCTTGCCATTGTGCAGGCTCCTTACATTCCGCGTGTAGCAGGCTATGGGGTTACGGATTTAGAAAAAGGTAATCTGGCTGCGGTAAAAACACTTTGGCCTGTAGGGCCTGTTTCACAAGGTTATGCGGCTGTAGCGGCTATGCAGCTGTATGAAAAAGGCAAATTGGAACTGAACGACCCTGTCGGAAAGTATCTCAAGGATATTCCGGAAAACTGGAAAAGTATTAGTATCCTTCAATTGTTGCAACACAGTTCCGGCATTGCGGATTACCGTGCGCAGGCAGGATTCAATGTGTCGGAAAACTATCAGCCTTTGCAACTTATTAAGACAGTCGAAAGTATTCCCTTGGCTTTTGAACCCGGTACCGATGTGAAGCAAAGTGCGACAAACTTTTTGCTACTGACTTCTATCATTGAAAAAGCGGGCAAAATGCCGTATCATGATTTCGTGAAAAAATATCAAATTGACTACCTTGGTCTGCAACAAACTTATTTCGGTGAGGATTTGGCAAAAGTGAAACAGGAAGATGTAACGACTACCGCTAATGTACATCAGGCTTTTAAAAAGGACAAAGACTACATCAACCCGTCGGAAACGACTACCGGATATATAGAGAAAGATGGGAAACTGGTAAAGGCTCCTTCTGTGAGCCCGACAGCAATGAAAGGTTTCTCAGATGTCTGTGCGTCTGCAGAAAACGTGAGTCATTGGGATATTGCTCTTGCGGGAGGTGTCCTGATTGCCAAGCCAGAGAATCGTGACTTGATTTATAAGCCTACGAAGCTTGCGAATGGAAAAATAGTTCCTGCCATAGCCGGTTGGCAGTTCTATAACCATAAAGGTCTGATGGATATCAAAGGAAATGTTTCCGGGCATTCCGCTTTCTTGAGTCGCTTCACTGATGCTTCCGAGCTGGTTTGTGTCACTCTCCTTGCCAATAAAGAAGGTGTTGATTTAACGAATCTGGGACGTAAGATAGCGGCCGCTTTTGATAGCGGCAAAATGGGGACGGGTACCAATGATAACTTGCTTTACACTTATGAAAGCCAATTCAGTGTAGCAGAAACGATGGCACGTCTCGAACAGATATTGAAAAATAGGGGAATCCCCGTATTTGCGAAATTCGACCATGGTAAGAATGCGCAAGATGTAGGTCTTGAACTACGTCCGAATCAAGTAATTGTCTTTGGCTCCCCTAAAGTGGGAACTAAATTGATGCAGGACAATCCAAGCATCTCTATCGAATTACCACTGAAAATTTCCGCATGGGAAGATGAAAAAGGCAGTGTGTGGGTGGCATTCCCACAGATGGGAGTGATGGCGGCAGGATACGGGCTTGATAACGAACCGGTGATTGGAAAAATGCAGGAATTATTGGAAAAGATTGTTATTCAATCGGCTAGTGTATATTAGTTGAAAAGATAGAAACAGGGTAACGTATAGTATTAAAATAACAAAAGCATCCGGATTAAGTGATCCGGATACTTTTATTTATCATATATCGGCATCTTCTGTACTGTCTTCCGGCTCATCTTTTTGTATATAAACCGTCCTTGTAGGAAATGCAAAGTCAAGCCCTGCCTTATTGAAAGAAGCCAGAATCTCCATATTCATATTTGAAGTCACTCCTAATATATCTCCTTGCTTCTCGATGTAGTAGATATACATGATATCCAGTGCAGAGTCTGAATATTCTGTAAAGACAGCAACCACATCGGATGGGCTGGAAGAAACATTTTCCACTTTTTGTGGAAGAGCTTTTAAAATCTCCAAGGCCTCTTTCATCTTTTCGGCAGTTGTGTCATACGTCAGTCCGAGATTCAGCACTACCCGGCGCATGGGTTCGGAAGAGATATTGATGATAGAAGCATCGATAATCTTATAATTCGGGAAAGTGATGATACGTTTGTCGTAGTTCATAACCTTTGTGCTTCGGACGCCTACATCAACGACTGTTCCCTCAAAGTTATCCACACGAATCGTATCTCCGATGCTGAAAGGCTTGTCCGTCAGGATGGTGAAAGCACCGAAGATATTCTTTACTGTGTCTTGTGCCGCCAGAGCGAATGCAATACCACCGATACCGAGAGTTCCCAATAGTGCGCTGATATTGACACCGACGTTACTCAATGCCATTATAATACCAATAATCCAGACAATAACCAGGATAGTCCTTTTGATGATCGGCATCATTTTATTGGCATGCCTATCGGGCTGATGTCCCCAATAAACCTGGAGCAAGCCACTGCACAGGCGACCGAAAAACCAAGTGATGTCCAGAACGATTAAAATGCTATAGGCTGTGTCTACCACCTTCACAAAACTGTCCGGATAAACCAATCGGTGAATGGCCAGCCAGATACCCAACAGGATAATGGCAAACTTGAAGGGTGGTTCTAAAGAATAAAAAATAACATCATCCAGATGATTCTTAGTCCGGCCTATTAATGGTTTCAGAACTTTCTTGCTTAATAACGATATCAGTTTTACGATAATAATTGCTCCTATGATAAAAGCTATGGAAATAATCCAGTTCTGGATTGTATTTCCTAAGAATTCATTTTCTAACATATTCTAACTGTTTTTTTAATTGTACATTTTAAAAACTGGTTCCGGTTCTACTGTCTATACAGGATGAGAGCGGATGAGGCTGTGATAGAAATATCTCCTCCCGGCCAATGCTCCTGACTATCCAAATGAATCTGTCCGTCTTTGCAAACCACTATCCAGTCCTGTTCCGGAATATTGATTTCCGCCTGATTCCGGTTACCGTTGTAAGCTACGAGGATTTCTTTCCACTCGTCACCATTGGCATATTCGCCCAATGTATAAGCAATTACACCGGAATCACCCGTATCAAGGAAATGGAGCCATTGCTCCAATCCCTCTACTGTTGGAATGCGAAAGGCTGGATGCGCTTTACGGAGTGCAATCAATCCTCTGATATAATCAAAAATATCACGGTTCTTGGCTTTCAAAGCCCAGTCGATTTGGTTGACAGAGTCCGGTGACTTGTAGCTGTTTGGTTCTCCTTGTTTATCTTGCATGATTTCTTCGCCACCACGGATGAAAGGGATTCCTTGTGAGGTCAGAAGTACCGTATGTACCAATTTGTCGATAGAGGGTAATTCCTCTTCAGCATGTTCGCCCTTTACGGATAGCCTTAACTTGTCTACCAAAGTGTATCCGTCATGGCACGACACGAAATTAATCATTTGCGAGGGAGCACCGGCGTAAGGGGCATCACAATAAAGCAATCCGCCATAGTCCACCTGCGGGTGCTGCGTGCCGCCGACGATACCATATTTAACCGGTTCGAAATGTCCGTTTATATTTCCGGAGGCATATCCGGGTTCTTGTTCGTCGAAGGTACTTCCTTTCAGTCCGTCCCGAAACTCATCATTAAATACGGCAATACCTTCCATCTGTCCGACATTCTCCTTTACTGCCCGCCGCTCGAAAGGCAATGGGGAATCTGCTGCTACCCAACCTTCACCGTAAACGAAGATTGTCGGGTCAATTTTCAGCAGTTCTTCTCTCAAGTGGTTCATCGTTTCAATGTCGTGTATCCCCATAAGGTCAAACCGGAAACCGTCGATATGGTATTCTTTCGCCCAGAACTTTACAGATTCGATGATATAACGGCGAACCATTTCGCGCTCTGATGCCGTCTCATTTCCGCAGCCGGATGCATTGGAATAAGACCCGTCAGGATTTTGACGGTAAAAATATCCGGGGACGGTCAGTTCGAAATTTGAATGATCGGTGGAAGCGGTATGGTTATATACCACGTCGAGTACAATGCGGAAGCCGTTCTGATGAAGGCTCTTCACCATTTCTTTAAACTCACGGATGCGGGTGACGGGATTAGCCGGGTCGGTGGAATAACTTCCGTCGGGCACATTATAATTTTTCGGGTCATATCCCCAATTGTATTTATTTTCTTCCAGGCTCGTCTCATCTACCGTGGCGAAATCAAATGAAGGCAGGATATGGATATGTGTTACGCCCAGTTCTTTCAAGTGATCTAAGCCGGAAGCTTCCCCTTCGGGTGTCTTGGTTCCGGTTTCCGTCAGAGCAAGGAACTTTCCTTTATTCTTGATGCCCGAATTCGGATCAATACTAAAATCGCGATGATGCAATTCATAGAGAATAATGTCGGAGTACATCTTCAGCTCGGGGGATTGGTCAGACTCCCAATCTTCCGGATTCGTTTCATTCCAGTCGATTACAGCCGCACGGTTACCATTGATACCGACAGCTTTAGCCCAAATGCCGGGCGTTTCGTCCAGCCATTTGCCGTCTTTCTCTATTTGGAAGGTGTAGAAAGAACCTTTCAGGTCACGGTTGACATTGATACGCCAGGTGCCATTCTCTGCCATGTCCATATCCAGTTGTTCTTCTTTTTCTCCTCCTTCGCTGGCGGGGTACAGGTTTAAACGAACCCTGTCCGCGCTCGGCGCCCAAAGTGTAAAAACGGATTGTTCGGGTGTATAGACCAATTCGAGATCATTCCCATCATAACATGGATACTTGTCATACGACTCCAATTGGTCTGCGGACGGATGATTTTTTAATTTTCTCATACATTCAATTTTATATTAATACTGTTTAAAATAATCAATGCCTATGTGGTGTAAATGAACCGGTATGTTCTTGTTTGGTATGATGAGAAACAACAGAACAAACAGAATTTATTGCTGTCATCCCGGTAAATATGGATATAAAAAGGATTATTAAGATATTTTTCGTCGTTGCATGAACCATATTCTTGAACTTTCTGCTGTTTAGCATTTGTTCGTTCGGTTTATGGGCAAATTCCTACCATTTTGCTAATAATTCATACTTGTGAAGGAACTTTATTCCATTGCAACTTGTTCTATACTCGTCAATTAAAAAAAATAGAATATGGAAAATGGTGTAATGATGCAGTATTTTGAATGGCATCTCCCGAATGACGGGAAGTTATGGAAACAATTAAAGGAAGACGCGTCGCATCTTCATGATATTGGCGTAACCGCAGTATGGATTCCGCCTGCTTATAAAGCCGACGAGCAGCAGGATGAAGGATATGCAACTTATGATTTGTATGATTTGGGTGAATTTGAGCAAAAAGGGACAGTACGGACAAAGTACGGAACGAAGGATGAACTGAAAGAGATGATTGGCGAATTGCACAAAAATCATATTGCGGTTTATCTGGATGTAGTGCTGAACCATAAGGCAGGCGGTGATTTTACCGAAAAGTTTATGGTCGTGGAGGTTGACCCCAAAGAAAGGAACAAGGCGTTGGGCGAACCGTATGAGATACAGGGCTGGACCGGATATAGCTTCCATGGACGTAAGGACAAGTATTCGGATTTTAAGTGGCACTGGTATCACTTCTCCGGTACGGGATTTGACGACGCCAAGAAACGTAGCGGAGTCTTTCAGATCCAGGGAGAAGGAAAAGCCTGGAGCGAGGGAGTGGACAATGAGAATGGCAATTATGATTTTTTGTTGTGTAATGATATTGATTTGGACCATCCTGAGGTTGTATCCGAGTTGAACCGTTGGGGGAAATGGGTTACCGGTGAACTTGGACTCGACGGATTCCGGTTGGATGCTATCAAGCATATGAAAGACCAGTTTATCGCACAATTTCTTGATGCGGTGAGAAGTGAGCGGGGAGATGATTTTTATGCCGTAGGTGAATACTGGAACGGTGACTTGGAAACACTCGACGCCTATGTGGAAACGGTAGGGCATAAGGTGAATCTGTTTGATGTCCCGTTACATTATAATATGTTTCAGGCAGCACAGGAAGGTAAAGAATATGATTTGCGGAATATCCTGAAGGATACACTGGTCGAACATCATTGTGATTTGGCTGTGACATTTGTCGATAATCACGACTCGCAGTTGGGAAGTTCGCTGGAGTCCCAAATAGAAGACTGGTTCAAACCGTTGGCATATGGACTTATTCTCTTGATGAAAGATGGTTATCCTTGCCTGTTTTATGGGGATTACTATGGAATAAAAGGAGAGAAATCCCCACATACCAAGATCTTGGACATTTTGTTGGACGCCAGAAGAAAATATGCTTATGGCGACCAGGTTGAATATTTCGATCATCCCTCCACTATCGGTTTTATTCGCACAGGAGATGAGGAGCATACGGGTTCGGGACTGGTCTTTTTAATGTCCAATGATGAAGCCGGCAGTAAGACGATGAGCTTGGGTGAAGGGCATAAGGGTGAGATATGGCACGAAATAACCGGAAGCATTGGGGAAGAAGTCACTTTGGATGAAGAAGGGAACGGTGAATTTTCCGTTGATGCCCGTAACCTGGCTGTCTGGGTAAAGAAGGCAATTTAGGTTGCTTAAAATTAAATTCCTTCTTGCACTTTTTATAGAAAATACATACCTTTGGATGCTGAATGATTAAACACGGTAAGATTTTATGCGTTTTTTGGTATGTATTTTAGTGCTTTTATTTGTACACAATCAATTTTCGAGGGCTGATAAAACTATAAATGGTGACTCTCTCTATACTGAAAAGTATATCAGGGATATTTATATCTCCGACTCTAAGCGTGCCCTGCAATTACTGGACGAAGCGGAGAACAGGAAAACAATTTCTTTGCGGGTTATAAACGAATTGCGTAGTTTGTCATATAGTAATATGTATATGAACAAACTCGCATTTATGTATGCAAGAAAAGCTTATTTGCTTGATTCCATATACCAGAAAGACCCGGAACACATGCTGAAAATGATAGTATATTTGGCTGAATTCTCGGCAATGATGAGCAAATATAATGAAAGTATGCATTATGCATTGGAAGGAATCGGGCGGGCACAAGAGTTAGAGAACAGGGAGGCGAAAGCCAGGTTGTTCTTCTGCATGGGAGAGAATAACTGGAGATTATCTTTTAAAGATAAGGCATATGATTATTTCAACCGGACTATTGAACTGCTGCGTGGCTCAAAGGAGATGCGGGAAATGATGTTGCTTTCATATTATTATGGAGCGGAAATGAGCTTTCTGATGACTGATTCCCGAATTGATGAGGCTTTGGAAATTGCTTTTGAGCGTGAGAAGCTGATTGGACGACTTCAAGCATTACCTAAAATTCCCGACGGTTATGTAGACGGCCAATATAGTTATTTATATGCCAAATTGGCCTACATCTATTGCACTGCGAAGAAAAATGAGAAGGCGGAGCAATATTATCAGAAATACTTGTCAAAGAAAGAATCACATACTCCGGATGGAAAAATGTATTCAGTCCCTTATTTGATGCTTTCCGGGCAATATGAAAAAGTCATTGATAACTGCAGAGGGTTTAAGGAACTGATGAAAACCCAGCAGGACACTTTGAACGAACAATATCTGACTGTCCTCCGGCATGAAGTGAAGGCATACTTGGGTATGCATAAATACAAAGAAGTTGCGGAGATACGTGAAACAATTTTAGCCATAACGGACAGCATCAATACCCGCGATAGGAACAATGCCGCATTGGAATTGAATGCAATGTATGGCGCCTCTGAAAAAGAAGAATATATCGCCGAACAGGCCTTTCAACTGAGAATAAGAAATATAACTCTCTGGTTCCTTGCATGTATTGTTGTATTGACTTTGTTTATTGTATGGCGTTTGTGGCGTTTCAATCATATAGTCGAGTATAAGAACAGGACGCTTGCCCGGCTTATAAACGAGAAATTCGCCAATAGGAAAGACGGCAACCAGTTGTCGGAAGCATACGGACAGCAAGCTGTCATATCGGAGATAGAACCGGAATTAATCTCATCCGAAGAATTGGAAGAGCTTTCGGACGACGAAACAGGTGAAGTCAGCGGGGAAGAAGAAGAGAACAGGAAAATATTCCAAGAGTTGAACCGGGTAGTCGTCCAAGACCAATTATATCTTTCGCCGGAACTGTCAAGGGAAGATTTGGCTCACATAGTACACTTGAATAATGCACGTTTCGCCCGAATGATAAGAGCGTGCACAGGAACTAATTTCAATGGCTATATAAACGAACTTCGTGTGAATTATGCAATCAAACTGTTAAAGACTCATCCTCATTATACGATACGTGCCATAGCTGTTGAATCCGGGTTCAACAGTACCCCGATATTATATAATCTTTTTAAGAAAAAAACTGGCATGACACCCTATGAATTTAAGAAAGCGCAAGAGGCACTTTGACAAGTATGGTGAAATGCCATATGCTGTAACAATATGAAATAAGACCGATAAATTACCAAAAAATACAGAAAAAAGCGGCTGTCCCACATTAATTGCTATTTTGGGACGTTAAATTGTGGATTTGTAAAGTGTAATTGCGCCATTGCAAACCGGATGTATTTTCGTTTCTATTATTTTTGCTTCATACAAAATTAGGGAAATGGAAAATGTAAATTGTCTGACAATGGAAGTTCATAAACTGAACTTGTTTAAGCAACTTGATTTGCTAATACGTGAAGAAAAACTGTATCGAAATCCTTCATTAAACCGGAGTATCCTGGCGCAACATCTAAGAACCAACCGCACCTATATAAGTGGTTGCGTCCGTCAGTCCATCGGGCAGACTCTCTCTGAGTATATTGATACCTTGCGCATATCCGAGTTTGTAGACAGGCTGCAATCGGAAGAAGAACAATGCATGTTTGTTATTGCCGAAGAAGTGGGCTATTCGTCATATACAACTTTCTATCGTTCCTTTATAAAACGCTATGGGATTTCGCCTGCCGAATACAGGCAAAAACTGGAGTAATGTTTCGTTTACCGGAACAATTTCCGGCTTTTTCGGTTTATTACTATAAAGTTAATTAAATAAATATAGTAATGTTACAAGTTAGGATAAAGCGAGTGTACGAGGATTTTTCAGAAACAGACGGATACAGAGTATTGGTAGACAAGCTATGGCCGCGCGGCATTAAAAAAGAATGGCTGAAATGTGATTATTGGGCAAAAGACATAACACCGTCCGCCGCCCTGCGCAGGTGGTTTCACGAAGATATACCGGGACACTGGAATGATTTCTCCGTCCTGTATCTGAAAGAGCTGGATGCGTCTCAGGCAGTGACCGATTTTCTGTCCCTTATCAAGCCGCATCCGGTGGTGACACTCCTTTATGCTTCAAAAGAACCGGTGTACAATCATGCCCGAATCCTTCGCGATTATTTGGAAATGCGTCTGAAAGAGTGAAATTAAAGTAATTTTTATCTGTTTACGCTTTCTGTCGTTCACTCAATTTCCTACCTTTGTAATCTAAATCAAAATCGTGTAGCCATGAAGTATAAATTATTGGTCCTGGATGTAGACGGAACACTGCTTAATGATGCGAAAGAAATTAGTAAACGTACACTGGCCGCTTTGTTGAAAATTCAGCAGATGGGAGTACGTATCGTGCTGGCTTCGGGCAGACCGACTTATGGTTTGCTGCCGCTGGCGAAGTCTCTTGAACTTGGAAACTATGGCGGCTTTCTCCTTTCTTATAACGGTTGCCAGATAATCAATGCACAGAACGGAGAAATCCTGTTCGAACGCCGTATCAACCCCGAAATGCTTCCTTACCTGGAAAAGAAAGCCCGCAAGAATGGCTTCGCGTTATTCACGTATCACGATGATACGATTATTACGGATTCTCCCGAAAACGAACATATCCAAAGTGAAGCCCGACTGAACAACCTGCAAGTGATTCGGGAAGACGAATTTTCCGCAGCCATTGATTTCGCTCCCTGCAAATGTATGCTCGTCAGCGATGACGAAGAAGCGCTTGTCGGCTTGGAAGAACATTGGAAGAGACGCCTGAACGGAGCATTGGATGTCTTCCGTTCCGAGCCGTACTTCCTCGAGGTAGTTCCCTGTGCCATTGACAAAGCGAATACGTTAGGCGCCCTGCTCGAAGTGCTGGGCGTGACACGCGAAGAAGTGATTGCCATCGGCGACGGCGTGTGTGACGTAACCATGCTTCAATTGGCCGGACTGGGTGTAGCTATGGGACATTCTCAGGATTCGGTGAAGGCTTGTGCCGACTATGTAACAACTTCAAATGAAGAAGACGGAGTAGCTCTTGCTGTCGAAAAAGCGATTATCGCCGAAGTCCGTGCAGCGGAAATCCCCCTTGACCAGTTGAATGCACAGGCACGCCACGCATTAATGGGAAACTTGGGAATCCAATATACCTATGCTGATGAAGACCGTGTAGAAGCCACAATGCCCGTAGACCATCGTACACGTCAACCTTTCGGAATATTGCATGGCGGTGCTACTCTTGCGTTGGGGGAGACGGTTGCCGGACTGGGTTCAATGATTCTTTGCCAGCCTGACGAAATTGTAGTAGGAATGCAAGTCAGTGGAAACCACATCTCTTCTGCCCACGAAGGAGATACCGTGCGGGCAGTAGCGACCATTGTACACAAAGGACGTTCATCCCATGTATGGAATGTAGACGTCTTTACCTCAACTAACAAACTGGTGTCTTCCATACGGGTAGTCAACAGTGTTATGAAAAAAAGATGATTGACGAAGAAATAAGTAATCTGACAGCTATTGATACATTCATCCGGCAAAAACAGCCGTTTGCCGTTTACCGTATTCCCGGGGAGAAAACCCCTCGTCTGCTGACACAGGCCGGGGGAACTGTCCGCTTAATCTACGACCTCAAAGACCTGAACGGGCAGCGGGGATTTGTCATCGCCCCGTTCCGGGTGAGCGAGACATGTCCGATTGTGCTGATACAACCGGACCAATCGGGACAGCCCTTGCCGATGGACGTGGATACGGACGGAGAACAGGAGAAAGCCGGGCAGACGCAAGGGCAGGAAACTTTTCTGAATACTTGTACGGATAAGTATGCCGCGTGCTTCCATACGTTCATAAATGCCTTACGCGACGAGACTTTTGACAAATTAGTGCTATCCCGCGAACTCGTTATCGGTCAGATGCCGGATTTCTCTCCCTCATCAGTGTTCCGTGCGGCTTGCAAACGGTATATCCATTCTTATATATACCTATGCTATACCCCTCAGACGGGTATCTGGCTAGGTAGCACGCCCGAAATCATCCTGTCGGGCGAAAAAGACGGATGGAACACCGTCGCACTGGCCGGAACGCAGCCTTTGCAGGACGGCAAATTGCCGCAAGCGTGGGATGAGAAGAACCGGAAAGAGCAGGATTATGTAGCATCCTATATCCGTCGGCAACTTCTTTCATTAGGCATCCGTTCTACGGAGAACGGGCCTTATCCTGCCTATGCCGGAGCATTGTCGCATCTGAAAACGGATTTTCATTTCTCTTTGAAAGATAATAAGGATTTGGGAAATCTTCTGAAAGTTCTGCACCCGACACCTGCCGTATGCGGGCTTCCCAAGGAAGAAGCCTATCAGTTCATATTGGAAAACGAAGGTTACGACCGCCGTTACTATTCCGGTTTTATCGGATGGCTCGACCCCGACGGAAGGACGGATTTGTATGTGAACCTGCGCTGTATGCATATCGAAGACGAGCAACTGACCCTTTATGCCGGCGGCGGATTACTGGCTTCTTCGGAACTGGATGACGAATGGCTGGAAACGGAAAAGAAGTTGCAGACCATGAAACGGCTGATAGCTTATTAATCACTAATTCACTAATCACTAACCATCATGTACACAGATAAGAAGAACATACTCCAACTGGTTGCGTTGCTTCAGGCGCACGGGATTACTAAAATTGTATTGTGTCCGGGCAGCCGTAACGTACCTATCGTGCATACCTTGTCCAACCATCCTGATTTTACCTGTTATGCGGTGACAGATGAAAGGAGTGCGGGGTATTTCGCCATCGGGCTTACGTTGAATGGTGGCAAGCCTGCCGCAATCTGCTGCACTTCCGGAACGGCATTATTGAATCTCCATCCGGCTGTGGCAGAAGCCTTCTATCAGAATGTTCCTCTGGTTGTCATTTCTGCCGACCGTCCCGCAGCCTGGATAGGGCAAATGGACGGGCAGACACTTCCGCAACCGGGTGTATTCCAGTCGCTGGTCAAGAAGTCGGTCAATCTTCCGGAGATTCACACGGATGAAGATGAATGGTACTGCAACCGCCTGATAAATGAAGCCCTATTGGAGATGAACCATCACGGAAAGGGACCGGTTCATATCAATGTCCCTATTTCCGAACCGTTGTTCCAGTTTACGGCGGATGCCCTGCCCGAAGTGCGTGTCATCACGCGTTATCAAGGCTTGAACGTCTACGACCGTGATTACAACGACCTCATCGACCGCATGAACAAATATCAGAAACGGATGATTATTGTCGGTCAGATGAACCTTATCTATCTGTTTGAAAAGAGATATACCAAATTATTATATAAGCACTTTGCCTGGCTGACGGAGCATATCGGCAATCAGACTGTTCCCGGTATCCCGGTGAAGAACTTCGACGCGGCGCTTTATGCCATGCCCGAAGAGAAAATAGACCAGATGTCTCCCGAACTGCTGATTACTTATGGCGGGCACGTCGTCTCCAAACGATTGAAGAAGTTCCTTCGCCAGCATCCGCCCAAAGAACATTGGCACGTATCGCCGGACGGTGAAGTGGTCGACCTCTACGGTTCATTGACTACCGTGATTGAAATGGACCCGTTCGAATTCTTGGAAAAGATAGCGAGCCTGCTCGACAATCGTACTCCTGAATACCCCCGTGTGTGGGAGAATTATTGCAAAATCATCCCCGAACCGGAATTTGCCTATTCGGAGATGGCGGCTGTCGGTGCATTGATAAAGTCCTTGCCGGAATCATGCGCCTTGCATCTGGCGAATAGTTCGGTCGTCCGTTATGCCCAGTTATATGCCATTCCTTCTACGATTGAAGTTTGCTGCAACCGGGGAACGAGTGGCATTGAAGGTTCGCTTTCTACGGCTGTCGGCTATGCGGCAGCTTCCGATAAGCTGAATTTTATAGCCATCGGGGATTTGAGTTTCTTCTACGACATGAATGCGTTGTGGAATGTGAATGTCCGTCCCAACCTGCGTATTCTTTTGTTGAATAATGGTGGCGGGGAGATTTTCCATACCTTGCCGGGACTCAAGATGTCGGGTACTTCGCAGAAGTTTATTGTAGCCGTTCATCAAACAACTGCCAAAGGTTGGGCGGAAGAACGCGGATTCCTTTATCTGCAAGCGGAGAATGAGGAAGAACTGGCTGAAACCATGCAGATTTTTACTCAACCGGAAGCGAAGGAACGCCCTGTATTATTGGAAGTGTTCACCAGCAAGAACAAAGACGCACGAATGCTGAAAAATTATTATCACCAATTAAAACAAAAATAGATTATGTCAACACAAAGAGAGTGGACAACCATCAGAGAATACGACGATATTCTCTTTGATTACTATAATGGAATTGCCCGTATCACCATCAACCGTGAACGTTATCGGAATGCATTCACCCCGACTACTACTGCCGAAATGAGTGACGCATTGCGCATTTGCCGCGAAGAAGCGGATATTGATGTGATTGTCATCACCGGAGCCGGAGATAAAGCCTTCTGTTCGGGCGGTGACCAGAATGTGAAAGGACGTGGCGGCTATATCGGCAAAGACGGCGTTCCCCGTCTGAGTGTGCTGGACGTGCAAAAACAAATCCGCAGTATCCCGAAACCGGTGATTGCTGCCGTGAACGGATTTGCCATCGGTGGCGGGCACGTGCTTCATGTAGTGTGTGACTTGTCTATCGCTTCGGAAAATGCCATCTTCGGTCAGACAGGCCCTCGTGTGGGTAGCTTTGACGCCGGATTCGGCGCATCTTACCTGGCACGTGTGGTAGGTCAGAAGAAAGCGCGTGAAATCTGGTTCCTCTGCCGGAAATACAATGCGCAGGAAGCGCTGGATATGGGACTGGTGAATAAAGTAGTCCCCTTGGAGCAACTGGAAGACGAATATGTGCAATGGGCGGAAGAAATGATGCAGCTCAGCCCGTTGGCTTTGCGGATGATTAAAGCCGGATTGAATGCCGAACTGGACGGTCAGGCAGGTATTCAGGAACTGGCAGGTGACGCAACGCTGCTTTATTATCTGACGGATGAAGCTCAGGAAGGAAAGAATGCGTTTTTGGAAAAACGCAAACCGAACTTCAAACAGTATCCCAAGTTCCCTTAATCCCAAGTTCTCTTGATAACAAATTCCTTTAATAACAAGTTCCCTTTTAATAAATGGACTGCAAGATAGAAATTATCCCCCGGTTGCTTCATTTCAAGCAACCGGCAGGGACTTCCCGAGGCACATATACGACACGAAAGGTCTGGTATCTTCATCTGATTTCTCCCGACTTTCCGGGCAGGGTAGGGATAGGAGAGTGCGCTCCTTTGCCTGCATTGAGCTGTGACGACCTTCCCGATTACGAGAATATATTGATTAAAGCCTGTCGCCGGGTAGAAGAACGGCAGGGAATACTGGATGTCGATTCTTTATCTGACTATCCCTCTATCCTGTTTGGCTTGGAGACGGCTATCCGCCATTTCTTTGCGGGGAGTTGGGCGTTATGTGATACGGCTTTTTCACGCGGAGAAGCTGGGATTCCGATAAACGGGCTTATCTGGATGGGAGATTTTGATAAGATGCTTTCCCAGATAGAAAAGAAAATGGAAGCCGGATTCCGTTGTATCAAACTAAAGATTGGTGCCATCAACTTTGAAGAGGAACTGGCATTGCTCCGCCATATCCGCGCCCACTTTTCTTCTAAAGAAATAGAACTGCGTGTAGACGCCAACGGCGCTTTCTCTCCGGCTGATGCAATGGATAAACTGAAACGCCTGTCCGAACTCGACTTACATTCTATCGAACAACCTATCCGTGCCGGACAATGGGAAGAAATGGCACGTCTCACTTCCGAATCTCCGTTGCCGATAGCTTTGGATGAAGAACTGATAGGATGTAACATTTTGGAAGAAAAACAAAAGTTACTTTCAGCCATCCGTCCGCAATATATAATTCTCAAACCTTCTCTTCACGGTGGAATATGCGGGGGTAACGAATGGATTACCGAAGCGGAAAAACGGCATATCGGCTGGTGGATTACTTCTGCCCTGGAATCAAATATCGGTCTGAATGCCATCGCCCAATGGTGTGCCACTTTCGACAATCCGCTGCCACAAGGCTTGGGAACAGGGCAACTTTTTACGGACAACGTAGAAATGCCCCTTGAAATAAGAAAAGACTGCTTGTGGTTTTGTAATGACGCAATTTAATAATATCCGATGATATTCGACCGAAAACAGCAACGTTTGCTATTGGAAGGAAAAGAATATACTTCTGATGATATAGCCCGTTTTGTAGCAGAAGGAGCAGAAAACTATCCTTCTGCGATATGGGATTTATATCTTTTCCTGAACGAGTGGTTCAATGATTCTTCTGTCATAACTGTCCATACTTCGGGTTCCACAGGTACGCCGAAAGAACTGGTTGCACGCAAAGACCAAATGATGCAAAGCGCACGCCTGACTTGCGAATTTCTGAATCTGCAAGCGGGAGACACTGCTTTGTTATGTATGAATCTCCGCTATATCGGAGCCATGATGGTAGTGGTGCGTTCTCTGGTCGCAGGGTTGAATCTGATAGTGCGTCCTGCTTCCGGTCATCCTCTTTCTGATATAAGCGAACCGCTGAAATTTGCGGCAATGGTTCCCTTGCAGGTTTATAATACTCTTCATACTCCCGAAGAAAAAGAACAGTTGAAGCAAACGGAGATTCTGATTATAGGTGGCGGAGCAGTAGATGAGGCTTTGGAAGCAGAAATAAAATCTCTCCCGATAGCTGTCTATTCCACTTATGGCATGACAGAAACATTATCCCATATCGCCCTGCGTCGTCTGAACGGAAATTCGGCGTCCGGACATTATTATCCTTTTCCTTCGGTCGAACTGTCCTTGTCTCCCGAAAATACATTAATCATTAAAGCCCCTTTGGTCTGTGATGACATTTTGCAAACTAATGATATTGCCCGCATCTATCCCGATGACAGCTTTACTATTTTAGGGCGAAAAGATAACGTTATCAATAGTGGTGGAATCAAAATACAAGCAGAGGAAATAGAAAAAGTCCTTCGTCCGTATATCCCTATGCCGTTTGTCATCACTTCTGTTCCGGATCCTCGTTTGGGGCAAGCGGTTACTTTATTAATCGAAGGTCAGTTGGATATGGAAGAACTAAAAAATAAGGTGCAGGAGATACTGCCACCTTATGATTGTCCTAAGTATATTCGAATGGTGGACTTTATTCCTCAAACGGGGAATGGTAAAATCAACCGTGTCGAATGCCGCACGTTAGCGGAGAAACTATTGTAGTTGTTATACTTCTTCTATTCGTGCCAATTCCCATCCGCAGAATTGCATAACGATGCAATGGAGCTGCGTGTGTTGGCATAATTGGCGCACTTTCGAATCTGCCGTATAATTATGAATCTGATTGATAGCCGCTTCCCATTGTTCTGCAGCTTGTATTTCAAACTTATCTTTAGACAGGTATTTTAATTCAAGAATGTAGCTATGATTCACTTCGGGATAGCGTTGTAAATCGGGCATGAGGAACATGTCGCAGAAACCGTGGCTTAACTCTATTTCCGGTGCAGTCAGGTAATAGGAATTTATGCTAAGATAGGCAGTGAGAAAACCCTGTATATTACGTTCGCCTTCGATATTGCTGCGTACGGAAGAATTCTCTTTATATGCTTTGGCGATGAAATCCAATGCCGGTTGCCAACGACCGTCGAAAGCCATATCGTCATAAAGGTCTTTCAAGTGGTTGAAATTTATCTCGTTTTTAGATTGATATTCTTCCAACAGATATTCATAATACTGTTTACGGACATTGTTATTCGGAATTCCTAACAGGGTACGGTCACCACGTTTTCCGATGATAGTCAGCATTCCGTAATAGAAAAGCAGACTGGGGAATATTTCCGGTTTCGTGATTTGGTCAGCAGAGAAGGAGTTGAATAACTCTGTCAGTATTTGCCCCTCTTCGACAATGCGCCTGATCACCCCTTTACGATCTCCGTCGAGACGGTCGAGTTGGATAAGTTTTTTCATCTTACTGTAATCTGTACGGGTGTTGGGGTCTACCATTTGCTCAGGAGATATTCCTAGTTGCATTCGGTTGCGTAAATAATAAAGCACCATGTCACAGTTAAACATTTTTGTATCCGAATCCAAACTTTGACGTGCAAAACAGTAATTATCATACCACGGTTTCATCTCCAGAATCATTTCTTCGATATTGGCATCCAACTGTCCGGCTTCCTGATAATAGCGGAACATAGTACGTATATCTTCTTCCGAAAAACCTAGCATCTGATTGAATAACGGATTGGTACTGATATTCCATCCGATATTGAATCCGCTTGTCAAGTCGTCCAAAGTGACGGGACTTACGCCTATCATAAAGATACGGTCGAACATGCCTTTATAATTCTTGAAAGCATCCCGGTAGAATCCGCTGGCATGAGTGATGTTATGATAAATTTTATTTCCCAGTTCATTGAGTACAACATTGGTAAAGTTGTCGTATTCATCAATAATAAGGTATAGAGGATAGCCCAAACGGCGTGCCTCTGCATCCAATATATGTAATTTGTCAATGCCCTTTTCGGCAGAACTAAAACGGGATATAAATTCGTCTGTGTAATACTCCCGATATCGATTTAGAAAATCGTCAAGTTGCACTGCACTATAAGAATCGAACCTTTGCGGTAGTTCGTCTATATTTCCCCCTATTTTGGAGAAGTCAAGATAGAGCATTTGATAAGTTCCCTGCAAAGGAGTGGGCTGTTGCCCAATCCAAAGATTGCCGAATAGTTGCTGAAATTTATCCTTTGATGAAAGGTCGTAGTAGGCACGCAGCATACTTAGGAGCAAACTCTTTCCGAAACGGCGCGGACGGATAAAAATCAAATAGTTTGCTTGATCTTCCAACATAGGAATGTACATCGTTTTATCTACATAATAACGATTCTGCTCTATTACATCCGTAAAATTGGACATGCCATAAGGAATTCCTTTCACTGCTTCCATTTTCTTCTATTATTTTTTGTTCTTTAGAACAATTATCTAGCAAAGATAGTTTTTTTTCTAGAGATATCGTTCTGTTGTATTATTTATTATGAGCCTTACAGCACTAATGTCGCTATTTCAGGCGATAATGTGATTGTTTTGTCTTTATTGATAACAATAAAATTGGCATTATACAATGAGTTTATTATCTCGTTGTAAGTGATTGCTCCCATACCATCGAGACGTTTCAAGCTGGGCCATCCATATTTCGAAGTATGTTGCAGAAGCTGGTACACGGTATATATTTCCAGTTTACGTAAAATATGGCATGCACGGTCGTTGATAAATCGGGATAAGTGAATCTCCAACGGATTGTCGGTTTCATATTTGCTAAAGGGGGCCATTGCCTGAGTTCGGAGCGTAGCGATTCTTTCTTGATTCCTGCCTAGCTTATCGAGGATAGAGCTATATTTTGCCACAACTTCGTCATATGTCATCTGGTGGCGTACAGCTACCCGTGAAATAGGTTCGCCGGAAGAGATAGTAAGGAATAAATCCCGTTGATCGTTGTCGGTAATCAATTGACCGAGTTCTTTGATAAGGATATGGAAAAGCGGTTCATAGAGTTTTTGGGTTTTCAACAGGAAAAGTTCATCATCAAACCGAGAAAGAATCACTTCGCGTTCCCATTCTTTTTCTTTGATTAATTTGTTTAAATCATCGTCACTCAACCCTTTGACTTGGTGAGTATCCAGATGGCGGGTCATACTCTCATCATCCAGCATTACGACATTATTGATAATGGAATGTGTGATGTAACCTAACTTAGTCCATCCGCGGAGAGTCGTTTCGGCAATGCCGTATTTCTCTGATACTTGCTTGATTGTTTTCCAGTGTGCCATAAAATATATACCTTTTAGGGTGATTCAACATGATTGAACACTCGCATCCTGATCCTGATATATACCTTATTTATATAAGAAGTCGGGCGCTGAGTCCATATTTATCCGCTAAGAGGTACTACCAATACCCACACGATCTAATAAATATGTTCACACGCCCGACCTTAGGTCGCACGTATGAAACAGATTTATTGAGACCATGTTTTTTGTTTATAATAAAATTGGTAGTTTTCTTAGCGCAAAAAACGTTTCAATACGCCGCATTTCTCTTCGGCTTTCAAGGGACAAAGATAAGAGATTTGTTGGGTATTGCCAAAAAAAGAGAGGGAATTTCTATATATGTTTGAGGAGTAGCCATTGGGTGCAAAGATAGGTTGAACTATATGGAAATGCCGAACTATAATCTCTCAATCCTACTAGAGAATTAAAAAGTAAAAATTTGCTGTCATCTGTCACATGTTTATATTTAAATATCTGATTGTGAATGAGTAGTGCTGTGACAGCAGCATGTGATAGCACGGTGACAGTACTTTTGCTGTCACACCTTTTCTTGCTTCCTCTTTTAGAAGCAAGTTCCAAGTTAGTTCCTTTGTTTGAAACTTTAGTTTCAACAAAGAGAAACTAGAGTTTCATCGGTAAAAAACTAATGGTTTCAAGCAATTGGAACTAAAGTTTCAAACAGGTGAAACTTTAGTTTCCTATGTGTGAAACTCTAGTTTCGAGCCTTGAAACTCGTCGTATCTCTACACGTTGCGATTATTTTGCCTACACGTGACGATTGCTTACGATTATTTAGCCCGCATCTATTCTTTCATTCAACTTATTATTTCGGGGCACACTACTTCATCTTTCAGTCATTATTATATCATTTCCCAGCTATTAATACCTGATTTTCCAACTATTAATAGCTGACGTTTAGAGTGTTAATACTTGACGCAATAACTGTTAATACCCTGTATGTCAGATATTAGCATCCTGCTTTTTGTATAGATGAGAGTGAGGGTAACTTTTACTCTCAGGGGGACTACCATGCTTGCTCTCATAGCTGAAACACCGATAAACAGGGGGAAAGAGAGAGGGAGTGAGGGTATGAGAGTAAATTGTGCATGAAAACTATTCCGGATAAGAAAATAGTAAGAGAAGTAGTGGCAAATAATCTTTAAGTTCTTCTCGCAAAAGTTCCATAGTCTTTTGTTTGTACCGATTGATAGATTTTACGCTAAGATTCATTTCTTCCGCAATCTCCACATGAGTTTTTCCTTCAAAGAAGCTTTTCATAAACACATTGCGATAATTCTCGGGAAGTTTGGTCAATGTTTCGTATAGCATCCTGTACAATTCATCGAGTGTATATACGCTATCCGGCTCTGATTCATAAATAGGAGCCTTCTTTTGTATATTTTCAGCATAACTCCATTCATATTCCTGATGTTTCAGAAAGTTCAGACAGCTATTTTTCACACACATTTTGATATATCCTAATGCTGTGTCCGACTGTAAGTCAAAAGAATCGGTATCCAACTTGTCCCATAATGAAGTGAACACGTCCGAAACAATATCCTGACGTATGTCTTTATCGTCAACAAACCTTTTAGCATACAGGCAGAATGGGGCGTAGTATTCCTCATAAAGTTGCTTGAAAGTCAGTTCTTTGGCCTGTTTTGAAAAAGATATTTTCATTATTTAGAGATTCTGTTGTTTTTCATTTTCGCTGCAAATATATAACAAGATAACAAGCTAATCCAAAATATGCTATTTTTTTTTGTCTTTTAGGATTGTATTGTCATTCCAATTAGATGTAGGGCGAAAAAAAATAAAAAAAGTTTGTTTTACCTGTCCTTTTTTGAAAGAGTCATTTGTATTATAAATGTAATTGCAATTAAAAAGATAAAGATGTTGAAAGAAAATATGGAAAATATGAATCCGGAATCATTGCTCCGTAGAGCGCAAATGTTGGGAGATGATATTAAAGAAATGGAGTCCATTGATGTATTGGGTGCCTATCGTCAGGCACAAGCTAAAATAATAGAGGATAGGAGAAAGAAAATGTATAATCAGTTAATGCGTTATGCTGCTTTTTTAACTATACCATTGTTGTTATCATCTTTAATACTGGGATATTTGTATTGGGGTGGAGAGGAAACAGGAGAAAAGTATGCCGAAGTAATGGCTGCCAGAGGTTCGATTATTCGTTATGAGCTCCCTGACCATTCGGTTGTTTGGCTGAATTCTGGAAGTACGTTGCGCTATCCTACAGTTTTCAAAAAAGATAATCGAAATGTGGAGTTGAAAGGAGAAGCATATTTTGAAGTTGAAGCAGACCATGAACGTCCTTTTTATGTAAATACTCCGGGTGGTTTAAGTGTTTATGTTTATGGAACAAAATTTAATGTAAATGCTTATGAAGATGATAGTTATGTTGAAACTGTATTGGAGAAAGGTAAAGTGAATGTCATTTCTCCTGATGGAAAAACAATAGCTCAGTTAGTGCCGGGAGAACAATTGCGCTATAATAAACTGGAACGAGAACTATCGAAAAACAAGGTCGACGTATATGAAAAGGTGGCATGGAAAGATGGAAAGTTGATATTCCGTAATACAGAATTAGGCGAAATCTTTGAACGTTTGGAACGACATTTTAATGTAGATATTCAGTTCAATAATATATCGGGAAAAGAATATAAATATCGTGCAACTTTCAGAAATGAAACCTTGCCTCAAATATTGGATTACCTTGCTAAATCCGCTGCTTTGAAATGGAGAACAGAAGAAGCAGTGCAGCAAGAAGATGATACGTTTACAAAGAAAAAAATAATAGTAGATTTATATTAGTAACCTTTTAAAAAAATGATAGCCTATGATATAACACAGTAATTACAAAAAAAAGGAAGAAAGCTGCTACCAACAGCTGTCTTCCCCCGATTTTTCAGATTCACGGTAAAAGAGTCTTGCAAACGCTAACCGGAATCAAACCATAGTTCATTATAGTAATAAACTTTAGTTAACCGCAAATGTATGAAAAAAAATCATTCATTTATTGCATTATATCCTAAATATGCTTTAAATCTAAAACTACCTTTAGTTATGAGGATCAGTCTGGTACTACTTTTTGCTGTGATTTTACAGCTTTCAGCTGAGAATAGCTATGCCCAGCGAACACGAATAGCTATTTCTATGTCCAATGCTACAATAGAGCAAGTGTTGAATAAAATAGAGGAAATGTCGGAGTACGTATTCCTTTATAATGATAAGACGATTCAAACGGATCGTGTCGTTTCTGTAAGTAATAAGTCAGGAAAAATATTGGATATTCTTAGTGAAATTTTCCAAGGGACGAATATTGCTTACACCGTGGTGGATAAACAGATTATCCTTTCTACAAATAAAATACAGGTTGTTCAGCAGAACCCGTTGATTCAGATAAAAGGTGTAGTGAAGGATACGAAAGGAGAACCTTTGATTGGTGTAAATATCAAGGTGAAAGGTTCGACAGTCGGCGCTATTACAGATATGGATGGGCAGTTTACACTTCAGGCAGAGAGAAATGCAGTGCTGGAGGTTTCCTATATCGGGTATACACAGCAGGAGTTGAAGGTCACGGATAATCCGAATTTAGCTATCGTGATGGTAGAAGACAATCAAGTGCTTAGTGAAGTCGTAGTGACTGCGCTGGGTATTAAACGTGAGACGAAATCTTTGACTTATAATGTGCAGGAAATGAAAGCTGCAGATTTGACGAGTGTAAAAGATGCTAACTTTATTAATAGTCTGGCCGGGAAAGTGGCAGGTGTCACGATTAATCAGAACGCTTCGGGTATAGGCGGGTCGGCACGTGTTGTTATGCGTGGTACCAAGTCTCTTTTTGGAGGAAACAACGCTTTGTATGTAGTGGATGGTATTCCTTTGGCTGATATGCGTAGCAATCAGGAAGCTAATTTCTATGAATCACCCGATGGCGGCGATAGTGATGGAATCTCCGGCATCAATCCGGATGATATTGAATCCATGTCTGTACTGACCGGTGCGGCGGCTGCGGCACTGTATGGAACACAAGGGGCAAACGGTGTGATACTGGTCACTACAAAGAAAGGAGAAGAAGGTAAACTACGGGTGAGTTATTCCAATGACACACAGTTTATGTCTCCATTTGTGATGCCTGAATTTCAAAACACATATGGTTCTCCTGAAGAAACATTCTCTAGTTGGGGGGCGAAAATGAATACTCCCTCATCATGGGAACCAAAAGATTTTTTTCAAACCGGTTTCAGTGAGACTAACTCTTTGAGCTTGTCGGCAGGAAATAGTCGCAATCAAACTTACTTTTCGGCTGCTTCTACCAATGCACGGGGTATCATTCCGCATAATACCTATAATCGTTACAACTTTACGTTGCGTAATACAACTGAGCTGATTAAAGATAAACTAACTCTGGATATGAGCGCATCATATATTATGACTAACAATAATAATATGCTGTCACAGGGGCAATATCATAATCCGCTGGTTCCATTGTATTTATTTCCGCGTGGAGACGATATGAATAAGTATAAGGTCTTTGAGCGTTATAATCCTGAGCTGTATTACGACACTCAGTTCTGGCCTTACAAAGAGCAAGGGCTGGGCATGCAAAATCCGTATTGGATAACTAATCGGGAAAACTTTGCTAATAAGAAATCACGCTACACATTTACGGCTTCTGCTAATTATAAAGTGACGGAGTGGTTGAACATTGTAGGACGTCTGCGCGTGGATAATAGCAATGATACTTATACTCGTAAAATATCAGCTTCTTCAAGCACATTGTTTGCTTCTGAGTTTGGTAACTACATGAATATGAAGACTGAATATAAAAATACGTATGGTGATGTGATGGCTCAAATCAATAAACGTTGGAAGGACTGGGGAATAAACGCTAATGTCGGCGGAAGTTTCACAGATCAGACCAATGAAGTGATTGGATACGAAGGGCATCTTTTGACTGTTCCCAATTTATTCTCTTATTCTAATATAGATCGTAACGGTGCTCAAACCAAACCGATTCAGAGTGGTTATCATGATAATTCACAGGCGGTATTTGCGACATTCCAATTAGCATATAAGAGTTGGGCATTTCTGGACTTGACCGGGCGTAATGACTGGTACTCTTCTCTCGCTTTTACAAAGAATAAGAATAAAGGTTTCTTTTATTATTCTGCGGGTTTGTCAACGGTGATTACAGAAATGGCGGATTTGTCAAAAGCAGGAATTTCATTCTTGAAATTGAGAGCTTCATACAGTGAAGTCGGCAATGCACCTGTACGATATGTAACTTCCGCAACTTATGAGTTGGATGGAGGTAAATTGCAGACATTGCCTAATATCCCGGCTACTTTCCTGAAGCCGGAACGTACGAAAGCTTTTGAACTTGGAGCCAATATACGGATGTTCCATGACCTTCTGAATCTGGATGTGACCTATTATAACACCAATACTTATAATCAGTTCTTTACATTCACAATGCCGCCGAGCAGCGGATACAACCAATACTATGTGAATGCCGGTAAAGTAAATAACTGGGGTATTGAAGCCAGTTTAGGTGTGAAAACCAAATTAGGGCCAGTGAATTGGCGCTCTAATCTCACATTTACGATGAACCGTAATGAGATCAAAGAACTATTGCCGAAAGATATGAGAAATCCGGTCACAGGAGCGTTGATGAATGTGAAAGAAATAGAGCCGTTCAGTCCCCAGGGTAGTTATAAAATGATACTGAAAGAAGGAGGAACGATGAACGATATTTATGTGACAGGATTGGCTATAGACCATCAGGGTAACGTAAAAGTAAATCCGCAGACCGGAGCAATCAGTACGGATCCGTTAACTTGGATTAAAGCAGGTAGCAATGCCCCCCGTTTCAATTGGGGATGGAATAATAGCTTTAGCTATGCAGGTTTCAACTTAGGTTTCTTGATTGACGCCCGCATCGGTGGAGTTGGAGTTTCGGCCACTCAGGCATTGATGGATCGTTTCGGAACATCGACGACTACTGCCATTGCAAGGGATAACGGCGGTGTGATGGTGAACGGCCATATGATGACAGCGAAAGATTACTATTCAGTAGTCGGTTCAGGTTCTACAGGAGCTTTGGCACATTATACATACAGTATGACGAATGTCCGGTTGAGAGAACTCTCTCTGGGCTATACTTTCCCTACCGAATGGTTCAATAACGCGATAAATAATCTGACTGTTTCGTTGATTGGAAAGAATTTGTTCATGTTCCATAATAAGGCCCCGTTCGACCCGGAAATTACTGCTTCTACGGGAACTTATTATCAAGGCTTTGACTACTTTATGCAACCGAGTTTGAGAAGCATAGGATTTAGTGTGAAATTTCAATATTGATGTTAATTAAGGCTTGATAACCATGAAAAATAGATTAAATTGGAAATATGCGATTGGTGCATTGTGTTTTTTGTCTATGATGTACTCATGTACCAGCAATTTTGATGAATATAATACAAATCAGTATGAGGCCACTGACGAGATGTTGGCCGGACTGATTAAGATCGGAGCTTTCTTTCCAACTATGCAGGCTGATGTGGTGCCTACCAGTGATGTAGATGCCAATGAATTTCAGCGTGCACAGAATTTGGCGGGAGATATCCATTCCGGATATATGGCAGCTATTGGTACTTGGAATTACGGGAATAATGCATCGCAGTATAATCTGGCGTATGACCGTTGGAATGATGTGGCTTTTTCTGTAGCTTTCAGGAAGGTGATGCCGGCATGGAAAGAAGTGAAGGACAAAAGCCGTGAAGAATATCCCGAGGTTTTTGCAGTTGCAGAAATCATAAAAGTTGAAGCTATGCATCGCATTACAGATATTTACGGTCCTTTGCCATATTTGAAATTCGGACATGGAGAGATTACCACTCCTTATGATTCTCAGGAAGTGATTTATAAATCTTTCTTCGACGATTTGGACAAGGCGATAACTACGTTGAAGAATTACGTGGCGAATTATCCTTCTTCAAAACCACTGAAAAAATATGACATGATTTATGGCGGTGATTTTGCTAAATGGATTACGTTTGCCAATTCTTTGAAATTGCGTTTGGCTATGCGTTTGGTGTATGTGGAACCGAAGCTGGCCCAGCAATATGCTGAAGAAGCTGTGAAATCGGGAGTTATGCAGACAAATGCAGAAAATGCTTTTTTAAAGTCCAATTTGGGGATTTCTGTATTTAACCCGTTGAAAATATGTTGGGATAGTTATAGCGATATACGAATGGGAGCACTCATGGAGAGTTTCCTGGTCGGATATAATGATACCCGTCTGCCTATGTATTTTCAGGAATCGGCATTAGGCGGTTATCATGGGGCAAGATTGGGAAATAGCATCTATAACAAAACTGCTTACGAAAAACTATCTTCTCCCAATGTGATGGAAAATACTCCGGTACAATGGATGGTTGCGGCAGAGATGTATTTCCTTCGTGCTGAAGGCGCTATCAGAGGTTGGGCGATGAACGGCGACGCAAAAAAACTGTATGAAGATGGTATACGTACTTCTTTCGAACAGTGGAAGGCCTCATTGGGTAGTTATCTGACGAATAGTACGGCTAAGCCGGCAGCCTTCGTTGCAAAAGCCGGTTCGGGCTCTGTCTCGGCTAGCAATTCATTATTGCCTACCATCACGGTTCCTTGGGTCGAGAATGATGATTTTGAAGTAAAGTTGGAGCGGATTCTGACGCAAAAGTGGTTGGCTATATATCCTGACGGACAGGAAGCATGGACTGAATTTCGCCGTACAGGATACCCCAAAGTTTTTCCGGTACTTACAAATAGAAATAGTAGCGTGATTGATACTGAATTACAGGTTCGCCGCTTGCCTTTCCCTCAATCAGAATATGATACGAATGAAGAAGAAGTAAGTAAAGCCATCCAACTTCTTGGAGGAAATGATAATGGTGGAACCAAATTATGGTGGGATAAGAAAGTAAGAAAATGATCTTTTTAATATAGAATAGTTATGAAAAAACTGTTGAAAAATATAGCTGTGGCTTTATTTGCTGTAGTATGCTTTACTGCTTGCGATACGGATATTGAACCACTACAACTTCAGAAGCCTGAGATAAAAACTGAAGAATATTATGCTAATTTGAGAGCTTATAAGAAGAGTGAACACCAACTGGCATTTGGCTGGTTTGGTGGTTGGACTGCTAAAGGAGCCGCTCTATCGAAATACTTGACTTCGGTACCGGATAGTGTCGACTTAATATCTATTTGGGGAGCTTGGTCTAACTTGAACCCCGAGCAGATTGCCGATTTAAGATATGTACAGGAAGTAAAAGGAACTAAAGTGATGTTTACCGTATTTGCTCATGAGATTCCCGAACCATTTGATGTTACAAAAGAAGGAATAGAGGCTTATGCCTCTGCCCTTTGTGATTCTGTTTCCAAGTATGGATATGATGGATTGGATTTGGACTATGAACCGGGATTTGGTGGAAAAGGTCCGTTGGTATCATGGGAGGGGCATATGGATAATATGGAAATTTTTGTAAGAAAGCTTAGTGAACGCTTAGGCCCGGCTTCCGGGACGGGTAAACTGCTGGCTATTGACGGAGTACCTTATCATCTGAATTTAGGTTTGGCGGAATTATTTGACTACGGCATTGTACAGGCATACTATTGCCATTCTTATACGGATTTGCAGGACAGATTTGACAATGCGGACAAGAATGGTTGGAAGCCGAAACAATATATTTTCACCGAAGACTTTGAGAAGAGCTGGAGAACCGGCGGTGAAACGGATTATAAAGATGAGGAGGGGAATGTTATGGCTTCACTGATCGGAATGGCACGTTTCCATCCTACTCAAGGGAAGAAAGGAGGATGTGGCTCTTATCATATGGAGTATGAGTATAATCATACGGACGAGGAATATAAGTTTCTCCGTCAGGCTATTCAGATTATGAATCCTGCGGCTCATTAATTTTTCAATGAAAGGAATAATATTATGAAAATGAAATTATTGATTATAGCAGCTATTGTCGCTTTGTTTACAGGTTGCAAGAATGAAGAAGATTTTCGAGATGTGATATATTTTACGGGAACCGAAACAACTCCTACGACTAAATATTCGATAGATGGTCCGTCGGATATTGGTATTAGCATTTCAGCTTCTTGTAAAGTGAAGAATGATGTGACGGCTCAAGTGCAAGTGAGGCCGGAACTAGTTGAGTCTTATAATAAGGAGTACGCCAAAAATTATAAGCCTCTACCCAAAGGGTGTTATCAATTATCTGCTACATCATTAGTGCTTGCAGAAGGTAAGTATGTTTCCAACCCATTGCGTCTGTCCATTACTTCTGTGGAGGATTTTGAAGAAGGTGTGACTTATTGTCTACCGATTTCTATTGTAAGCGTAGAAGGCGGGTTGCCGGTATTGGAAAGCTCAAGAACTGTATATGCTGTTATTAATCAGACTATCATTACTTATGCTACCGATTTTGGTGGAAGTGGATATTTTGCTGTACCATTTTCAGATGACGAGAGTCTGCAATCTGTACCTCAGGTTACTATGGAAGCCCGAGTCTATGTGAAAGAATTTAAGGGGAGTAATCCGTTTATTAGTTCTATTATGGGTATTGAAGAGAATTTCCTTTTGAGATTTGGTGATGTGAATATTGATAAGAACCAGATTCAGTTGGCAGGTGGAAAATTCCCTGTTACAGGTACTTTACAATTCGAAACGAATAAATGGTATCACGTGGCTGTAACCTATGATGGGGCACAGATCAAATTATATATCAATGGAGAGTTGAATGCTACGACTGATGCTCCTCGTGGTCCGATAGATTTGGCTGCTTCCAAGGGATTTTATGTTGGATACTCTGCAGGCGGTCGCCAATTGAAGGGTGCCGTCAGTGAGGTGCGTGTATGGACAAAAGCTCTAAGTGAGGCTGATATTGCTAATAATATCTGCTATGTAGATCCTACATCCGACGGTCTTCTCGCTTATTGGAGATGTAATGAGGGCACCGGAAAAGCAATAAAAGACTGGTCGGGCAATGGTTGGGACGTAACTGTTACCGGAAGCGTGTCGTGGACGGAAGGAGTACGTTGTCCTGATAATTAAGTATGTTATAAATAGAATGTATTGCTAATTAAAAAAAGGGGAATTGCCGTTGCCGGCAGTTTCCCTTTTTTAACCATGCAATAAGTGCTTATGCAGGTTTAACCCCTGTCTTGTTCGGACTGTAAATACTTGTAGATAAAGACGCCTATTATGTTGTAAGGATGGAAGCACAAACTTCCAAAAAATGAAACGAAAGGAGAATAACTTTAGAGCAAGTACATTTGATAGAACATATGTTTTGATAGGTTTATGGCTGTTTTAAGCCTGTTTTTGCGTATCCGGGATAGTATATACTATCCCGGATACGCAAAAACAAGATGTTTTTTTTATTGTCCCATTATTTGTTTTTTCCGTTTAAACAATCTACATTTGACTCCTATATAAATAATAATAACCTAAAATCTAAGATGAACTACCTGGACGAACAAGAAAGAAAAAAGAAATTCGAACGATTTTTTATTGTTACTTTCCCGAAAGTCAAGGCTTTTGCGTGGAAGATTCTAAAATCGGAAGATGATGCGGAAGACATCGCGCAGGATGTGTTTGTCAAATTATGGGATAATCCGGAGATTTGGGAAAAACAAGATACATGGAATAGTTATATTTATACGATGGTGCGTAATCACATCTATAATTTCATAAAACATAAATCTGTCGAGTTCAACTATCAGGAGCAATTGGCACAGGAAGATTCTCCATCTTTCGAGACAGATATTCATGACGAACTGTACGCAAAAGAAATCGAACTATTATTAAAATTGGCATTGGACAGCATGCCGGAACAGCGAAAAAAAGTTTTTATTATGAGTCGGAAGGAAGGACTGAGTAATCAGGAAATAGCTGATAATCTGCAACTTTCAGTCCGTACAGTGGAGCGCCATATCTATTTGGCACTGCAAGAACTAAAAAAAGTCATATTAATTGCATTTTTTTTGTATTTCGGTTGAGTAGTCTCTTTTAGCTAGTTGTCTATATTATATAAGCAATAAAAAATGAAGGATTATATTCAAAGAATTATTAGTGCATTTACAGCTTCCCGGCACAATGAGATACTGACCAAAGAAGTTCATCAATGGTTAGTGGATGAGAAGCATGCGGATGAAAAAGATGCTGCACTGCATACGTTATGGGAGGAAACAGAGGGAAAAATCAACACAGACACATGGAACTCCCTTTCTGAAGTATATGATAAAGTAGGTGTAAACGAACAAAAGAAAACGCGAGGGTTCCGAATACGGGTATGGCAATATACGGCTGCCGCGGTTGTGATTTTCGCAATCTCGATTTCCGGGACGTTCTTCTTGACAAAGAATAAATATTCGGAAGCAGCCATGGTAGAGAACTTTACTTCTGCCGGCAATATGAATGTAATTGAACTGCCCGATGGGAGTAAAGTACAGACAAACTCGGGGACTTTACTGCTCTACCCGGAAATATTCAAAGGAGATACACGTACCGTATATCTGATAGGGGAAGCAAATTTCCGGGTGATGAAGAATCCTGATAAACCCTTTATCGTGAAGTCGGGTATAGTATCTGTCACAGCTTTAGGTACAGAATTTAATGTGGCAGCATACCCGGAGACTAATGAGATAATAGCAACATTGCTGACTGGTAAAATAAAAGTAGACTGTAATGGGGGGAAGAATAGCTATATATTGAACCCCGGAGAACAGATTGTTTATCAGAATACTACATCCCAAAGCTATCTTGCCAATGCGAATATGGAGGATGTGACTGCCTGGCAGAAAGGATTGTTTGTATTTAGAGGAAAAACAATGAAAGAGATTCTGTTTACTTTAGAACGACGGTTTAATGTTACTTTCCAATGTAATATAAGTAGTTTCAGTAATGATAAATATAACTTCAGTTTCCGACAGAATGCCAGCATCGAAGAAATAATGAATGTTATGGGAGAGATAGTGGGAGGATTTAACTATAAAATAGAAGGAAATGTATGCTATATAAAAAATAAGAAATAATGAATTGAAATAATATATTGTTTAACCTTATAAACACTACCATCATGAAAAAAAGTATCCGGAAAAAGGATGCCGCCTGATTCCGGATATGAAATGTCTTTTTAGTATTAAAGCCAATAGCTTAATTTTTGACGAATATAATATTATGAGTTTAACACTAAAAACGCTACGAAGATATGAATTTATATCTATTAAAAGCTAAATGTATAACATTTTTTTGCTGTTTGTTATTCATGCAGACAGCTCTATTTGCCCAAGGCAATGTGAGGATAAACCTGAAAGGGAATGAAATTACATTACGGGAGGCTCTGACGGAGATTGAAAAACAATCTAAAATGTCCGTTGCTTACAATGAATCACAATTGGGAAGCAATAAACGTATCTCGCTGAATATCAATAATCAAACTTTAGAACAAGCTCTTGATGCTATCTTGAAAGGAACAGGATTTGGTTATAAACTGAAGGGTGGTTACATCATGATAACTCCTGTCAAACAAGACACTCCGGTGGCTAAGCAGATCAGAGGTAAAGTGGTTGACGAACAAGGCGAAGCGCTGATTGGGGTGAATGTTTCCGTTGACGGAACAGACGCAGGTACTATAACTAATATTGACGGGGAGTTTTCGATACAGGCATTTAAGAATGCTACTTTGAAGATTTCCTATATAGGTTATGCTACTCAGAGCATCAAAGTTCAGGATAGGGATATTTATAACATAACATTAATTCCCGATACGAAAGTTCTTGATGAAGTTGTTGTAACAGCATTGGGTATTAAACGTGCTGAAAAGGCTTTGAGTTACAATGTACAACAAGTGAAGAGCGATGAACTGACTACTGTGAAAAGCGCCAACTTTATGAACGCGCTTGTCGGAAAGGTAGCCGGAGCAACAATCAATACAAGTGCATCCGGTCCCGGTGGAGCCGTAAAGGTGGTTATGCGTGGTGCCAAGTCCATCTCTCAAAGTAACAATGCACTTTATGTGATTGATGGTATTCCTATGTATAATTCGAGTGTGAATAATGATGTCAGCGAAGGAGCGTTATCCGTACAACCGGGTAGTGAATCTGCGGCAGACATTAATCCGGATGACATCGAAAGTATGACTTTGCTGACCGGTCCGTCGGCGGCTGCCCTTTACGGATATGAAGGAGCCAATGGAGTTGTGCTGATCACTACGAAGAAAGGGCGTGCGGATAAGACCGTGCTTACTTTTAGTAATAATACCACATTCAGTAGTCCGCTCATGATGCCTAAATTCCAGAATACATATGGAAATGTGACAGGTGAAACAACAAGCTGGGGTGAAAAGACTGATTACCGATATGATCCCAAGAAGTTCTTCAACACTGGTAGTAATGTTTCTAATTCTGTTTCACTGGCCACGGGAAATGACAAGAGTCAGACCTATATTTCAGCATCAGTGAATAATTCAGCCGGTATTCTACCGAACAATAAGTATAACAGATATAACTTCCTGTTCCGTAATACAACCTCTTTTATAAACAATAAACTTGTTTTGGATGTCAGCGCAAATTATGTTATTCAGAATAGCAAGAACATGGTTTCCCAAGGACAATATTTCAATCCTCTTCCTGCTCTTTATCTGTTCCCTCGTGGAGAAGATTTTGGTGAAGTGAGAATCTATGAGCGTTATGATGAGTTGATGGGAGTGAACAATCAGTATTGGCCATACGGAGATCAGGGATTATCTATTCAGAATCCTTATTGGATTATGAACCGGATGGATAGCAAGTCTGAAAAAAGACGTTATAAATTGGCTGCCGGTTTGCAATATATTATTACGGATTGGTTGAATGTGCAGGGACGTGTCAATGTCGATAATTCAGATTATCGCAATACTGAAGAACGTTATGCAGGTACATTGGCTACGTTTGCCGGATCTAAAGGACGATACTCTCAGGGTACGCGCAGTGACAGGCAAATCTATGCAGATGTTCTGGCTAATATTAATAAAACATTCAATGACTTTTCACTGTCAGCCAACTTGGGAGCATCTATAAAGGATATACGGATGGAATCAAATTCGCTGATCGGTGACCTTAAAAACGCTACCAATTTCTTTACTGCTGAGAATATGGACCGTACAGGAAACTTCAAGATTGATGATGACGGACTGAAACGTCAGACACAGTCAATCTTTGCCAACGTGGAATTAGGGTATAGACATTTCTTATATCTTACTCTTACGGCGCGTAATGACTGGGATTCGGCATTGGCATTCTCTGAATCAGGAGATAAGTCCTTCATGTATCCTTCAGTGGGGCTTTCCGGTATAATCAGTGAAGTTGTCAAGTTACCGGATTGGTTTACATTCTTGAAAGCTCGTCTTTCTTTCACGTCGGTTGGTAGTTCGTATGCGCCCTATCTGACAAGAGAGTATTACGAATATAATGATCAGGCCAACCAGTATGAAGCGAAATCACTTTATCCGAATCGCTATCTGAAGCCGGAAATAACGAACTCGTTTGAAGCGGGACTTAATATGAAGTTCTTTAACGGCTCGCTTAATTTTGATGTTACCTATTATCAGTCGGACACCCGTCATCAGACGTTTGTTGCTTCTCTTCCTGCCGGTTCAGGTTATGAAGGAGTAAACATACAGGCTGGTAATGTACAGAATAAAGGTATTGAAATGGCTTTGGGCTATCAAAATGAATGGGCAGGTTTCTCCTGGGCATCAAACGTAACTTTTACCTATAACAAGAATAAGGTAAAGAAACTGGCGGACGGTGTTAGAAATACAGTGACCGGTGAATTGATCCAGATGCCTTATGTGGATAAAGCTACATTGGGAAGTACAGGTTCTCCTATTGTCAGGCTGACAGAAGGCGGTACGATGGGTGATATCTATGTAAACCGCGATTTTCAACGTGATGACAATGGATATGTTTACCTTAATCCTACCACATTCCTGCCATCAATGGTGAATACAGAATATAAAAAGGTAGGTTCCCTGCTTCCGAAAGTTAATATGGGATGGAGAAATTCATTCTCCTATAAAGGTGTCAGACTCAACGTTTTGTTGACCGGACGATTCGGAGGAAATGTTGTTTCGAATACGCAGGCTGTTCTTGACAGATACGGAGTTTCGGAATATAGTGCCAAGTTGCGTGAACAGGATAACATCACTATCAACCAAAAGAAGATATCGGCTCGTGATTATCTTAACATCGTGGCTGCCGGTACGGGACAAGGAGCCCATTATATCTATAAGGCAACCAATATCCGTCTTCAGGAAGTCAGTGTTGAATATACGATACCAAGAAAGAAACTGTACAATATTGCTGATGTAACGTTGGGAGTAGTTGGAAATAATTTAGGTATGATCTATTGTAAGGCTCCTTTCGATCCGGAATTAGTGGCTTCGGCAACGAATACTTACTATACCGGTGTGGATTACTTCATGCAACCGAGTTTAAGAAACATCGGCTTTAGTCTTAAATTACAATTCTAAACTGATATTAAATCATGAAACAATATAGATTTAAAACAACGATAATAGTAGCGATGAGTATCTGCTGTGCAGTACTATTCGCATCGTGTACGGGTAATTTTGAGGAGTTGAATACTCATCCGACTAACCCGGATCCTACAAAAGATATGACTGAAGCAGAAAGGGTAGGTACACTGATTCCCAGTATGCTTTATCTGATGCATAATTTTCAGGAGAATCAGAATCAGATGATTGAGCAAATGGTGGGTGGACAATACGGAGGATACTTTGCTACGACCAATAACTGGCAAGGTACTAATTTCGGCACTTTCAATCCGCCGGCCAACTGGGTGGAGTATCCTTTCAACACACTGTTTACTAAATTCTATTCCAACTATCTGACTATTAAAGATGTGACTGAAGGAAAAGGATATGTCTTTTCATGGGTTAATATCATTCGGGTAGCAGTAATGCTGCGTGTTGTGGATACTTATGGACCTATTCCATATTCAAAGATGGGTGGCGGACAGTTTGCTGTTGAATATGATAGCGTAGAAGATGTATATCATAAGATGATTGATGACCTGGATGAGAGCATTAATGCATTGACAGTCTTTTTGGAAGAAAATAAGGGAAAGAAAATTCCAATCGCAGAATTTGACCTGATTTACGACGGTGATTTTAGTAAATGGGTGCGGTTTGCCAATTCTTTGAAGTTTCGTATGGCAGTTCGTATAGCCAATGTGGATACGGATTATGCAAAAGAAGTGATGACAAAGGCGATTGCAGCCGGTGTTATTGAGTCTAATGGCGATAATGCTTTCTTGCCTACCTCTGATAATCCTTACTACAAGGCATCCAATGACTGGGGAGATCTTGCCATGAATGCCATGATGTCTGCTTACATGAATGGATATAACGATCCTCGTCGTTCTGTTTATATGCTCAAGACGGCGGATGATGTTTATCGTGGTGTTCGTATAGGTATTCCTAATATTAATAAAGGCATTTACGGAACAGCTCAATATTCGAAGCCGGCATTCAAAAAGGATTCTCCTTTATTGGTTTATTGTGCGGCAGAGACATTCTTCCTGAAGGCCGAAGCGGCATTACAAGGATGGATTCCCGGTGGAACAAGCCAAAGTAAAATCTATTATGAGCAAGGGATTACTACTTCAATGGAGCAACATGGTGTAGCGATAGGTACTTATTTGTCTGGTACTACATCTGCAACCAGGTATAACGATCCTAACGGAAACGTGAATGCCCCGAGTTTTAGCTCTATTACAGTATCCTGGGATAATGGCTCGGCTACCACAACTATGAAATTGGAAAAGATCATCACCCAGAAATGGCTTGCCAACTATCCATTGGGATTTGAAGCTTGGGCAGACCATCGTCGTACAGGATATCCGCAGATGATTACAGCTCAGAGTAATCTAAGTTCTGCCAATTCCATAGGTAGTATTACTAATTCCAAGACTCGCCTGGTACGTCGTTTGCCTTATCCTGTTTCTGAATACTCCGGCAATACACAGAATGTCGAGGCTGCTGTAGCCAACTTGTTGGGAGGAGCCGATACGGGAGCTACGGATCTTTGGTGGGCACGTAAGAATTAAATCTTAAAAATGTAATATTATGAAGATGAAATATTTAAATATATCGTTCTATATAACTTTCGCCTGCATGATTTTAGCGGGATGCAGCGATTGGGTAGAGATTGAACCTATAAAATTTGGAGAGTCGGATTTAAATGGGACTACGAAAACTGAAGCTGATTATGCAGCTTTACGCGAATGGAAAAGTACTCCGAATCTGCCTCAGATATTTGTTTGGTTCGACAACTGGACAGGAACTTCTCCCACGGGTGAGAATAGTCTGAGGGGTTTGCCGGATTCCGTAACGATAGCTTCCAACTGGGGAGGTCATCCAAAGTTCAACCTAAGTCCGGAACGTCGTGCAGATATGGAATATGTGCAAAAAGTAAAAGGTACGAAAGTGGTAGTTACCCTTTTCTCTGCACAGGTCGGAGATGATATGCCCGAACTGCCTATATATAATATTGGCAATAGCAGTGATGAAGCTGTGGTAAGACCGGCTATCCGCACTTATGCCGAAGCTATCTACGATCATGTGATAGAATCCGGATATGATGGCTACGACTGGGATTACGAACCGCAGGGCGGCGGTGGCTCCAGCAATTACCTGTGGACTAATAAAGTGCAAAGAAGAATTTTCGTAGAGGAACTTAGCTATTGGTTTGGTAAAGGTTCACAGCGGACAGACCGTGATGGACGTAAACCGGCTAAACCGGGATTATTATTCATCATCGATGGTGAAATTGGTGTCAGAGGTCGTATGGATAAAGACTGGGTTTCTTATTATGTAGATTATTTTGTTCTTCAGGCTTATGGAGTTACATCAGCCAGTAATTTGACTACCCGTCTGGAAGGAGTTTTCACTGATATGGAGAATTGGGTGAATGACGGCACCATTACGAAGGACGAGATTGTGAGAAGAACCATCTTTACCGAAAACTTTGAGTCGTATGCCGGTACAGGAGGTGGATTCCTGGGAATGTCCAAGTACGTTTATAATAAAAATGATATCAATGAGCAGATAGGCGGATGTGGACTTTATCGTTCAGGTTTTGATTATAATCAAGGGAAAGGTGATTATAATGGTTCTCCCGAATACTATTTCCTGCGCCAGGGAATAACTAATATGTATACCATATATAAAGAGAGACTGAATCCTGTAGAACCTGCACCGGAAGAGTGATGAACAAACCCGGATTGTTGAATTAAAAATAATAAATTATGAAAAGAATATATCAATCGAGCATCTTGACCGTACTATTTGCAATGATATTCTTTGGCTGTGATAACGCCGAGTATAGTACGAAAAGCAATAGCGTTTATATTGCTGATGCAGCTTCTTCATCCAAGTCTACTACGGTATTTATTGAGACGACGGGAGCTGATATAAACATCATTGTACGGCTTGCTAAAAAAATGGAACGTGATACGGAAGTGACACTAAAATTGAATCCTGCTTTGCTGGCAGAATATAATGAGCAGAACAGTACGGAATACGAACTTTTATCCAGCTATAAACTGCCTGAAAATGCGAAGGTTACTATTCCGGCAGGAGATATTAGCGCAGGATACAGAATCCACATTGATAACTTTGATACCCAGGGAAAAAACTATGCTTTTCCTATTGAATTGGGAGATGTAGTCACCGGAAATGTCGATATGTCGGTTACCCAGTCCAAATTTATATATTTACTGGCTAAACCGTTGATTGTATCCGTACCGGTAATGACAGGTACTCAAGGTAAGATAACTACTCTTCCTGAAGAAAAATGGGGAATCGGTGTTGCACAATGGAGTTTGGAATGTTGGGTTCGCATGTCGGCTTTCAGCAAAAACAATCAGGCTATCTTTAATCTTGGTAGTAGCGACCACGAAATCTATATCCGTTTTGGAGACGCCAATGGCCCATACAACTATCTTCAGGTTAAGACATTGGGTGGACAGGTGGAAACAGCACGTGATTTCGTACCTAATACCTGGTATCATCTGGCATTTGTTTATGATGGAACTACCTTTACTATTTACCGTAATGGTGAACCGGATGTTAAGTTCGATCCCCCTTCACCAAAGAATGGCGAAGTACGTATGGATCTTGTAGAAATGATATCCAGCGGCAGTTACTTCCCGGATAAGTGCGGCATGAGTCAGGTGCGTTTGTGGAAAGTTGCAAGAACCCCTAACCAAATCAAGAATAATCTATTTTTTGCCATTAGTCCGGACAATCCTGATTTGATTGCTTATTGGCCTATGGATGAAGGTACTGGACTTTCCTTTACTGACATAACAGGTAACGGGCATACTGCAACGGCTACTTCGGCAAGCGTTATAACAGAATGGGAACCCAATGTCAGATTTGATAAATAAACCTGGAATATAGATTTACTGCATTGACATTATAATAAAGAAGAAAGAGAGAATACCCCATATTATGGAAGTATTCTCTCTTCTTCACTTAAAACCTAAACCTTTTATCTAAATTACTTGCTATTATAAGCCACCAACATCCAAACCAATTTCTCCTGTTCTTTCAAGTAATCGCTCATCATCGAAACGGTTACTTCGTCTCCGGCTTGTGAAGCGATAGACAGAATCTTGCGTTCCTCACCAATCAGATAACTGATAGACTGAAGGATGCTGTTCAGTGCTTCGTCTCCATTGCTCACCTTATCCACTTCGTTGATATTGGCAACTTTCAGATAATCGCTGAACTTATTGGCGGGAGTGCCGCCCAGCATAAGGATACGTTCTGCGATTTCGTCCACCTTTTCGGCAGTGTCGTCATACATCTTTTCGAACTGGCTGTGGAGAACGAAGAAGTTATGTCCTTTGATATTCCAGTGGAAACCACGAAGATTCGTGTAATACACTTGGAAGTCTGCTAATAGTTGTTGCAAAGATGCTACTACGTTGTTTGCTCCTGATTCGTTCAATTTGATAAATTCTAAAGTCTTCATAATCTTATTATTTTTAATGATTTATATTAATTTTCTTTTTTCTGTATTGCAAAGATAAGGCGAAAAGTGCTTGCTGTCAAACTGAAAATTTCTATCTTTGCATAGAAGAAATCTATAACTTAATATGATTTGATAGATGACTATACAACAATTAGAATATATATTGGCTGTTGACCAGTTCCGGCATTTCGCCCGTGCAGCCGAATATTGCAGGGTGACACAACCCACATTGAGCGCCATGATTCAGAAACTGGAAGATGAACTCGGAGTGAAACTGTTCGACCGGACTGTGCAACCCGTTTGCCCGACAGCTATCGGGCAAAAAGTAATAGACCAAGCTCGTGTGATACTGGCACAAGCAGCCCAGGTCAAAGAAATCATTAGTGAAGAAAAGCAATCACTATCCGGTGTATTCCGTTTAGGAGTATTGCCGACTATTGCGCCCTATCTGCTTCCACGCTTCTTTCCGCAACTGATGGAGAAATACCCTGAACTGGATATTCGTGTCACGGAAATGAAAACGCAGGATATTCAGCAAGCACTGCATAGCGGAGATTTGGATGCAGGGATTATAGCCAGCAAACTGGAAGATACTTTCCTAACGGAAGAAACACTGTTCTACGAACAATTTTACGCCTACGTATCCAAGAAAGAGCCCTCTTTTAAACATGATGTTGTCCGTACTTCCGATATAACCGGCGAACGCCTTTGGCTGCTGGATGAAGGACATTGCTTCCGTGACCAACTCGTCCGTTTCTGCCAGATGGAAGCAGTAAAAGTAAGTCAGATGGCTTACCGTCTGGGGAGCATGGAAACCTTTATGCGCATGGTAGAAAGTGGGAAAGGGATAACCTTTATTCCCGAACTGGCAGTATCCCAGTTGACGGAAGAACAACGGAAGCTGGTACGCCCATTCGCCATTCCGCGTCCGACGCGTCAGGTTGTACTAGCTACAAGCAAAGATTTCGTGCGTCACAGCCTTCTCTGCGTACTGAAAGAAGAGATAAAAGCGGCAGTACCTAAAGAAATGCTGACCTTACAGTCTATCCAATGTTTATTGTAACTCCATGCTTGCACTCTATGCAATGCTTGTTATAACCCGAAACTTGTTATAGCTCTGGAACTTGTTGTAGAACTGATGTATGTTGTGCTTCAAATGCAATATGCTATTCCGTACAAGTGTTTTTATAACCTGTCCGGATTCCTTTTATGCATTAATCTTCTTGAACCATTGACTTATCTCAGCTCCTTTGAAATAAATAATCAGGGAGCTGACGATAATAATCATCCCTGCCACCGTACTGAATGTCGGATATTCATCCGGGAGCATCATCCAACTCAATACTGCGCCGAGGATCGGATTAATCAACCGGCACATATTAATATCGCTGACCTTCGCGCCCTTGCTCTGCAAAGCAATAAACCAAAAGCTGAAAGCAAAGACAGAAATAAACACCAGGATACCAAGACTGATATAGAACCCGCCCGGTTTTCCGATAAAAGAATGATAACCTTCCGTGCCCAGTCCTACCATATATATAAGTAGACCACCAAAAAACATCTGAACAGCATTCAGGAAAATAGGGTTCACCTTCCCCTTATCTTCCGAAACGGAGATAGCGGAATACCCTTGAAAAATAATACTGAGCAGCAATAGTACAATACCGGTAATTCCTTTCCAATCGAGCGGCGCACCGTCACTCCCCATTCCTATAATCAGGAACAGACCGATAAGGCTGACCACAAGACTGATTATTTTATGAACATTCAGTCTGTCATTACTAGCAAGCAAATGTGCCAAGAGCACATTGATAAGTGGAGTCATCCCCATGATAATGGACGAGATGGCGCCACTCACAAAATCCACGCCGAAGTAGAAAGCCGTGTATCCCATAAACATATTGATAAGAATCAGATTAAGAAACAATCTGCTGTGCTGACGTATTTCTTTCCACATCCCCTTGTGCCACGTATAGGCGAAAAGGATAATCCCCACAGTCGCGAAACGAATTCCGGCAAAGTTCATCGGAGTAAAATCGTAGCTTAGTCCTTGTTTGATAAACGGATTGACAATAGCCCATAACACAGAGGCCAGTATAGCATAAAAAAGTCCTTTTTTCATTGATGTAATTTTCTATATTCGAAAAATGCCGCAAAGTTAATCATAATTATACATATAGACTTTGATTTCCGGAGTTAATTATCTACTTTTGAAAGATAAACTAATAAACAAATAAACAATTTATTGATTAAGTATGAAAAAGTACATTGCAGAAATGATTGGAACGATGGTACTCGTCCTTATGGGATGTGGTAGTGCCGTCTTTGCAGGTGGTTTGGCCGATACAGTAGGCGCTGGCGTGGGAACGATCGGCGTGGCTTTGGCCTTTGGTTTGTCCGTAGTAGCGATGGCATATGCTATCGGTGGTATTTCGGGCTGTCACATTAATCCTGCTATTACATTAGGAGTATTCCTGAGTGGACGTATGAATGGAAAAGACGCGGGAATGTATATGATCTTCCAAGTGATAGGAGCAATTATCGGCTCGGCTATTCTTTACGCTTTGGTGTCTACCGGAGCTCACGACGGCCCTACGGCAACAGGCTCGAACGGCTTTGGTGATGGAGAAATGCTGCAAGCATTCATTGCCGAAGCAGTATTCACATTCATCTTCGTATTAGTCGTTTTGGGCTCTACCGATCCGAAGAAAGGCGCAGGCAATCTTGCCGGACTTGCCATCGGTCTTACTTTAGTACTGGTACATATCGTATGTATCCCTATCACAGGTACATCCGTCAATCCGGCACGTAGTATTGCTCCGGCATTGTTCCAGGGTGGAGAAGCCCTTTCACAATTATGGTTGTTCATCATTGCCCCGTTTGTAGGAGCAGCTTTGAGCGCAGGAGTATGGAATTATCTTGGAGATAAGAAATAAACTTTCTTTTTTTAGAGGATAAAATAACGAAGTATTAAAAGTAAGAAGGGCGGGAGTTTCACAACTACCGCCCTCTTTTGCGTAATTAATATATAATATTAAAAAAGAGTGTCTTCCATATTTCTCAGATTTTAGCAGATTAGGGAAATTTCACTTCATATGTTTTTATTTTGCCATATAGGGTATTGACACGGACTCTTAGCCCTTTCTTTCCTTCCATCTGTTCCTTGATTTTGTCCAGCTTGAAAGATACATATCCTTCGCCTAAAGTCTGAGGATAATCCCCTTCACTGTTGTGGCGGAATTCCAGATTGATAAACTCATCCTCTTCACTCTCCTCATCTGCGGTAGGAGCCGGGGTGAGATTATTGATAACCAGATTCAGGAAATGTTTCTTATCTTCGCTATGCGTACCATAATATTGGAATTCGATAGTCAGATATTTCTTATCCTTGTTAATCCACATATAAGTAGCGTTAATCTTATCGTCTCCGATTTTCTCCTCATTGTTTTCTTCCTCATCCATAGTGACGATATCCTTGGTCAGGATTTCTTTTATCTGTTTTACCTGAACATTATAGTCATATCCACCTACCGGCTCTTCCAGTTCGTTGAACATGACAAAGGCGCGCTGCCCATCCACAAAATCCGCGTTACTCCATCCTTGTCCGTTACTTGGATACATCTTTTTTCCATCATCCAAGGTGAAATAAAAATCCTTGCTATCCTGGCTCATCATATTTATTGTACTGATAACCAGTAAGTCGGACGGACTGTCATCGTCGTCCAGGCATGACTGGAAAATCGGCATTGTGGTCATAATAGCAAAGATAAAGGCAATGAATTTAAATTTCTTCATATATAAACTAGGTTTTAGATTGATTAATATTATTGCTTTGTATTCAGAAAATGCACGGGAACCCAAAATATTGCATCTGCATCTGTTAAAGAAACAAAAGTGGCAAAAGAGTTGTTCTCTCTATGCAGTATTTCTATCTTTGCTGCATTTATAAGGTAAACACGTGTATAAGCGAATGGAAGAATTTGAGTTGTCGGAACAATGCAGGCAAGGAAAGAACCGGGCCCGCAAGGAACTGTATGAGCAGTATGCGGGGCGTATGCTTGGCATCTGTCTACGCTATACCGGCGACCGTGATACGGCCCAGGACCTGCTTCACGACAGTTTTATAAAGATATTCGACTCTTTCGACAAATTCACCTGGCGGGGTGAAGGCTCCCTGCGGGCTTGGATGGAGCGGGTGGTGGTCAATACCGCTTTGCAGTATCTCCGGAAGAATGATGTAATCAATCAGGCAGCGTCATTGGAAGAGTTGCCCGAAGAATATGAAGAGCCGGATGCTTCCGATGTGGAAGCGATACCACAAAAGGTGTTGATGCAGTTTATTGAAGAACTGCCGGCGGGGTATCGCACAGTGTTCAACCTTTATACGTTCGAGGACAAATCACACAAAGAAATCGCTCAGGTATTAGGTATTAATGAGAAATCTTCGGCTTCGCAACTGTTTCGCGCGAAGACGGTATTGGCAAAAAGAGTAAAAGAATGGATAATGAATAATGGATAGATAGAGATGGAAGAGAAAGAATTGTGGATGAATAAGTTGAAGGAGAAGCTTGCGGATTATTCCGAGCCGACACCTGCTTCCGGTTGGGAACAACTGGAGAAAGAGCTTATGCCCCCTGTGGAGAGGAAGATATATCCTTATCGAAAATGGATGATGGCGGCTGCGGCTGTTATATTGCTAGCTGTCGTTTCGTCAGTAAGCCTGTATTTCCTGGGTACACCTGCGGCGGATGAAATGCGTCATATACAAACACCGACATTGGCTTCTACGCCCGATGCTTTGCCGGGCGTGCAACAACCGGACATGCAAGGCACTTCCGTCGAACCTGTTCTGCGACCTGTTACTCGTGAAGACCGATTGGCGAAAGCAGACCGGAATGTCCCGGAACATAAAACACAGGTAGATGATGAACCTATAGTGAAAGACAAACCGGAATCTGTAATTGAAGAAAACGAACCCGGAAAAGCCGTAGATGAGGTAAAACCGACCGAAGAAACAAATGCCGGTCAAACTCAAACTCAAGCGAAAGATACGGAACGACCGACAGCGAGCAACAGACCGCGACGTCCTTCCAGTAAAGATAAATATCATATTCCGACCGAGAAAGCATCTTCCCGGAAAGGTACTTGGTCGATGGGACTGGGAGTCGGGAATTCGGGTGGTGCTTCTTCAGAAGTAGGTTCGGGTGTATATCCTTCTCGCGTCAGCATGCTTTCTGTTTCAAATGGCTTGTTGCAGATTCCTAATGACCAAACTGTAGTCTTTGAGGACGGAGTACCTTACTTGCGCCAGGCAAAACAGGTAGTCGATATCGAACATCATCAACCTATCTCTTTCGGATTATCCGTTCGTAAAGCTCTAGGCAGAGGTTTTTCCCTGGAGTCAGGTTTGACTTATACGTTACTTTCCTCGGATGCCAAACTGGCAGATGCTGACCAGAAGATAGAGCAGAAACTCCACTATATCGGTATTCCGTTGCGTGCCAACTGGAACTTCCTTGATAAGAAACTCGTAACTCTTTATGTGTCCGGTGGCGGTATGGTTGAGAAATGTGTCTATGGAAAGCTCGGCTCTGAAAAGGAGACAGTGAAACCTCTCCAATTCTCAGTATCCGGTGCGGTAGGTGCGCAGTTGAATGCAACGAAGCGTGTCGGTATCTATGTAGAGCCGGGTGTAGCTTATTACTTTGATGACGGTTCGGATACACAGACCATCCGTAAAGAGAATCCGTTCAACTTCAATATACAGGCAGGTATTCGTTTGACTTATTAGTGTACAACCTGTTTTTATCTCTATATACCTCTAAAAGCGATATTTTATCACCAAGGATAGAATATCGCTTTTAGAGTTTTTATGCAGAAACCTTTCCGAAAAATCGGATAATTGAGAAAATATTAATAATATTGTCACCAGTTTCAGACCAACAGTAACATACCTTTGTCACAAAACTCTAAAATATGATTGACTCTACTGCTGAAAAACTTTTATTAATCAAGTTAAAGGAAGGTTCTTTTCAGGCATTTGAAAAGTTATATACGATGTATAGTGGCAAACTGTACAATTTCATTATGCGGCTTTCTTCCGGCAATCAATATATGGCTGAAGAAGTGGTGCAATCCACTTTCATTCGTATATGGGAAGTACGTGAGAAAGTCGATTCCGACGCTTCATTTATTTCTTTTCTCTGTACGATAGCCAAAAACTTACTGATGAATATGTATCAGCGTCAGACTGTTGAATATGTTTACAATGAATATCTGCTAAAAAGTGGGGTAGACCGTGATTCGCAGACAGAAGATGCTATCGACCTTCGTTTTTTGAACGACTATATCGACTCATTGGCAGAGGAATTGCCTGCACAGCGAAAGAAAATCTTTATCCTAAGCAAGCGTCAGAACTATACGAATAAGGAAATTGCCGAGATGATGGGGATTTCCGAAAGCACGGTCGCCACACAATTATCTTTGGCTGTGAAGTTTATGCGTGAACAGTTGATGAAGCATTACGATAAGGTAATTGCGCTTCTGCTCGCCTTCTTTGTTAATGAAATGTAATTGTAATACACGTTTTTGGATAGTAGATAGGATGAAAATGTATACCTGTAAATAAGTAAGAAGATGGATAAAATATATTATAAAGAGCTGATTGAGAAATATTTCGAAGGAAATATAACGGATGCTGAGATTAAGGAGCTTTCCGATTGGATAAAGAATGACCGCCGCTTACAAAGCTGGTGGGAAGAGGAGTTTTCCAAATCGGATGCCGACATCAATCCGGTATTGCGTGACAAACTATTCGCCCGAATCAAAGAAGAAACACAAGAGAAAGAGAAACCAAGAATCATCCGTATGAATCCTTGGAAATGGGCTGCCGCCATCCTTTTGCCTATAACTATCGCCTTCTTCACCTATTATCTTATAGATTTTTCTCAAACACAGGGTGCTCCCTTTATAGTAAAAGCCGATAAAGGAGACAAAGCAACTATCGAACTGCCGGACGGAACGAATGTCGTTCTCAATTCAGCTTCACAATTAAGCTACCTGAATAACTTCGGAGAAAAAGTGCGTCGTGTGCAACTGAATGGTGAAGCTTATTTCAAAGTAGCCCATGATGAAAAGCATGCCTTTATTGTGCAAGTTGGCGATTTGGAAGTGAAAGTACTCGGTACTTCTTTCAATGTATCAGCCTATGGAGACGCCAAAGACGTGACAGTCGTTCTTTTGGAAGGAAAAGTGGGAGTCTATGCGCAGAAAACGTCGCATATCATGAAGCCCGGCGACAAAATAGAATATAATAAAGCCACCCATAAGATAACAGCCACTCAAGTGCACCCAAATGACTACATTGAATGGACGAAAGGAAATATCTATTTCGAGAAAGAATCTTTGGAGAATATAATGAAAACTCTTTCACGTATTTATGACGTGGAGATTCGCTTCGATTCCAATAAACTGCCTAATGAATATTTCACCGGAACCATACCGGGTGGTGGTATACAGAATGCATTGAATATCCTGATGCTTACTTCACCTTTCTATTATGAAATGGACGGTTCAGTGATTGTCTTGAAGGAAAAATAAGTGGAACTTTCATAGAGTATCTTTGTTTATTCATCGAATAACATCTATATTTGTGGTACACTAATTTGAAGATGCAATGAATACATTGGAGCGTAAATTGCCGATAGGGATACAAACGTTTGAAAAGATGCGTGCAGAGGGGTGTTTGTATGTGGATAAAACAACCATTATATATCAGATAGCAGCTACTAAAGTGCCCTATTTCCTTAGTCGTCCCCGTCGTTTTGGCAAAAGTCTGCTAATTTCTACTTTTGAAGCCTACTTTCAAGGCCGTAAAGACCTTTTTGAAGGCCTGGCAATTGAAAAGTTAGAGACAAAGTGGGAGCAATACCCAGTTCTGCATCTTGATTTGAATGCGAAGAAATATGAGACGGTGGCAGATTTGGTTGCCATGCTAAACCAATATTTAGAGAAATGGGAAGCCATCTATGGTGACGAGAAAAAAGACCGCAGCCCTGAAGAACGTTTTAGTTATGTCATTGAGCAAGCCTGCCTGAAAACAGGAAAAGGAGTTGTGGTATTGGTTGATGAGTATGATAAACCATTGCTGCAAGCTCTTTTGGACGAGAACCTGTTGGATGAATACCGTCGTATTCTGAAAGCCTTTTATGGTGTGCTGAAAAGTTCCGACCGCTATCTTCGGTTTATATTCTTGACAGGAGTCACTAAATTTGCCCAAGTAAGTGTGTTCAGTGATTTGAATCAACTGAATGATATTAGCATGAAGATTCCATACGCCAATATCTGTGGTATTACTAAAAAAGAATTAGTATCGACATTTACTCCCGAGTTGGAGCGGTTGGCAGAAGTGCAGGAGATGTCCTTTGAAGATACAGTCGATAAAATGACAGCGATGTACGATGGCTATCACTTTACATACAGCGAAGAAGGACTATTTAATCCCTTCAGTGTACTCAATGTTTTTGATGGATTAATGTTTGATAATTACTGGTTCCAGACCGGTACTCCTACCTATCTTGTAGACCTGTTGAAGCAAAGTGACTATGACTTGCGTTTGCTGATAGATGGCTTGGAAGTAGGAAGTTCCGGATTTGCCGAATACCGTGCAGAGACAAAGAATCCCCTTCCGATGATCTACCAAAGTGGCTATCTGACTATTAAAAACTTTGATAAATCATTGAATCTATATACGCTAGGTTTTCCGAATGATGAGGTGAAATATGGTTTTCTTAAATTCTTGATACCCTATTATACTCCCATCTCTTCCGATGAAACAGATTTTAATGCTGTTAAGTTTGTCCGCGAACTTCAATCGGGCGATGTTCATTCTTTTATGGAACGTATGAAATCATTCTTTGCCGACATTCCCTATGAATTGAATACAAAGACCGAACGTCATTATCAGGTTATCTTTTATCTCGTCTTTAAGTTGATGGGACAATATGTAGATGCAGAAGTCCGTAGCGCAAAAGGTCGTGCCGATGCCGTGGTGAAAACGAAAGACCGTATTTATGTTTTTGAGTTTAAACTGGAAGGAACAGTAGACGAAGCTCTGAGGCAAATAGATGAAAAAGGTTATTTGTTACCTTACCGTACAGACGGGCGTGAGCTAGTAAAAGTCGGTGTCTCCTTTAATGCAGAAGAACGTAATATTGGTGAATACAAAGTAATATAATCGTTTATTGAGTAAAACATAGAATAGAGCCATTCCGGAGCCCGCTTCTTTGGAATGGCTTTTTTATTCTCTAATTTGAATAAGTTAACGAGAGTTAAAGTCTGATAGGCGCTTGGACGGGAGGATATAGCAGTCTGTATACCTATCAAACAACTTAAAAGTTTTGATATATGGAAAACAGAAAAACCTTTGTGAAACTCCCTCAAACCCATACTGAGGGAAGTAAGAACTGGAGAACACTACGGGCTATATGCCTGCTGTTGTTTTTAAGCATCTCTTTTGTCGCTTATTCCCAGATAACGGTGAATGTGAAAGACATTTCTTTAAGAGCCTCTTTAAAGAAAATCGAGCAAGTAAGTAATTACAAATTTTTCTACAGTGAAAGTCTTCCTGAATTAAATCAGAAAATATCGCTGAATGTTCAAAATGCGACAATCGCCCAAACGATGGAACAACTTCTGGGCAGAATGGAACTGACCTATAAAAAAGAACAAGACAATGTGATTGTATTGATTCGTAAAGCTCAGGACAAGTCAGTAGCCAAAAAAGTAACAGGCACCGTTGTAGATGAAAAGGGAGAACCTATTATCGGAGCAAGCATTGTGGTCAAAGGTGAGTCACATGGGACGATAACAGATTTCGATGGAAAATTCACATTGGCAGATGTGCCGGAAAAAGGTATATTGACAATCTCCTATATAGGATATAAGACAGTCGATCTACCTGTGGGCGGTCAGACATTAGTGAAAGTCGTACTTCAGGAAGATAGCAAAATGATTGATGAAGTCGTCGTTGTCGGCTACGGAGTACAGTCACAAAAACTGGTGACAACTTCCATCAGTAAAGTAAAGATGGAGAATATAGACCAAGGTAATGACTATAACCCGATAAAAATGCTGCAAGGACGTGTGGCAGGTGTGAATATATCCTCAGCTTCCGGCACTCCGGGCGAAAGCCCCAATGTAACCGTTCGCGGCATCGGCTCCGTCAGTGGAGGAAGTTCGCCGCTTTATGTTGTTGACGGTATCCCGAGTGAAAAATATCCCAACCTGAATCCGAATGACATTGAAAGTATGGAAGTCTTGAAAGACGCTTCCGCCGCTGCCATCTATGGTTCGCGTGCCAATGCCGGAGTCGTGTTGATAACCACTAAATCAGGTCAGCAAGGCAAGACAAAGATAGAAGTGTCCGGCCGCTACGGATTTGCCTACCTTGCCAATGACATTGAAATGGCCAATTCGACAGAATATATGAACACTATGCAAGCCGCCATCGACAATTACAATGTACAGATGGGAGCTAACCTTCAACTGTATATTCCTTCCCACATTCAGGAAACCAACTGGGTGAAAGAAATATCAAGAAAAAACTCAAAGACAGGTACCGGCTCCATCAGCATCTCCGGTGGAAATGAAAAGACCACCTTTTTCGCCTCTTTGGGAGCCAACACGCAGGAAGGATATTTGAATAAAAGCAGCTATGACCAATATAATATGCGCGCAAAGTTCACCCATAAGATCAATAACATCTTCAAACTGAATATGAACTTGGCAGGTTCCGTCAGCCGTTCAGACCTGTTGGAAGAAACAAGTACCAGTCTGAAAGTGCTGCGTACGGCACGTGAAGAACAACCTTGGTATTCACCCTACAAAGAAGACGGAACATCCTACAAAGTGAATGGAACGGATATTCTGCGCCACAATCCCGTAATGCTGATAAACGAAGAAGACTGGGTAGCCAAGAAATATCAACTATCCGGCGTGTTCAGCATAGACGTCACCCCCTTCAAAGGATTCAAATACACACCGACAGTAAGTGTATATGGCATTTTGGATAACACCTCTAAGAAACTGTCGGACAAACATGACGCCCGCAAAAACAGCAGCGGTTGGGGAGCATTGGCGGAACAAAAAGACCAGAGCTTCCGCTATGTGATAGACAATATATTCTCTTACAACAATGAATGGAACAAACTGATCTATTCCGTCATGTTGGGACACTCGTTTGAAAAATACACTTATGAGCAATTCGGCGCAAAGAGTGACAACTACGCCAACGGCGCATTTCCTTCCTCAAACTTTGATTTAATCAATGCAGGCCCCAATATTTATGCCGGAAACATCAGCTATACCTCTTACGCTTTAGAATCCTATTTCGGACGAATCGCTTTGAACTGGGACAACAAATATATACTGAATACCTCATTGCGTAGTGACGGCTCTTCCCGTTTTGCAAAGAACAAGAGATACGGTTATTTCCCCTCTGCTTCTTTTGCGTGGCGGGCATCCAATGAAGGATTCTTCCCGAAAAACAAATACGTCAATGACGCCAAGTTAAGACTAAGCTGGGGTATGACAGGAAGCATGGCAGGAGTGAGCAATTATGCTCCGCTGTCACTTATCAGTGCGGGCGGCGCTTCCTACAATGGTTCCGCCGGATTCCAGATTTCGCAAGATGCCCGTGCCTTGACTTGGGAGAAAGCCAGTCAGTTCAATCTTGGATTTGATATAGAGATGTTTCAGTCTCGTTTGACTTTGAACGTAGATATGTTCTATCAAAAGACCACCGACCTGCTGTTCAAAAAACCGGTCAATGCGACCACCGGATATACCACCTTGCAGTCCAATATCGGTTCATTGGAGAATAAAGGACTCGAATTGGCTTTGAACGGCAAAATTCTTACCGGAAAGTTCAAATGGGATTTGGGCGGAAACATCTCTTTCGTGAAGAACAAACTGCTTTCCCTCATCGAAGGAAATGATATGTATATAGTTCCCAGTAGCGGAAGTAACCTCTTGGGCGGTTCGATGCACGCGTTGATTAACGGACAGCCTATCAGTACATTCTATATGCTAAAGATGGAAGGTATCTACCAGCGTGATGACGAAGTGCCTGCGAAACTGTATGCTAAAGGGGTGCGTGCCGGCGACGTGAAATATTTCGATTACAACGAAGACGGAGACATTTCCGATGCCGACCGAATGAATGTAGGAAAAGCTATTCCTGACTTTTATGGAGGTATCACTTCCAATTTCTCCTACAAAGGTTTTGACCTGTCTCTGTTCGGGCAATTCTCCGTAGGCGGCAAAGTAATGTCGGCATGGCGGGGAGTGAATAGTTCCGAAGGTACCGACCATTTGGGGCTCGCACTATCGAATGTAAAAGTAAGCGACCGGGGCGAATCTGTGGAACAATACTTTAATGTAAGCAAAGAAGTAGCCAACGGATACTGGCGCGGAGAAGGAACAAGCAACACGATCCCCCGTCCTGTACGAATCGGAGTGCATACCGGATACGATTATGACTACAACGTACAGACCTCTACGCGTTATTTGGAAGATGCTTCCTATTTTAAATTGAAAACTGTGACCTTGGGCTACACTTTGCCGGAATCGGTTGTTAAGAAACTCCGAGTGAACTCTTTAAGAGTCTATGTGTCGGCTGATAACTTGCTGACTCTCACCAAATATTCCGGTTATGACCCCGAAACGTCATTTTCCGGTAGCCCGGGAGATTCAAATTATGGAGTTGACTTCGGTCTACAACCTGTCTTGAGAACATTTATTTTTGGTCTGAATCTAAACTTTTAAAAACATAGATGTATGAAACGATATTATACTATAATCAACTATTTGCTGTGTAGCATTTGCCTTTTGTGGATGACAGGTTGTTCGGGGATGCTCGACGATATGCGTCCTAAGGATCAGATACCTCAAGATATGTTGAGCGAATCCGATTTGGAAAAGCTATTGAACGGAGTGTACGCCGAAATGGAAGAACTGATATTCAAGTTCTATATGGACGGTGATATAAAAGGTGAGAATTTCAAGGCAGGCCCCGCCTTCTCGCTGAACGATCCGATGTTGATGGCTCCCGGTTCTAAAGAGGTATTGAGCCAGTGGCAGAAATGTTTCACATCTTTGAAGCAAGTTAATTTTCTGGTCGAAACATACGAGGCATCATCCAATAAAGAGAGCCAGATGCTGAAGCAGACAGGTGGCACCGGATACTATTTCAGAGCTTTGATTTACTATCATCTGGTCACTCGTTGGGGTGGAGCTCCTATCTTACGTAAACGTACCTATGATGTTGTTCCCATCTCTCCCGAAGCAGAAGTGTGGAGTTTTATAAAAGAAGACTTGGCGAAAGCGGAAGGACTGCTGCCCGAATTTACAGACCGCTTTTATGTCTCTCTGAGTGCTTGTGACGCGCTCAATGCCAAAGTATGCCTGTCTTTGAAAGACTATACGAACGCAGCCGCCTATGCCGACAAGGTGATTGCTAAATCCGGCTTTGCATTGAGTGCTACATCGACCGGGTATGCCAATGCTTTTGTCTCCAACAGCAGTAGCAAAGAACTGGTCTTTGCACTAGCCAACAAACGCAGCACTAGTCTGCTGCTATTCTACCAAACGGTGAACGACATTGATTCTGCCTGGGATTATTCTCCCTCTACTGACTGTTACGGACATCTCTACGATGACACAACCGTCAAGAAACAAGATATACGTGCAAAAGCTGTGTTTGGTGCGGATAATAGCCGCATTATCAAATTCCCGAATGGAAGTACCGGTCAGTTTGTCACCAATGAACAACCGTCTCAAACACCGATTGTAGTTACCCGCGTGGCAGAGATGTATCTGATTAAAGCAGAAGCACTGGGATCCGCCAACGGATTGTCTACACTGAAAGAGTTTATGAACAAACGTTACGCCACCGTTTCGCTGCCCTCAAGCATGACTGATACTGAATTTCAGAACCAGATACTTGATGAGCGTCACCGTGAACTGTACGCGGAAGGTCAGCGATGGTATGATTTGAAACGAACCAATCGTCTGGACTTGTTTACTTCCTTGAACGGCAGAAACTATCTGATGTACTATCCGGTGCCCCAGTCGGAACGCGACTTGGCGGGAGAAGAAAATTATCCTCAAAATCCAGGTTATTAATTATCTTAGAAAGAACAGAGTATGAAGAATATAAAAATATTTGTGACGTTTTTCATCTGCCTGCTGGTACTTTCGGCATGTTCGGATGATTGGAAAGAAAATGCACTGACAGCTAAATTTGCTTTTGACAAGACGACCTATTATGTAGGCGAAGAAGTCAGTATCACGAATGAAACGATGGGCGGAGAAGGCAACTATACCTGCCAATGGGATTTGGGGGACGGAAAGACTTCGACCGAGATTGCCCCTAAAGTAATTTATGAAACGAATGGTGCCTATACAGTGACTCTGCACGTCAAAGATGGCAAAGGAAATTACGCAATGGCTCATAAATTGCTGACGATTGAAGCAGAACCTCTGCCCGAAGTCGGGAATGTGAAACTGAAGTGGGTAGGTGCCCATATACTGGGAGAAATACGTTCCACGGCTCCTGCAGTCAGTGATGATAATAATGTGTATATGACTTCCAATGACCATTATTTACGTAAATTCTCCGCCGCAACAGGCGAACAGCTTTGGGAATTCGATTTATGGACTTCCGCCGATGGCGATTCTCCGTCCGGCAATACGCATACAACTCCGAGCATTGATACGGATGGTACTGTTTATGTAGGAACTGGTGACACAAGTGGTAAAGTAGGGCGTGTATATGCCGTTAATCCCAATGGAACAAAGAAATGGGTAGTTGCCGGAGATGCCGAAAAAGGATTCTGGAATAAAGGGCAGGCTTCCACACCCCGTATCAATTACCTGACCTGCGCGATTGGAGAAAACCACGTCTATATGGGTAATGGCGGCTCTACCGGTTCGGTGCTTGCCGTTGATAAGAACACCGGATACAGAGTAGGTTATGTGGCAAACGCGGACAATTCGGGTGGACCGTCGGGCGGAGTATCCGCCGGAATGGCATTGGCGAACAACACGTTGATTTGGTCAGGCGGAAAGAATGGATTATTCGGTGCTTCGGCATCTGCGTTGAATGCAGGCGGTAATGTGACGTGGGCATGGCAGGTATATAGTTCGGGGAATGACAAACCTTCGGAAAATATGAATGGTTCCGTAGCAGTGGATGGAGCCGGAACAATCTATGGGATTGCCACATTCCCTGGAATAGGAAGCAGTGCCTTTGCCATGGGAAGTGACGGAGTCGAAAAATGGCGCACCTCGTTGGGAAATGTAGGAACATTGGATCAAGGTGGCGTTGTGATAGGTCTGGACGGAAGCATCATTGTAACTGTAAAACGTGCTCCGGGCGAAGCTACGGGCGGGGTGGTGTCTTTGTCTCCTAATGGAGTTATTCAATGGCATTACGGTGTGCCGGAAGATGTCAGTGGATGTGCGGCAATCGACCAGGCCGGAAATATTCATTTTGGAACCCAGTCCGGTAATTATTATATCATTAAACCCGAAGCATCGGAAGAACAGCTAATCCTGAAAAAAGACCTCGCCGCACTGATTAATGAAAGTGATTCCCCTCTGAAAGACAACTGGGAAGCAGGTATCGGAAAGGTATGGAGCTCACCGACAATCGGGCCGGACGGCACAATTTATATCGGTGTCACGAATACCGTAGATCCGTCAAAGAGTGTTTTGGTAGCCTTGGAAGATGAAGGTATCACCGGAAGTGCAGCTTCCGCGTGGCCGATGAAAGGGAAAGACAGCCGTCATTCTAGTGCACAGTTGGGCGGTTCGGGCGAAAATCCGGGCGGTGAGCCGGGCGGACAACTCCCCATCACGGGAAATCTGAAGGCCGATTTAAAGAACCTGTTTGAGGATAGCTCATATAAAGTCTGGCTCTGTGCCCATCGGGCAAACACACAGAAGGGCATAGCCAACGGCATACCGGAAAATTCATTGCCTTCCATAGAATATGCCATCAATGCCGGAGTAGAGATGATCGAACTGGATGCACGTCCCACCTCGGACGGGATATTGGTGCTGATGCACGATAATAGCATCGACAGAACCACCAACGGAAGCGGCGCGGTAGGAAATTATACCTATCAGCAACTACAACAGTTCTATCTTAAAGATGCGGCAGGCAACCTGACGGGCGAACGTATTCCGACTTTAGAGGACGCATTGAAAAAGGGGAAAGGAAAGGTGTATTTCAATTTGGATATTGTCAACAAAGACGTTACCGTAGCTACAATGGTGTCATTACTTAAAAAACTCGACATGGAAAGCGAAGTTCTGTTGTATGTATCGAACAATCGCAATTATGCGTATGATTTGAAAGCGGCAAACGGCAGTCTGTTACTGCATCCGATGGCAAAAGCGGCGGACGATATTACTTACTTTGCTTCTTCCTATACGGACAATGTACAGATGATGCAACTATCTACCTCGGATGCTATTTCGGGCGCAATGACCGAAGATATTAAATCTAAAGGTTGGCTTCTTTTCTCCAATATTGTAGGGGCGAATGATACGAATATGCTGTCAGAGAACTATTCGGGGCTTGTAGGTATGATAAACAAGCGCATTAATATTGTACAGACTGATTATGTCGAAGTGGCAGCCAAGTATTTGAAATCTAAAGAATATAGATAACAAGAATGAATATGAAGAAATATATAATCATAGTAATTGTCCTGCTGTTTCCTTTCTGCCTGTTTGCAGATGAACCGGTAAAGGCTATTTTCGCAAAGATAACAAATCCCGATAATAAAGAAATCACTGTCGTTGCCCACCGGGCAGACTGGCGCTTTGCACCTGAAAATTCGCTGGCAGCGATTGAAAGCTCTATCCGGTTGGGAGCCGACGTAGTAGAGCTGGACATTCAGAAGACAAAAGATGGACAGTTGATTCTTATGCATGATAAGACTTTGGATAGAACGACCACCGGAAAGGGCAAGATTGCCGAATGGACACTGGATTCCATCCGGACACTCCGTCTGAAGAATGGTGCGGCTTTGAAAACAAAACACCGTGTGCCTACATTGGAAGAAGCGTTATTGACAGCTAAAGGGTGTGTGATGGTAAATTTGGATAAGGCATATCCGATATTCGATGAGATTTTTCCCATCTTGGAGAAAACCGGAACCGTGGGGCAGGTCATTATGAAAGGCTCAAAACCTGTTGCGGAAGTAAAGAAGGATTTGGGAAAATATTTAGACCGGATTATATATATGCCTATCGTACATTTGGATCGACCGGGAGCTATGCAGCAAATAGATGATTTTATGAAAGAACTTCATCCCGCAGCTTTTGAGTTGCTGTTCGAATTGGATACTTGCCAACTTCCTAAACAGGTGAGGGCTAAACTTGAAGGAAAAAGTAAAATTTGGTATAATACCCTTTGGGATACAATGGCAGGCGGGCATGACGATGATAAATCGTTGGAAAATCCGGATGAAGGATATGGATATTTGATAGATAAACTTGGAGCAACCATCATTCAGACCGATCGTACCGCTTATTTACTGGAATACTTGCAAGCCCGTAAGAAACGTAATGAGCATAAGATAGACGCCTTTCATTAATATGTAAACTTCGGTTATGTCATTTAAAATATTGGATTTTTATAAAATCTCTTCCCCGCTAGCTGGGGGAGAGACTGATTCCGAACGTTCTTCACGCTTCAAGCGTATCCGTTGGGCTACGTTCCTGTCCGCTACTACCGGATATGGCATCTACTATGTTTGCCGTCTCAGTATGAACGTAGTGCGCAAACCGATTGTAGAGGAAGGAATATTCTCCGAAACTCAATTAGGAATCATAGGTTCCTGCCTGTTCTTCGTGTATGCAGTGGGTAAGCTGACGAATGGATTTCTTGCCGACCGTAGCAATGTACGGCGTTTTATGTCTACCGGATTATTATGTTCCGCTTTGATAAACCTGTGTTTGGGTTTCACTAGCTCCTTTTATGCTTTTGTCATACTTTGGGGGCTGAATGGTTGGTTTCAGTCAATGGGGGCAGCGTCCGGTGTCGTTTCGCTGACCCGGTGGTATAGCAGTAAGGAGCGGGGGACTTTCTATGGTTTTTGGTCTGCCAGTCATAATTTGGGCGAAGCATTGACGTTTATCTCCATAGCATTGCTAGTCAGTGGGATGGGGTGGAGATATGGAATGATTGGAGCTGGAGTAATTGGTATCCTGGGATTCCTGATGATGCTTGTTTTTATGCGTGATACGCCACAGAGCCAGGGATTCTTATTGGACAAAGATTCTTCACCTGTGGATTCCCATTCTTTGCCTGGTAAACAAACGGAAGATTTCAACAAAGCACAAAAGGCTGTTTTGAAGAATCCCGCAATTTGGATTTTGGCTTTGTCAAGTGCATTTATGTATATCAGTCGCTATGCTGTGAACAGTTGGGGCGTTTTCTATCTGGAAGCTCAAAAGGGCTATTCTACGTTGGATGCCAGTTTTATAATATCAATCAGTTCTATCTGTGGAATCATTGGCACGGTATTTTCAGGTATCATTTCCGATAAAATGTTTTCCGGCAGTCGTAATATTCCGGCTTTAGTATTTGGGGTAATGAATGTAGTAGCACTTTGTTTGTTTCTCTTAGTCCCGGGAGTTCATTTTTGGATAGACGTGTTGGCAATGGTACTTTTTGGTTTAGGTATCGGAGTGCTGATTTGTTTTCTGGGTGGTTTGATGGCAGTGGATATTGCTCCCCGTAATGCTTCGGGTGCTGCTTTGGGAGTAGTCGGCATTGCCAGCTACATCGGAGCCGGACTGCAAGATGTGATGAGCGGTATTCTAATAGAAGGTCACAAAACCGTTCAGAATGGAGTCGATGTTTACGACTTCACCTATATCAATTGGTTTTGGATTGGTGCGGCATTGCTTTCAGTATTGTTTGCCTTGTTCGTTTGGAATGCAAAGTCAAAAAAGGCAGATGTTTAAAATAAGAATGTTAGGTTAGAATACAAATTTTTGTTTTCGAGGTATTAGTCACCATTCCGGGAAGTAAGTAATGATTACTTTTCTTCCCGGAATGGCTTTTTTATAATCAATTAAATAATAGTTTTATGGAAAATTCATGTAATGATGAATTGTTTTGTTCATTGAAAAATGAACTTCGTGAAGTAGATGCACAAATCAATGTGCAGAGTGAAAAACTAATTGAGCTGTTCGACCAAAAAAAAGATTAGTCGGTCTGTTGGTTCGGGAGCTTGAATCGCATACGCCTGCCACTATCGAATATCTGGGCGACCCGAAGCAGTACATTTCCGTAGTGCTGGCTGCTATCGATCACGGTCGTCTTACGTATGACGGAGTAGCAAACTGCGAACAGACTTTTCGTTCTTTGGCGAATGTGATAGATGTCATAAGTCCTAAAAATGGGAAAGCGCTTAGTGTGGAGACGTTGGTTTCTTATGAGAAGAAAGAGCGTTCCGGAGAGTTTAAAGATTATTCGGAAGGGGATTTTGAATAGTCCGGGGTGGCCTGGAAGCTGATTAGAAAACGTGGCGGGAAATCTGAAAACATAATCATTGTCGGATTTCTGCCACTTTCAGCCTTTTTTTAATCTATTATGTAAGCACTATATTCAAGGATAATGATTATTTTTGTTTCAAGTTACAAATGATAGATTGTTCTAATATTTGAAAGTATGACGAAGATAGAGAACCAAACCCAATATGAATGGGCTGTAAAAAGAGTAGAGGAGCTTCTTCCGTTGGTGAAAGATGATACTCCTTTGGATGACCCTAACAGCATAGAGTTGGAACTTCTTTCTAATCTTGTTGCTGACTATTCTGAAGAACATTTTTCTTTGGGAGAGCCTTCACTTGTCGATGTCCTGAAACTTCGTATGTACGAGATGGGACTTAATCAAAAGTCACTATCTCAGTTAATAGGAGTCAGTCCTTCACGTCTTAGTGACTATATTTCGGGTAAGTGTGAGCCGACATTAAAAGTGGCTCGTGAGATAAGTAGGAAATTGAATATTGATGCTAATATAGTGTTGGGAGTATAGCTTCGAACTTAACTTTAAAAAGATGGCGGGAAATCTGAAAAAGACGGTTGTATTTTTCGGATTTCCCGCCGTCTTTTTAAAGAAGAAAAAGAGAAAGTGTGAGGGGTGTGAGGGAGGATTTCTAACATTCGTGTCTATTTTATTAGAAAATATAGATAGGAAAAAATAAAATATAAGAGTAAAAGGTTGCAATTCCTCCCTCACACCCCTCACACTTATGCGGTAAATAGAATGAAAAATAATATAAAACAGGCTGATTTGTTGTATAGTTGAACAACAAATCTTATATTTGCAATATGGAAAAGAAACGTAAGATCCGTACATACGGAGGTTACTTTGAGGCTTTCATGGAGACTTTAACCGAAAAGGAACAAGATAAGATCCAATATGGATTACTCTTGTTGAAAACACAAGAAAGACTCTCCGCTAAATTTGTGAAGTTTATTCGGGATGGAGTTTTTGAACTTCGTACAGAGTATAATAGTAACATATATCGGGTATTTTTTATTTTTGATGAAGGCAAAATTGTCGTATTGTTCAATGGCTTTCAAAAGAAGTCCCAAAAGACACCCGGTTGTGAAATTGATAAAGCAGTAAAAATAAAGGAGGAATATTATGCAGATAAACAATCATCAAATAGTAGATTATGATGCTGTTCTTGACGCCAAATTCGGCGTAGAAGGTACTCCCGAACGTGCGGAAGCAGAAGAAAAAGCTTATGCTTTTTACACGGGACAGATTATTGAGGATGCGCGGAAAAAGGCTAAAATCAGTCAGGCTGAATTAGCCCGGCGTATCGGTTCCGACCGCTCTTATATATCAAGAGTGGAGAGTGGGCAGACTGAGCCTAAGGTATCTACTTTCTATCGGATAATGAATGCTTTGGGTTGTAGAATCGAATTTTCGATGAATCTATAGAAACAAAAAATGCAGAGTTGTAAAAGACAGCTCTGCATTTATGTTATAAACACTTCCTCTTATTCATATAGCCTGTTCGACCTTATCTGTTCCGTACTGATAACATATACAGCATATCTTCTCCCGTTTCTTCCATTCTTGAACTCAAAATTATGCTTTGCCATTACCTTGCCAATTTGAATCTTCGAACCGGTTGAATACTGATAACCGGTGCGTTCGTGAATTAACTCGGCAATCTCGCTGACTGTGAGATGCTGTACCGTTTCAAAACGTTCCGGTTGGCGGATATGGGTCAGTACAAGTTCCTCTTCGGGCGTGTGAAACAAGAAGCCCTCGTTGTTTGCTTCAAGCCGTGCATTGTCTTCCTGCGTGAACCAATATTGATACCCCGGTTTATTGAGCAGATACTTTATCTGTGCATATAGCTGCGTGTAATTGATTTTTATAAACTCGATAGAGTCGGCATGAAAACAAAGATAGCGGCGGTTGCCCGTTGTGTCGTGAAGTATCTCCTGATAATTGCACGTTCCTGCAAAGGAAGCGGAATGTGGAAAATTCTGCGAACGGCGTGCGTATGGCAGGCGGATACTAATCACTTTACGGGTGACCAAGTCTTTGAACGCACTCATGTCACGTCCACTCATTCCTTCAAACTCATCGAGATTGATGAGCATTGCCTGGGCTACTCTAGCCAAATCATCTTTGTTGTTCGGGTTAATCAGGCCTGTGGAAAGATAAGCACGTAGTTCGGGCGGGAGCAGGTTGTTGATAAAAGTTGTCTTACCTATATTCTGCACCTCGCTGCAAAGCAGCAGAACCGTATGGTTTACAATCTCATCGCGGGTAGCGGCTGCACACATGGCTACCAAATACCGTTCCAGACATTCTTGCCAGAAACTCTGGCGGCTTGTCCGTACGCTGTCCGCCAGGATACGGATATAGTCTGTCCCGTCCCATTCGGGCAATGAATCAAAATACTCACGGATAGGGTGGTAGCTTGCGCTGAAATCAGAGTAAATTAAGTTCTGAATCGTCTTTACGTTACAAGCATAGCCCAGTTCGTTCATCTCCATCCAGATGCTATTTTCCATCATCTCATCCAGTATGCGGAAAGGCTCCGGCTGTTCGGTGTCGGGGAGCCTTCGGCGATACTCCATGATATGAAGCAATTCATTGTAGCGGGTTTCATAACACTCACTGATGTGCTGTTCTATTTGCAGCATCCGTTTTTGGGTACTGTTCAGTTTGCGTGTATTGAACTCTTCACTGTGCGAGTACGCACTGTCAATCAATGAATCCGTTTCGTCCGCAGGCAAGTCGGTGAACTGGCTTTTAATAAAGGTTGCCGCTTCTTCCTGCGGGATTCCGTGCCTGTTGTATGTACATGCCAGATGATGCAGATAATTGTTCCGGTTTCCGGTGGTGTACTCTTCGGATTTGTTATGATAATAATTCAGAGTGACCATTAGTGAAACGTGCGCAAAGTGATAGTTGAGCGCAGTTTCCTCATTCACCGGATTTTTGCCTTTTGTTGTTCCTTGCTTTTCCTTTACGAGGGCTTTCTTCCTCTTCTTTTGCGATTTATAGAACATGGGCGGCTGTTCCACTACGAAAGCACTGGCATCGGGATTGAAGTAAATATGAGGGTCGTGCGAGAACAGGCAGGTGCGCCCCACATCTTGGCCGGACGTGTCAATCTCTACCTGGCAAAGTTGGGCGTAGAAAGAAGCTACTTTGTTGTAGGCGGCATTGTGGAAATCTTCTATTTCCTGAATCGTTTCGGGCAATGTCCCGTCCGGGTGGCATACGCGTACTATGATTTTCAGTCCCATACCTTTGGGGCTGACGAAGGCGATGCGGGTATGTTTACATTCTTTCGCCAGGGACAGGATGCGTGTCAACTCTTCTGGATTCAGGTGGTCGATATCTATGACGATATATCCTTGATAGCTGATGAGTGTCGCACTTGAGCGTCCACCCCGGTAGCTGGCTGAGAATGTGACGGATGGCAGCTCTTTCTTCTTCTCGTTGGCTGCTTTTTCGCCTTGCTCTTGAAAAGTGCGGCGTATTTCCTCGACCATATCCCGATACTTGGAACTGCCGATGGTGGATACAATCTCTTCTTCGGTCATTTCTGCTATGATACGGTAGAAGTCAAGGAAGATGGTAAAATGTTTCATTCTTTAGTTGTTTTTTTATTTGCGGTTGCAAAGGAACTTCTTTGTCGCGAGGTGTAAAAGAACTTTTGACATTATGGGCAGAAGTTATTAGGATTAGGGTTCGCCTAAATAACGTACAATGGTTGCCACTTGGCGGGGAGAGAGCAGACGGTTGCGTGCGTGATACCCTTCTTCTTCGAGTTCGTGTAGGAGAGTGGGGTTATGCATAATCCATCGGCGGAGAATTTGTAAAGCTACTTTTATACCAATGGTGGGGTTGTAAAGGTGAGCCAGTTCCGCTTTCGTATAGGTGCGGATAATAAAGGAATTTTCTTTGTAATTCATATCGGTTTGTTCTTGTAATATGCTATAAAGTTACTGAAAATAACAGGTTTATTAAAGGATTGGCATCGCTTTTATTCGTTGGAAATCAAGAAACTTCGTTGGGGAATATGGGCTGTGAAAGAAGTGGTATATTTGTGTCGTTAACAAGAAGGAAATGCATTTCGAATGTACGTAAACTTAAAATTAATTTATTATGGCAATGACAGTTTCTTATTCGGTAGTACCGCGCAAGAATCCTGCAAAGAAGGATGAAGCGGCAAAGTATTACGCACAGGCGCAGGCAGCCGGTGAGTTGGATTTCGAAGAATTATGCGAGGCGATTACCAGTCGTTCCACCTGTACGGAGACGGATGTGCGGGCTTCGATTTCCGGAATCCTTTATGAGGCAAAACGCTCGTTGAAAGCCGGGCGTATCGTGCGGTTGGGTGATTTGGGCAGTCTGCAAATCGGTTTGAATAGTGAAGGCGCCACATCGGTCAAAGAGTTCTCAAGCTCGATGATTAAAGGGGCACATATCATTTTCCGTCCCGGAAAGACGTTGGCGGAACTGCTGAAAATCCTAAGTTATCAGCAAGTGTCGACGCGTGCGGTGGCTCAATCGGGCAGTGATACCGGCAAGGATGATAAAGACCCCGACGGTGGCGGCGGTTCGGGCGATGATGGTGAAACACCAGACCCGGCTGCTTAATATTCTCCTTTTTTGATAACCTATTAATTTTAGAGAAAAGATGAAAGAAATCGTAAGCAAGATTTTGGAAGTTATCATGTACATCATTCCTTTTTTGGGGAAGAGAAAGCGTGATAGGGTAGTGAGAGAGGTGCGTTACAATACTACGCACAAGGAAGTGTGCAACGTGAAGACGACAGAAAGGAAGAGGGATGATGCGGAAGATTAGCCTGATTGTGATTCATTGTTCTGCCACCCGTGCCGACCGTGATTTTACGGCGCGGGATGTGGACACGGCTCACCGCTTCCGGGGATTCTCGTGCTGGGGGTATCATTACTACGTGCGCAAGTCGGGACAGATAGAACCGATGCGTGACGAAGATACGGTGGGCGCTCATGCACGTGGTTACAATGCGGTCAGTTTAGGGGTGTGCTATGAAGGCGGACTGGATGAGAACGGGAAGGCTGCGGATACGCGCACTCCCCGGCAGAAGGAAGCCTTGCGTCGCCTGGTGGGTGAACTGTTGCAGCGTTATCCGGAAGCAAAGGTGGTGGGGCACCGTGATTTGAGTCCTGACACCAATTATAATGGAATTGTTGACCCTTGGGAGCGGATAAAAGAATGTCCCTGCTTCGAGGTGAAAGCAGAGACATGGTGATTCTCTCTATTTATTACTGTGGCGGTTAATTGACCACCACAGTAGCAAAATACTCTTTGAATACTCCCGCAGCTTTTTCAAGTTGTTCGGGGGTATTTTCTTTTACATCTTTCAGCTTGTATTCCTGCTCCATGGCTTCGTATTTGTGTACACCCAGCGTATGGTAAGGCAGTACTTCTACCCGCTGAATCATCTTGTACTTTCCCAAAGCTGCTCCCAGTTGGCGGATATCCTCTTCAAAATCGCTGTATCCGGGCACTAACACATATCGCAGCCAAAACGGTTTTCCGTTCTCTTCGAGCCATGCCGCCGTGCGGATGGTCTGTTCGTTGCTTCTTCCGGTCAGTGTCTGATGGCGGGCGGGGTTGAACTCTTTGATATCAAGCAATACGAGGTCGGTCAGTTTGAAAAGCTCTTCCACATCTTCATTCCAGATGCCGCCGTTGCTGTCTATGCAGACGTGAATCCCTTTCTCTTTCAGTTCGCGAACCAGCAGGACTAGCGCTTTCGCCTGAAACGTAGGTTCTCCGCCTGAAAAAGTGACTCCGCCGCGCTTTCCGAAGAATGGACGCTGGCTCATAGCCATGCGGACAATCTCTTCCGGTGGGGTGGGCGTACCGCCTTTGCCGGCTATCGTGTCGGGATTGGCGCAATACAGGCAGCGGAAATTGCAACCTTGAAGAAAAACGACGAGCCGTAAGCCCGGCCCGTCGAATGTTCCCATACTTTCGTATGAATGTACGTTTATCGTCATATAGAGTAGATAGATTACATACGTTCGTGGAAGCTACGGCTGATAACTTCCAGTTGGTGTTCGCGGCTCAACTTCACGAAGTTTACGGCATAACCGGAAACGCGGATTGTAAGCTGCGGATATTTCTCAGGATGTTCCATTGCGTCATAAAGCATGTCACGGTTCAGAACGTTTACGTTCAAGTGGTGAGCGCCTTTGGTGAAGTAGCCGTCCATCATAGTGACCAAGTTGTCTATACGGTCTTCTGCGGTAGCTCCCAGTGATTTCGGAACGATGGAGAAGGTGTTGCTGATACCATCTTGTGAGTCACGGTAACGAAGTTTCGCTACGGAGCTCAGAGAGGCGATAGCACCGTTCTTGTCGCGTCCGTGCATCGGATTGGCACCCGGAGCGAAGGCAACGCCTTTGGCGCGTCCGTCGGGAGTGGCTCCGGTCTTTTTACCGTACATCACGTTAGAAGTGATTGTCAGCAATGAAAGGGTAGGACGGGCATTCTTGTAAACAGGCAACTTCTTCAATTCTTCGCTGAAGAAATATACCAGGTCAACGCCCAGGTGGTCTACCTTGTCATTGTCATTTCCGAAGCAAGGGAATTCGCCTTCGATGTCGAAACCTTCCGTCAGGCCGATGTCGTTGCGGCGGGCAGTGACTTTCGCATATTTGATAGCTGACAGTGAGTCGAGCGCGATGGAAAGTCCGGCTACGCCGTATGCAAGGTTGATGCGCGGGTTGGTATCTACGAGAGCCATCTGTGCCTTTTCGTAGTAATACTTATCGTGCATATAATGGATAATGTTCATCGCTTCGTTGTAAACACGGGCGATTTCAATCAATACCTTCTTGTAGTTGTCCATTACTTCTTCGAATTTCAGCGTGTCGCTGGTCAGTACGGGGATATTTTTCACCATGACTGTACCTGTGTTTTCGCAACGTCCGCCGTTGATGGCAAGCAGCAGGGCTTTAGCCAGGTTGCAGCGTGCGCCGAAGAACTGGATTTGCTTTCCTATCTCTTGGTAAGATACACAGCAGGCGATTCCGTAGTCGTCCGACTGGCGTACTTCGCGCATCAGGTCGTCGTTTTCGTACTGGATGGAAGAAGTGTCGATAGATACCTTTGCACAGAATTCTTTGAAACCTTCCGGCAGTTCCGGGCTCCACAATACAGTCAGGTTCGGTTCCGGTGAAGGGCCGAGGTTGTACAGTGTTTGCAGGAAGCGGAAGGAAGTCTTTGTCACTTTGGTGCGTCCGTCGTTGAGACGTCCACCCAGAGATTCGGTTACCCAGGTCGGGTCGCCGGCAAAGATATCGTTGTATGATTGCATGCGCAGATGGCGTACCATGCGCAGTTTGATGACGAACTGGTCGATAAGTTCCTGTGCGAAAGATTCGGTGATGGTTCCTTTGCTCAGTTCATATTCCATGTAGATGTCGAGGAAAGAAGAAACATTTCCTAGTGACATGGCTGCTCCGTCTTGTTCCTTAACGGCAGCAAGGTAAGCCATATATACCCATTGAACGGCTTCTTGTGCAGTGTAGGCGGGGCGGCTCAAGTCGAGTCCGTAGTATTCGCCCATTACTTTCATTTCCTTCAGTGCTTTGATTTGCTCTGCCACTTCTTCGCGAAGGCGGATACGGGCGTCGGTCATCGGGCCGGTCAGGTTGTGAAGGTCTTCTTTCTTGGCTTCAATCAGTCGGTCGATACCGTAAAGAGCCATACGGCGGTAGTCGCCGATGATACGTCCGCGGGCGTAGTTGTCAGGAAGTCCGGTAAGGAATCCCAGTGAGCGGAACGAGCGGATTTCTTCGGTATATACGTCGAATACGCCGTCGTTGTGTGTCTTGCGGTAGTGAGTGAATATGTCTTTTACGCGGTCGTCCACTTCCACACCGTTTTCGTGGCAAGCCTTGCTCACTACGTTGATACCGCCGAAAGGCTTGATGGCACGTTTCAGCAGTTCATCTGTTTGCAGACCGACAATCAGTTCGTTTTCCTTGTCGATATATCCGGCTTTGTGAGACGAGATGGTAGATACGGTAGCATTATCAAGTGAGCGGACGCCGTTGTTTGCTCTTTCTTCTGCCAGTGCTTCGAGGCAGATGTTCCATACGGCTTTTGTGCGTTCGGTGGGTCCTTCGAGGAAAGAAGCATCTCCGTAATACGGAGTAATGTTATGACTTACGAAATCCCTGACGTTGATTTCGCTGCTCCAAAGACCGTCTTTAAAGATCTTATTTAATTCCATAAATGATAAAATTAGAGGTTGTAGTTATCCTTTTCTTTAGAGCGCACAAAGTTACAATCATTTTTCATATAATCAGCATAAATATGCCATGTTTTATGCTTTTCAACATAAAATACCTAGATATTGCTATCCTTTGGAAATCTTCCCGGAATTTTTTTTCGTGTTAACTCTTGCATGTTTAAAAAAACTTCGTACCTTTGCACCGCTTTTAACGAAAAGCACTTCTGATGAAGAAGTTTTGGAGAGGTGGCAGAGTGGTCGATTGCGGCGGTCTTGAAAACCGTTGAAGGTAACACTTCCGGGGGTTCGAATCCCTCCCTCTCCGCTGGAAAACTGAAATTTAAGTAAGTTTTGAGGAATAATACCCAGTTATACATTACTTAGGAAATGTAGAATTGGGTATTTTTATTTTATTCTTGCCGGACAGTCTTTTGCATGTTTTGAAATACGACTTATCTTCTATTAATACAATTTCTTGTTCTCGGTATATCGGTCGGGGTGACCGCTATATCTCTTGCCCAATGAGCTTTTACCGGTAGATTGGCAGAATCTCTGTCGGTTGTTTCTTTAATGGATTAAAAAAAGAATTGTTTATGCTGAGAAATTTCGTCATATTGTTTCCTGCATTTGTTTCATTATTTTGGGCGTTGCTCTTTATGATGAGATGGAAGCGTAATTCCCGTTCGCAAAACATATGGGCTGTGGCTCTGTTGCTTTTGTCCAACTCCATGTCCATAGCGGCTCTTTATTGGCATGATTATGAAGATTATAGTCTTATATATAAATTGGATGTGCTCGAAACAATTTCTACTCTTTCGTTTATTCCGGTGGTTTTCCTGTATTTTGAGCGGTTGACAGGAGTGAAAAAGAAAGGACAGATTTTTAGAAAGATTCTGCTTTTCATACCGCCTGTCCTTATGGGTGGTTCGACTGTTCTTTTCTATCTGATAGTCGGTGAGGAGCGGGCGGCTGAGTTTTTCAAATATATCGTGGAGCATGACGGGGCGTTGTCTCCCGGGTTTTATGAATACAGATATGTCTATATGTGTATTAATGTCTATACGTACAGTGCATTTCTGGTTGTTCAGGCGGTGCTCGTTTTTATCTATGCCGGACGCAATATTTTAATGTATCGCAAGCAGTTGGATGATTTCTTTTCCAATCTTGAGGGAAAATCAATGGACCACCATCGTGCTACTTTGAAAGGGCTTATGTTATTTTTAATACTTGTGATTGCTATTGCCGGGTCGGGGAATTTGCTGTATGTCGATTTTGGTTTTATGGTTCTTGTCTTTTTGTTCCTGTTGGGGGGAGTTATTTTCTATCTCTGCTATCATGTATATTTCATTTCTTATTCTGCCGACAATTTTATTATGGAATTGAAACTCTCTGATGAAGAAGCACTGGAGAATGGATATGGGATAATGGGTGAGGATGATTTTGGAAATGCTGATACTGGAAATATGCTCCGCGCAAAGTTGCTTCCCCAACTGACGCAGGTAATTGAAGAAGATAAGGTGTATTTGCAGAACGATCTTCGGCTGGATGACCTTGCACGGCTGCTCCATACGAATCGAACCTATATTTCACGTTTTATCAAAGAGGAATTTCAGTGTAACTTTTCTGAGTTCATAAATAGGAAACGGATTGAATATGCACAAGAACTGTTTCGTGAGTCTCCCGAAATGACGCAGGAGCAAATAGCCGAAATGTCAGGATTCACACATGCTTCTTCTTTCAGCCGTGTGTTCAAGCAATGTGCGGGAATGACTTTCAGGGAATTTCAGAAAGGGCATTAACGGCTTGCTGCCTATCCAGGGATGCGAATCATAAAAAATGTAGAATTATTTTTCCCAAATATTTGCGAGTTACGGAAACTTCCTGTACTTTTGCGCCCCGAACAAGGAGAGGTGCTCGAGTGGTTGAAGAGGCACGCCTGGAAAGCGTGTATACCCCTAAAGGGTATCACGAGTTCGAATCTCGTTCTCTCCGCTTTTTTGTTTGTTGTTAAAAAAATGTTTTAAAGCGGCTGCCTTGATTTTTCAAAGCAGCCGTTTTTATTCCGGACATTTATTCCAACTCCTCGATAATCTTCTTCACATCTATCGGTTGCAATCTTCCGTACACTTTCTCGCCAATCATCACGACCGGAGCCAGTCCGCAGGCGCCTACGCAGCGCAGGCAGTCCAATGAGAATTTTCCATCCGGTGTAGTTTCACCGACTTCGATGCCTAGTACGCGCTTGAATTCTTCGAGCAACTTCTCGGAGCCACGCACGTAACATGCCGTACCCATGCAGACGGAGATGGGATGTTTTCCTTTCGGGGTCATGGTGAAGAAGGTATAGAAGGTGACCACTCCATATACTTTCGATACGGGGATATTGAGCTTGGAAGCGATGATGCGTTGCATCTCTTCGGGCAGGTAGCCGTGCAGGTGTTGCGCTTCGTGCAAAATATTGATTAGTTCGCCCGGGTTGTTTCCGTGCTTGTCGCAAATCGTTCGGACTTGTTCTGCCACATCGCAGGCTAGTTTTATATCTGACATAATACTCTTCGTTTAAAGTTAATCCATAGATTTGTTGAAATAGTGCGTGTGCAATAGCGTTTCCGATATCTCGCCCAGAGGTTTGCCGAGATATTCTTCGTACAGTTTCTTGATATACGGGTTGTCGTGCGACTTGCGCAGCGGCTTGTTGGCGTCTTCGCGATAAAGGGCGTTGGCGCGGGCGTATAATACTTCCGAATTGCCATGGTGCAGCGGCTGGCCGCCACCGCCGATACAACCGCCGGGGCAAGCCATGATTTCGATGACGTGATATTCGTTGTGCCCGTTTCGTATATCTTCCAGTAGATGGCGGGCGTTGCCCAGTCCGTGTGCGATGCCTACTTTTAGTTCAAATCCGTTCAGGTTGATGGTGGCGCGGCGGACTCCGTTCAGTCCGCGTACTTGTTCGAAGTTTACATTCTGGAGAGGTTCTCCGGTGTAGATTTCGTAGACGGAGCGCAGGGCGGCTTCCATCACACCGCCTGTGGTGCCGAAGATGACGCCGGCACCTGTCGATTCGCCCATCGGGTTGTCGAACGGGCTGTCCAGTACGAGCGGGAAGCCGATGTTAGCGCGTTTAATCAGTCGTGCCAGTTCGCGGGTGGAGATGGAATAGTCTACGTCGGGGATGCCGTTTACTTTGAATTCGTCGCGGTCACATTCGTATTTCTTTGCCAGGCAGGGCATGATGGATACGACGACTAACTTCTCCCTGGGGATTCCCATTTTCTCCGCCCAGTAAGATTTGGCGATGGAGCCGAACATCTGTTGCGGAGAGCGGGCGGTGGAAGGTATATCCAACATATCCGGAAAATGATGCTCGAAGAAGTTCACCCATGCCGGACAACAGGAGGTGAGGATGGGCAGGCGGACAGATTTGTCTCCCTTGAGATAGCGCGTCAGACGGTTCAGAATTTCGGAGCCTTCTTCCATGATGGTGAGGTCGGCTGCGAAATCGGTGTCGAATACGTAATCGAATCCCAGTTCGCGCAGGGCGTAGACCATTTTTCCGGTAACCAGTGTGCCGGGGGGAAATCCGAATTCTTCTCCCAGGGCGGCGCGTACGGCGGGTGCGGTCTGCACGATGACTACCTTGTTCGGGTTGGCCAAGTCGTCTAGCAGGCGGTTGGTGTAATCACGTTCGGTCAACGCACCTACCGGGCAGACAGCTACACACTGACCGCAATAGGTACATTCACTCTCTGTCATCATGCGGTCGAAAGCGGGAGCTATCGTTGTGTTGAAACCGCGGCGGATGGCACCGAGCGCGCCAACTGTCTGCACATCGTTGCAGACACTTTCGCAACGGCGGCAGAAAATACATTTGTCCATGTTGCGGACGATAGAAGCGGTGATTTCCCGTTTGCGGGGAGACAACTCGCCGCCATTGAAAGGCATCTCCCGGATATTGAAGCGCAGAGCCAGTGTCTGAAGCTCGCAGTTACCGCATTTCGGACAGGTGAGGCAGTCGTTGGGATGGTCGGAAAGAATCAGCTCGGCTACTACCTTGCGGGCGTTCATCACACGCAGGGTACTGGTCTTGACTACCATGCCTTCCGTGCAACGGGTGGCGCAGGCGGGAGCCAGGTTGCGCCGTCCTATGACTTCGACCACACAGATGCGGCAGGAAGCGGGATTGTTTTTTATACAGGTTCCTTTCAAGTCAATGTGGCACAAAGTAGGTATGTTGATGCCTATTTTGTTGGCAGCTTCGAGGATGGTGCTTCCTTCGGGGACGGTGATAAAGTGACCGTCTATTTGGAGAGTAATTTGTTTTTCTTCCATAGTAAATAGATTTTAGCAGACGAGAATAGCTTTGAACTTGCAGCGTGCCATGCACATTCCGCATTTGATACATTTGTCGGGGCTGATGATGTGCGGTTTGCGTACCAGTCCGATGATTGCGTCCGCCGGACAGTTTTTGGCGCACAGGTGGCAGCCGATGCAAAGTTCGGGATTGATGGTGTAGGTCAGCAGGGATTTGCACTGTTTGGCACGGCAGGTCTTGTCGCGGACGTGCTCCAGATATTCGTCGTAGAAATTGTCCAGCGTAGACAGAACCGGGTTCGGGGAAGTCTGCCCCAGTCCGCAGAGAGCGGTGTCCTTGATGACTTGTCCCAAAGTGGCGAGGGTATCCAGGTCTTTTCCCGTTCCCCTTCCTTCGGTTATCTTGTTCAGCAATTCAAGCAGGCGTTTGTTGCCGATGCGGCACGGGGTGCATTTCCCGCAGGATTCTTCTACGGTAAAGTCCAGGTAGAAACGGGCGACGGATACCATGCAGTCGTCTTCGTCCATTACAATCATACCGCCGGAACCCATCATGGAGCCTGCCGCCAGGAGATTGTCAAAGTCGATAGGAGTATCCAGGTGTTTCTCTGTCAGGCAGCCGCCCGACGGGCCGCCTGTCTGCACCGCCTTGAATTTCTTTCCGCCTTTGATGCCGCCGCCGATTTCGTAGATTACTTCGCGGAGCGTAGTTCCCATCGGTACTTCAATCAGCCCGACATTGTTAATCTTTCCTGCGAGGGCGAATACTTTCGTGCCTTTGGAACGCTCCGTTCCAATCGTCGCGAACCATTCGGCTCCTTTCGTCAGGATGATGGGGATATTGGCGAGCGTCTCTACATTATTTACGTTGGTAGGTTTGCTCAGGTAGCCGGATTCGGCGGGGAAGGGTGGTTTGAGAGTCGGTTCACCGCGTTTTCCTTCCATGGAGTGAATCAGTGCGGTTTCTTCACCGCATACGAAGGCGCCTGCCCCGTAACGTATCTCGATGTCGAAACAGAAATCCGTTCCTAAGATATTGTCTCCCAGCAGACCGTAGTTGCGGGCTTGCTCGATGGCTATTTTCAGACGGCTGATGGCAAGCGGATATTCGGCACGGATATACACCAGCCCTTTGCTGGAGCCGATGGAGTAACCGCAGACGCACATGGCTTCTACGATAGAGTGAGGGTCGCCTTCCATGATGGAACGGTCCATGAATGCGCCGGGGTCGCCCTCGTCAGCGTTACATACCACGTATTTGGTGTCCGACTGCTGCTTATGGGTAAATTCCCATTTCAAGCCTGTGGGAAAGCCGCCGCCACCGCGTCCGCGCAGGCCGGAGCGTTTGATGAGGTCGATAACGTCCGTCGGTTGTTTGTTGAGAAGGCAGTCCGCCAACGCGTGATATCCTTCGCGGGCGATGTATTCCTCGATATTTTCCGGGTCGATAAAGCCGCAGTTGCGCAAGGCGATGCGTAGTTGTTTCCGGTAGAAATCCATGTGTTTGGAGTCGCTGACGGTGTGTTCCGTTTTAGGGTCTATGTACAGCAGCCTTTCTATTTTCCGACCGCCGATGATATGTTCGGTGATGATGTCTTCCGCGTCTTCGGGGGTGACTTGTGTGTAGAAGGTGTTGTCGGGGATGATTTTCACGATAGGGCCTTTTTCGCAGAAGCCGAAGCAGCCCACGGTGATAACTTCCACTTTGTCGGTAATGCCGTTCTTTTGGATGGCTGACCGGAGATTGTCCGTAATTCCTTGGCTCGAAGAGGCTTTGCAACCTGTACCACCGCAGATTAAAATCTGAAGATGCTGTGTGCCGGATGCCAGTCCGCAACACTTTTCGGTGACTTTTTCATTACTTTCTTCACGTAATGAAAGTTTGTGTTCCGCTCTCTTCCTGATTGTAGCCAAATCATGGATAGATAAGATTTTCATAAGTATCAGAATTGTTAGTAGGTTTTTTGCAAATATAATTCTTTGTTTGGAATAAGAGTATAGTTTCGGACAAATAAAAACAGTCTTTGCCGGTCGGATTAGGTAAATAAATCTCTATCTTCGTATTTAATAGGTATCAAACCTAAAAAATAGATTGAAGTATGAGACGAATTTTACTGGGACTATGTTTTTTATCCTTTTTGGGCAGTGCGTCGGGGCAGGAGATTCCCTTGCCGGAGAAGATGCCGCAGGAGCATCCGCGGGTGCTGACTACTCCGGCGGGAAAACAGGAAACATGGGAACTTATTAAAAAGGAAGAATGGGCGAAAGATGTTTTCAATAAGTTGAAGGAACGGACGGAAGTTTATACGAACCTGACGGATGCTCAACCGTCCTGGTTGCTGTCCCGCCTGGCGATGTATTGGAAGTCTCATGCCACGGAAGTATATGTAAAAGGTGAAGCGTTCGACCATGCCGGTGGCGAGAAAGCTCCTTATCCTACGGTGCGCTATACGGGAACGCGTGGAACGGCTGCCACTCACGGTCGTCCCAAGTTGGCGGATGTTGTGCCTTATGATGATGACGAGAGCGGGAACGTCACTTTCTGTAATAATGCCCTTCCCAATCGTCCGATGGAGAGTGTGCACCCGTCCAAGACCGGGCGGAATATAGAGAGTCTGAACCGCGAAATTCTGGGAATTGCCCATGACGCTGCCTTTCTTTATTGGATGACGGATGAAGAGAAGTTTGCCAAACTAGCCGCAGGTGTTTTTGACACGTATATGACGGGGATTTATTACCGGAATGTGCCTGTTGACTTGAATCACGGTCATCAGCAGACATTGGTGGGATTGACTTCTTTCGAGGTAATCCATGAAGATGCGCTTCATGTTGCTGTTCCCTTGTATGATTTTCTGTATAATTATCTGAAGGCTAATTATCCGGACAAGATGAAAATCTATGCGGGAGCTTTCAAGAAATGGGCGGATAATATCATAGCGAACGGTGTGCCTCATAACAACTGGGATTTGTTGCAGGCACGTTATATTATGAGTGTTGGTTTGGTTTTGGAAGATAACAAGGAATATGCTGATGGAAAAGGACGCGAATATTATATCGACTATGTGATGAACCGTTCCAGTATCCGCCAGTGGAGTCTGACACGTCTTGCGGATTATGGCTTTGATTCCAATACGGGGATTTGGGCGGAATGTCCGGGGTATAGTAGTGTGGTAATCAATGATTATGCCAATTTCGTGAACCAGTTTGACACGAATCTGCAATATGATTTGGTGAAAGCGATGCCTGTATTGTCGAAAGCGGTGGCGACCACGCCCCAATATCTGTTTCCTAACCGTATGATTTGCGGCTTTGGGGATACGCATCCGGGGTATCTGAATACGAATTTCTTTATCCGCATGATACAGAACGCGCAGGCGAATGGGAAAAAGGAACAGGAGAAATATTTTACCGCTTTGCTGAAATGCCTGAACCCGGAGATGGGAAATGATAAAAAGGAAAAGAAGAACGTACGTGTATCTGTCAGTTCTTTCTTTGAGGATAAACCGTTGGTTTTAAACCCGAAAGTGCAGCCGGGAAAGATAGAGGATTATGTTTCTCCTTTATTTTATGCTCCCAATGTGTCTTGGCTGGTACAGCGCAACGGTATGCATCCGCGCAACAGTCTGATGATTTCGTTGAATGGCAGCGAAGGGAATCATATGCATGCCAACGGTATCTCGATGGAACTTTACGGAAAAGGCTATGTGTTGGGGCCGGATGCAGGTATCGGACTATTCTTGTATAGCGGGCTGGATTATGCGGAGTATTATTCTCAGTTCCCCAGTCATAATACTGTATGTGTGGATGGTATATCGAGCTATCCGGTGATGAAAAGTAATCATTCTTTTGAGCTGCTTTCTTGTTTCCCTGCTTCGGCGGAACCGGGCAAGGGATTTACGTCCGTCACTTACGGCAATCTTTATTTCCGTGAACCGGAGAGCAGGGCAGACCAGACGCGTATGATGAGTATCGTTACTACCGGGGCGGAGACGGGGTATTATGTCGATGTGTTCCGCAGCCGAAAGGAAAAGGGGGGAGACAAGATGCACGATTATTTCTATCATAACCTCGGACAGTCTTTGACATTGACGGCGGCAGATGGTACTGACTTGAATCTTCAGCCCACGGAAGAACTGGCTTTTGCCGGTGCGCATCTTTATGCTTATTCCTATTTATATGATAAGAAAATGGCTGCTACCGACAAGGATGTCAAAGCGACTTTCACCATAGACATGAAGGATAAAGGCGGTGACGACATATATATGAATCTTTGGATGAAGGGTGAACCGGAACGCGAAGTCTTTACGGCATTGTCGCCGATGACTGAAGGGTTGAGCCGTACACCGAATATGCCTTATAATATAAAGGAGCAACCGACGCTGACTTTTGTTGCCCGGCAGCATGGGGAAGCGTGGAATCGTCCTTTTGTTTCTATCTACGAGCCGAGTACGAAGAACGAGCCGTCCGCTATTCAGTCCGTCTCTTACTTTGATGCGGAAGAACCGGGTTTGAAAGACTTTGCAGGAATCTGCGTGAAGAGTAGGAATGGGCGTGTAGACCATATTTTCTCCTTGTCCGATGCTGGGCAGGCTGCTACTTACCAGGGAATGAAAGTGAAAGCGGACTATGCAGTTATCAGCAATGAGTATGCGGGAAACCAGACGCTCTTCCTGGGAAATGGAACGCAATTGGTTGTGCCCGGAATAACGGTTCAGGCTGACAAGGCTGCCAATGTGCTGCTCGAAAAGAAAGCGGGAAAATGGTATATTATTTCTTCTGCTCCTTGCACGGTCGTTATCAATGGTAAAAAAGTGAAATCCGATGCGGTATCGGAACCTATATTATTGCGTATCTGATGTTTCGTTTATAAGAAAGAAAAATTGTATATTTTATGCGCAATATGGTATATTGCGGTCTAAGATGGGAAAATGTTGCAATAAAAAACAAAAAAAGCGTATTTAAACGTTTTTAATGCTATATTTTTTCTAATTTTGCGGCTTTCTGTCCAACTTGTATATAGTATGGACAGTAAGCCCTTTTTTTGTGGGTGAATATTTTAGTGGGAAATATTTAGTGGGAAATAAATTATGGTATATGTGATGAGGAATGGTCGCAGGGTAATTGCTGCGTTATCATTTCTATTATTGTTTTGTGGTGTACATGTACACGCACAACGGGTGGCTGTAAAAACAAATGCATTGGGATGGTTGACAGCCAGTCCTAACGTTGAAGCCGAATTCGTTTTGGGACGTCATATCTCCTTGAATATGGGGATTGTCGCAAACCCAATCAGTACTGACAATTTCAAAACTACTTTCACGCATTTTCAGCCGGAAGTACGTTATTGGCTAAATCGTCCGATGGTGAGCCATTTTCTTGGAATCACCGCTTTCGTGAATAATTTTAATATGATGGTGAAGGATGTGCATCACAAAGGAGATGCATACGCTGCCGGGTTGACCTATGGATATGCATGGGTACTGGGTGACCACTGGAACATCGAAGCGACTGCCGGCGTAGGCGTGTTGCGCTACCGTCAGTTTAAATACGATAAGGGTACTCCGAAACCGGGTGCGGTCAACGATACTAAGACTACCATTGCGCCTGTCAAACTGGGGGTATCCTTTGTTTATATTATTCGATAATTAGAACGAACATTAGCTAGTCAGAAAAGAGAATGAAAATCAATTTGAAACGTGATAGATTAATAGGTGTGCTTCTCGTGGCGATGATGTTGGTCGGCATGGATGCATCTGCCCAACGTATCCGTGTACAAGGACATATCACAAACCCGCAGGGGAAAAGTGTTCCGAATGTGAATGTGCTCAATCCTGTCAATGACGAACGTATAGAAATGTCCGACGAGGATGGCCGTTACAGCGTATTGGTGGAGAAGAACGGCTCGTTGAAGTTTACGTGTGTAGGTTATGAAGACAGAACGGTGAAGGTGGCAGGAAAGCAGATTCTTAATGTAGTGCTGAAAGATGCTGTCATCGAACTGGATGAAGTGACGATTACTTCCAAAGTAAAAGATAAAGTGATTCCGGAACCGACGGACATCGAAATCAAAGGTAATTATTTCCATCTGAAAACCCGTGTCCCGGTGCCTAAGGAGATGTTTAACTCGCATCGCCGGTTGGTATTGCAGCCTTCCATTTATGATGTAACACTCAAAAAACGTCTGTTGATGCGTCCTGTGGTATTCGACGGCGGTACTTACAATACGACGCAAAACCGTATGTACGATTATGATTTGGACAAAGACCCTTTGCATGAATATATTCAGGTGAAAACGACTTCTTCACGCAAGGGGGATGTTATCGCCTACCATGATTCTATTTATATAGAGTATCTGCAACATGATTACCGTGCGGACGTGCACCTTGCGATGGAGAACTACCGGAATATCATTTATCGTGATTCTTTCTCCATTGCACGCGGAACTGTCAACCCGCTGCGTTTCCTGGAGTACAAGTTTTCCGCTTTCAATCTGACGGATGAGAAGTATCTTCCGAAACCTGTCATGCAGCTACGGGATACGAAAGGGGAAGTAAACCTCACATTCTTGGTAGGTAAAGCCGATTTGGACGACAAGAATCCTCAGAACCAAGTGGAACTGAACCGCTTGAACCAGGAGCTTCGTGCTATTGAGACGAACCCGGATGCTTCTTTGAAGAGTTTCCATATCACGGGCGTGGCTTCACCGGACGGTTCATACGAGAGGAACTTGCAACTGGCGAAACTGCGTACGAACAAGGCATTGGAGCGTATCCTGTCACAACTGGACCCGGAAACGCGCAAGCTGCTGGAAGTGAAATCGGATGCGGCGGTAGCTTCATGGAAAGAAGTGGCGGAATTACTGAAGAAAGACGCTAAACCGGAAATTGCCAAGGAAGTAGAGGATTTAATCAAGCAATACGAATCCGTTCCTTACCGCTTGAATAATGTATTGAAATTGAAACCTTTCTACAAGGAAATATCTGCTACCTATCTGCCTAAACTGAGAAAGGTGCAATATACGTATGGTTATTCAATCTTCCGTTTCTTGACTGACGATGAGATTAGGGGGCTTTACAACAGGAACCCGAAGGAACTGACCCGTTTCGAATATTATCGCATGATTACGATGGCGAAAACTCCGGATGAGAGGGAGAAGTATTGTAGGGAAGCTCTTGAACTTTACGATAACTTTACGTATGCGGCCAATGAACTGGCGGTAGCGACCATACAGAAAGATGCGCCGGATTCACGTATTCTCAAACTGTTTGTCAGCAAGTCTGCACCGGTAGAATTGTTGTCCAATCAGGCTATCGCCCTGCTGCATGAAGGAAAATATACCAAGGCGGATTCCGTATTGACATTGGTTCCCGAAGGAGTTGTTTCTGAGGATTTGCAAGCCATTGTACAGGCTTTGGCTGGTTACTATAAGGATGCTTTCGAAAAGGTGGCGGCTACCAGTCCTTTCAATGAGGTGGTGATGTTGCTGGCGATGAAGAGAAATGAGGAAGCATGGGAGAAGATTTCTGCCATGAATGTGACAACAGCCCGCGAATATTATGTGAAAGCGATTGCCGCTAACCGTTTGGAGAAAGTGGGTGATGCTATTATGAGTATTGAGAAAGCCCTTGAACTTGACCCATCCTTACTGGAAACAGCAAGAGTGGACGGTGATATTATTGACTTGCTGCCGGAAGAGCAGAAACTTAAATAATGATAATACAACAAGAGTAAACGATGAATATCCTCAGAATCAAAAATAAATATGTGGCGGTGGCGTTATTTCTGATGCTTGCTGCTACCTTACAGGCACAGGATTATGGCGCATTGCAATATATGTTGCAGAAAAGACCTGCGAATGAGAAGTTTGAGAGTAATAAGTTCAATGAACGTCTTTTTTTCTCTGCCGGTGTAGGCCCGTATAGCTTGCTTTCGGGTAAGGATGCCCAGGACGGATTAGGTATGACTGCTCATCTCTTTATGGGAAAGTGGATTACTCCGGTTCACGGACTCAGGATAGGGGTGAACATGGGTTATCTGCCGTCGAAAATATACGATTCTAAAATAAAGATGGGGGGCGGTAGTCTGGACTATCTGCTGAATATGTCTTCTTTGGCATACGGATATAATGCCAACCGTCGTTTTGAGTTATTGGGAATAGCTGGTATAGAAGCCGGTTATTCTAAGGTCGGCGATAACAGTGGACGTTCTGAAAAATACCCGAATTTGAAAGGCGGGGGTGAATTTTATTATGGCGCCCATATTGGTTTACAGGGAAATGTACGTCTTTCCCGTACATTGGATTTGTTCGTAGAACCACGGATTGGCTGGTATAATGACGGTTTCGCGCATACGGAAAGTTGGAGAAACTATCAGATGGGCGGTTCGGTCTTGGTTGGTCTGACGTATATGCCTGCTGCTCCGATGGGGACTAAGATTCATTTCGATGATTTCGATAATAGCTCGTTCCTGAATCATATGTTTATTTCCTTATCCGGTGGTATCAGTACGCTGAAAGTTTCGGGAATCAAGAATACGGTCAAAGGTTTAGGCCCCCAGTTCTCTGCCGGAATCGGTAAATGGTTCAGCCCTTCTTCCGGTCTGCGTTTGTCGGGGACGGTGGGAGTTTCGGATACACCTGCCGGTAGTATAGGTCGGTATTTTAAACATATTGATTTGCACGCGGACTATATGTTGAATATCAATAATGTCCTTTGGGGATATGATGAAGAGAGAATATTCAGCTTGATTGGTATTGCGGGTGTTAACCTGTCAGGAACAAAAGGAGTGGAAAATTCAGCCAAGTATGCTCCGGGGATAGGAGTGGGCGTACAGGGAAGTTTCCGTCTCAACCGTTCCGTAGATTTATTCATAGAACCTCGTCTCAACGTTTATCACAAGAGATATGCAGGTGGTCGTGGATTTGGCGGCAATACAGACCAGCTCGGAGAGTTGAATTTAGGTTTGACCTATCATACGATTGACCGTGCGGCACGTCCGGCAAACGGATTCTCAAGCAGCCATATCGCAGACAATCTGTTTATGACTTCGGGAGTCGGTCTGCAAATGTTCCTGAATAAAACGAATATTGAAAACCTCGGCTCTGTAGGTCCGCAGGCTTCTGTCTCTCTCGGTAAGTGGCTAAGTGCCTATTCCGGTTTGCGACTGGTGGGTACAGGTGGATTCTTTACGAACTATGTAGTTCCTGGCAATGTAAAAGAGGGCAAGCTAAGGCATATCAGCGTCAGCGGTGGTCTTGATTATTTGTGGAATATTACGTCTACCATGAGTGGATACAATCCTGACCGTATCTTTGATTTAATAGGTTCAGTAGGTGTCAATCTGGCTTATACTTCCAAGTCAGACCATAAATTCCAACCGGGCATTAATGCGGGTATACAGACACTATGGCATGTGAATGAGTTCCTCGGTCTGTATATCGAACCGCAAGTCAGACTGTATGGCGACAAGTTCATTGAAGGAAACTTGGGCTTTCTGCAGAAAGACGTATTGGTAGGCGTCAATGCCGGTTTCCATTACCGCTTCGTCCCTTACTCAAAAGCAGCGAATCGCAGTGAATTTGGTAAGGATGACAAACGTTACTTCGTATCAGGAGCACTCGGAATGGGTAGCTTGCTGGTTGGCAACAAGGATTTGGTGAAGAACGCAGGCGTGGAAGCGAAGGGAAGTTTTGGCAAATGGTACACTCCGCTGTCGGCATGGCGTATAAACGGAACAATCCTGTATAAGTCGAAAGCACAGAATAAATTGCCTTTGCATTATGCCGGCTTGGGTATGGACTACATGATGAGTTTGGCTACGTTAGCGAAAGGATATAGTCCCGACCATGTGATAGATGTCGTTCCTTTTATGGGAGTTACTGCCGGTCTGGCACGTCGTAACGGTGAGTTTAAGGTTGTACCGGGACTGGATGCCGGTGTGCAGTTCAAACTGCGGGTAGCTTCTTCCGTCTATTTGTATGCCGAACCTAAAGTGGGTATCCGTACGGATACATACGATGGTATCGAGCAGGGAAGACCTGACCGCGTAGCTTCTATGGTGTGCGGATTGTTATACCGATTCAAGATGCCTACTTTCCAATAAAAGCAGATAAGAACGTTTTATAGATTGTCTTCCCCGTGGTGGTGTACTTGTAATTGAATAGTGATGAATAAAACCGTGCAAACTGACAATCAATTACATGTCATACATATTATGTGCTAGCAATGAGAGGGTATTCATTATTTATCGTATCTTTGTATTGAGTCAAGAGAGTAGCTTATATTAATTGTTGAACTATAGATTCTTTTAATTATGTTGCTGAAATATATGGAAATGAAATTTGTATTGAACTTTGAACAAAAGAAAGGAATACAGTGTGTCTATACCGCACTGGGTTCGGCAACGTAGGGTTTATTTTATAAAGTTTTGAAAGGGAAGAGATGAATGATTTCTTCCCTTTTTTTTGACTTTTCTGTCGAAATGTACAAAATCGCCGTTGGCCAACGGCAAATTCACCGTTAGCCAACGGTGAAATTATCGTTGGCTAACGGTGAATTTTTCATGTATAGACTAAAATACAATAGAATTCTTTACAAACGAGTAAGTCGTTGCTATAAGTCCTTCGGATTCTTACTGTTACTAACTTAAAGAGAATGCTATTAGATAGAATATATGTGTGTATTATATTGTTACTTCGATCGTTGTAAGTCAATTAGTAGTCGGTACTATTTCAGTTTTTCTTATTTCTTTTGATTTACCTCAACAATCCATTTCTCTATATTCCGTGTTTTTGCACTAAAATTTACGCCAATCTTAAAGAGTCTGCGCTCATCCTGCTCAAATGGTTGTGCATAATTCTTTTCATTTATCTGTTGCATGGCTTCTTCTGCTGTACCGTCCAGTTTGAATTCCATGATATAAATAAACTTATCCGTCTGTAAGACAAGGTCTATGCGTCCTTCGCTTGTATGATATTCCGCCTTAGTATAGAATCCGACGAGTTTGAAGACGATGAAGAGTACATTTTGGTAGTGCAGTTCCAAATCCCGGATTAGTTCATAAGGCGTATCTGCAAAGAAACTTTGCAGGCGTCGGAAGAATGATTCATAGTCTCCGGAACGTACCTCACGAACAAACTTCTGTATTTCAAATGGAGATTCTACTGCATTGGTATTAGCATAAAAAGGTAGTAAGAATTTGACAAACCCTTCTTCTACTTCCCGGTTGGGGAATCCTAGACGGTATATACCAAATTCCGGGTCATATCCTTTGATAGTGAGATAACCGCTTTGATAAATCACAGGAATAGGATTGTCCGAAGTCGAATCAATGCTATTCAGTACTTCCGCACTGGTTTCTTCATGTGTTATTCGTTGTAGGTTGTAATGATGTTTTTTAAGTAATTCCACCAAATAAGTCGGAGTTCCCGTTTCAAACCAATAGTTGCCAAACTCTTTTCGTTTAAAAGCATTGAGCAGACTGAACGGATTGTATATACCGATAGAGTTATGTGTGAAATGATAGCCGTCATAGCATTCTCGAAGTTCTTTGCAGATTTCGTCATACGTAGTATTCTTGTTATCTGCAAATTCATGCAATTCTTTTTCCAGATTATCATGAAGTTCTTGTTCGCTGATTCCGCAAATATCTATATATTGGTTCCACATGGAGATGTCATCCAAATTATTCAAATCGCTGAACACACTCACCTTTCCAAATTTAGTAACTCCTGTCAACATCGCGAACTTAATATAACCATCCATTGACTTCATGACACCATAAAAAGCTTTCAATGTGTTCCTATATTCTTCTTGCAATGCATCCTTTCCAATCGTTTGCAACATGGGCTTATCGTACTCATCGACAAGAATCACCACACGCTGTCCGGTTTTCTCTGCTGCTAAACGAATAAGTGTCACAAAACGGTCGTCTATGGTTTCATCCTTAGAGCATGAACCATATAGGGACTCGTAAACAAGCAACTGGCGGTCTACCAAACGAATCAAATCATCTTCCGTATCGAACTTTTTGGCATTCAGGTCAAGATGAATGATGGGATGTTTTATCCACTCTTTCTCCAGTTTCTCCATAGCTAATCCCGCAAAGAGTTCTTTCTTTCCTGAAAAATAGGCTTCGAGTGTGGAGATAAGCAGACTTTTACCAAAACGACGGGGGCGGCTTAAGAAATAATAACTACCGGTTTTCACCATTTGATAAATCAATGCTGTTTTATCAACATAGAAATAACCGTCTGTGCGGATTTTCTCGAAATTTTGTATGCCGATAGGATAAATCTTGTTGCTCATATATTTGCCAATTAATGTTCTTGTTACAAAAATACATCTTTCTATTTGATAAAAACAAATTAGGGGATGAAAGTTTTGTCGGTTCTTGTTGGTTTTTAGCCGATTTTATCTGCTAAATGTTATCTTTGCTTATCATTTGGGATAAAGTCCTTTTGACAATGCGAAAAATAATTGTGAGATAGAATACGTGGATTTGATTTATGGTTCGTATCTATAACAGGGACAGATTAAAAAAGATGATTATGAAGACACGGATATACTTGTTGGCAGTCTTATTGGGAGTTTTGTTTTCGGGTCGTATGTATTCGCAGGAGACTTCGTATGTCTTCCGTCACATAGGGGTTACCGACGGGTTGCCGGATAATTACGTCAAAGGAGTTTTTCCTATACCCGACGGGCGTATTGGTATTCGGAGTACGGTGTTGCTTAGCTTGTATGACGGAGCCAACTATTCCAACTTCCCTTTCAATCTCCGGGGAGAATATCCGATTTCCTATAATCATATCATTCCTGAACAATACATGGATGCGGAGAAACGTTTATGGATGAAAGAACGTGGAGGGCTTCGTGTCTTTGATTTAACCACAGAGCAATATATCTATAATGTCGATTCTTTATTGTCCGGGTTCGGATTGAAAGAAAAGATTTCAGATGTTTTCATAGATTCGGAAAAGCATTGCTGGTTTCTGACGCCCGATTCTTCTGTCTATATGTATGATAGCAGGACGGGGACATTGGATTTGATTTGCAGGAACGATGAATTTACAGAATATTACGGCGGATTGCTGGGTGTGGAGAGTAAAGGAAATTATAGCTGGATGGTTCATCAGAAAGGAGTTATCCGTTGTTATGACCTGGAGAAAAAGAGATTTGTCAAGCAAGTCGATTTTTTGGAAGGACAACTGAAACCGGACGACCGGGCAATATTGAAAATACTTGCTAATGGCGATTTCTGGATAATGTGGGATAGAGGGATAGGCTATTACGATGTATATAATAAAAAGTGGAACCAAATCTCCGGCATTAAATTGGGGCATTATTCCTGGTTTACTTCTATGGATGTAGACAAAGGAGGAAATGCATGGGTCGGAACTGTGATGGACGGTTTCTATGTAATCGACATGCACAATTTCTCAGTGACCTCTACACTGAATATTCCCCTGTTATCAGGTAAATCTCTTCAAAATGGTATTCAAAGTATTTATTGTGACCAGGAGAATAATTCGGTCTGGATAGGACTGTTCAATCAGGGCATTTGTTATTATCATCCCAGCATGAACAAGTTGCTGCTTTGTAATAAAAAGGTAGTGGACGGTTCCTGGAATGGGGAAGAAGTCAGATGTATGCTTGAAACTTCGAAAGGGGAAATACTGATGGGTACCACTCAGGGACTTTATCGTTATGAACCGGGAATTCAACGTATGGATATACTTTATAAAGAATTCAATCAGAAGAATTGTCGCTTGCTTTATGAAGACAGTAAAAAAAGAATCTGGGTAGGTACATATCACGACGGATTATATTGCATAGAGAACGGGAAAGTTCATGCATACGCTTATCCTAACACGGATTATCAGAACGAACTGGACTTTACCAATATACGTACGATGGTGGAAGACCAGTCCGGGCGGTTATGGGTAAGTATATACGGAGGCGTCGGGTTATTCAATACGGAGAATGGAGAAATCAGTCTATTGTCGGAGCAATTCCCTGAACTGAAAAAGTATAAAGTAGCCAATGCATTGGCGGTGGATAATCAGTCGCGGTTGATTGTCGGGAGTGACAACGGGTTATATATTTATGATTCCGACAAGAAAACAATTTGGATACCCGAACAGGACGGGCAAGCCAATTCTATCTTCAACCGGGGCAGTATAAAGTATAACCAGATATTTAAGGATTACGAAGGGACTTTGTGGTTTGCCACACAGTATGGATTGAGCATATTAACCCGTGACGGACGTAGCTATACTTTAGGAAAAGAGGAAGGTTTATCCAGTGCCATATTGAATGTAGTGGAAGATAAGAACCATGATATATGGATTTCTACTGTTACTTCTATCTATAAAGTTAAGGTTGACAGAAAACCGGAAGGATATGTTTTTCATGTAATCAGTTATCTTTCCGAAGCGGAAATCCGGCAAGATGATTTATTCAGTTTCCCTTCATTGGCTACCCGGGACAACCAGCTCTTTTTCGGATTGATGAATGGATTCATCACCTTTTCTCCGGAGCATATGGTTGACAACCAATGTGTCAATCGCCCTTTGTTCACTTCCTTCCGGCTTTTTAATGTTCCGGTAGCTTCAGGAGAAGAATATAATGGACGGATATTGTTTGACAAGGCACTCAGTTATTCGGATAAGGTATCTCTGGATTATGATGAGAACTTCGTGACTCTTGAATTTTCCGGATTAAACTTCCCTAATCCTTCCCAGACCTCTTTCCGTTATCAGTTGGAAGGATTCGATAAAGAATGGACGGAGTCTTTGTTTGAAAACGGGCAGGGACGTGTCACCTACAACAATCTCCCGCCGGGTGAATACGTTTTCCGGGTACTGGCGGCCGGGAATGACCGCGTGTGGGGACCGGAGTCGGAATTTACGATTGTCATTCATCCGCCTTTCTGGGATACATTTGCGGCACGTATCTTTTATATTATTCTTTCTATTCTGTTGGTTACCGGTCTGATTTATAGTATCAACAGGCGTAACCGTCAGCGTATTATCAGTATGCAGCATCAGGAAGCGTTGAAACAGAAAGAAGAACTGGACCAGATGAAGTTCCGTTTCTTTACGAATATCAGCCATGAACTCCGTACACCGTTGACACTGATTATTACTCCTCTCGACATGATGTTACGCAAGGTGGCGGATGACACGATGAAGAAACAGTTGAATACGATTTATAAGAATGCGCAGAATCTGTTGTCATTAGTCAACCAACTGCTGGATTTCCGTAAATTGGAGATGAAAGGCGAGAAACTGCATTTGATGAATGGAGATATGGAGGAGTTCATCCTTTCCGCATCCAACAACTTTGCGCCGATGGCAGTGGAGAAGCATCTCAATTTTGTCACTCAGACACTGCATAAACCTCTTTATATGTTTTTTGATAGTGATAAAGTGCATAAGATAGTGAATAATCTTCTGTCTAATGCTTTTAAATTCACTCCCGAAGGCGGCACGGTTCACTTGACACTTTCCACAGAGGAAATAGAACAAAGGAATTACGTAAAAATAGAAGTTTCTGATACGGGCATCGGCATTTCGGAATCAGACTTGCCCTATATTTTCGACCGTTTTTATCAAGTCGGAAACCAGGGGGATGAAAAGCTGGGAAGCGGTATCGGGCTTCATCTAGTTAGAGAATATGTGAATATTCACGAAGGAAGAGTCATAGTGGATAGCCGGATAGACTGCGGAAGCACATTTACCGTATGGCTGCCGACGGATTTAAAGTTGGAAATGGAAGAACTATCAGAAGAAATCGTTCAGGAAGAAAAAGCTGACGATGATATAATAGAGAGAAAATCCTCTTCGGATGAGAACCGGAAGAAACTACTGTTGGTAGAAGATAACAAAGAATTCCGCACCTTCCTGAAAGAGCAACTGGAAGATTTTTATCAGATTGTGGAAGCCGGCGACGGTGAAGAAGGGGAGAAGTGTGCAATCGACGAAAATCCGGACTTGATTATCAGCGATATTATGATGCCGAAAGTAGACGGCATCGAACTTTGCCGGCGTATCAAGACCAATGTGCAGACTTCTCATATCCCGGTGATATTGCTGACGGCACGTACGGCGGATGATATTAAAATCAACAGTTATGAGGTAGGCGCGGATTCTTATATGTCGAAGCCATTCAACTTTGACATGCTGATGGTACGCATTGAAAAGCTGATAGAGCAACAGGAAAAGAGGAAACAGGAGTTCCGTAAGAATATAGAGGTGAATCCGAGTGCGATTACGATTACCTCGGTGGATGAGCAGTTGATACAGAAAAGTCTGGAATATCTGGAAAAGAATATGGATAATCCGGAATATGGGGTGGAAGAGTTAAGCCGTGATTTGGGAATGGCACGTATGAGCCTTTACCGCAAGTTGCAGTCGATAACGGGAGACACGCCGACAGACTTTATTCGCAATATTCGCCTGAAACGTGCGGCACAGTTGCTGCAAGGCAGCCGCCTGCCGATTGTAGAGGTAGCGAACCGGGTGGGATTCAGTTCACCGAGTTATTTTTCAAAGTGCTTCAAAGAGATGTTCGGCATGCTGCCCAAACAGTATGTAGAAGAGCATGAGAAAAAAGAATGATAGGAAAATAACCGGATTACGATATAAATTGTTACTTTTGCATCCATTAGTTGGGGTAATTGTCAGATTAATAAGAAATATTCAAAACGTTTTTATCTATAATTTATATGTATATGAAAGTACTAGTTTTTATTTCATTGGTAGGAAGTTTGTTGTTGGCATCTTGTGGAGGTAGTGGTTCGAAAAGTAACGCGAACACTCAGGAGGTAAATCCGGCAGATACTATTTACTTGGGCGACTTACGTGAGAAGTTTGCGGGCGACAGTATATTCTTTAAAGTTGTTGCTCCCGATTTGATGTTGATGGATTATCAATACTTCTGGGCTGCCACAGAATCGGATGCTACCGAGAAAGGCTTGACCAAAGAGTATTATAAACATGTCAAGAAAGAAATTACGGATACGAACGAAGCTATCAAAAGAGGTGTAATGAAAGGGGCGAATGTAAAGCGCATACCGGACTTTCAGGAACAGCAGCAAGGCAAATAAGATAATTGTAGATGAGGTAACATACTCTATACAAATTTAAGAACAGGGGAGTCGTTAGAAATAACGATATCCCCTTTTTTATTGTACTGCCATACAGAAAAACACCGATGAAATGGGGAAATCCATGAAAAAAACGGGCTTGTTACGATAGCGTTGTCATCTGTTACTTTTCTTATATCCGTTTCTGTTTCTTATCTCTACTTTTGTAACATCGATTAACGGATAAACTTAATACCATGAATAAGCAACCTTCTACATTTGACGAATTCTTCTCGGAATGTTACCTGAAATACCAGGGTTTCATCAAGAACTATATCGCTATCCGTATTTGTCATCCATACGAGGCGGAAGATTTGGCACAAGATGTTTTTGTCCGTTTATGGGAACACAGGGCATTTGTGAACAAGGATACCGTCTGGTCTTTACTAATCACTATTGCACGTAATATGGTGACGGATAAAATCCGCCGTTACTATCGGCAGGAAGATTTTGTCTCCTATATATATAATAATGTAGAAGATAAAACACGGAATACTACTGAAGAAGCCGTGCAATATGGTGAATTAAAGCGGTTGCACAATAAGGTAGTCGGAACTCTTCCCTCTAAACGTCGCCGGATTTATGAGTTGAGCTTTCACCACGAACTCTCCTGTCCGGCTATTGCCGATAAGCTATCCTTATCTCCCCGTACGGTAGAGTGCCAACTGTTACTGGCTCGCAAAACAGTACGTACATATTTGAAAGATGAATTCTCCAAAGTCGGTTAGATACCAGATTCGGAAAAACACATATTAACTTTAACAATTTAATAGTATTATGGAAATTAAATCCAAATTCTTATGTAGTAGAGGAGTCGCATTGGCTTTTGCCGTGCTGCTGGGTGGCTCACCCGGTATAGTGCTCTATGCAAATGAATCTGTAGAAGAAAGTTTGATTGTCGCCCAGGCAGGTCGTACCATCAAAGGTCTTGTTACGGATGCTAACGGCGAACCGCTGATTGGTTGTAATGTAGTGGTTGTCGGAGGAAATGCGGGAGTGATTACCGATATGGACGGTAAATTCTCACTGAATATTCCTGCTGATGCGAAGCAAATCAAAATTAGCTATATCGGATATGTAGACCAGATTGTCAACTTGAACGACCGTTCCGATTTCAAGGTTGTATTGAAAGAAGATAACAATGCGCTGGATGAAGTAGTTGTCGTAGGTTACGGTACACAGAAAAAGGCGACGTTGACGGGTGCGGTGGAATCGGTGAGCAGTAAGACATTGCAGAGCCGTGCCATCACCAATGTGGGAGCAGCCTTGCAGGGAGCCACTCCGGGGCTGGTCGTTACCCGTTCATCTACCCGTCCGGGTAATGAAGGTCTGAATTTCCAGATTCGTGGCGCGACATCTATCAACGGCGGCAGTCCACTGATTGTTATCGACGGAGTACCTGCATTGAATTCCGTTTCTTTTCAAAACCTGAACATGGATGATGTAGAAAACATCAGTGTCTTGAAGGACGGTGCGGCATCTATCTATGGAGCGAAGGCTGCCAACGGCGTTATCCTTGTCACAACGAAGAAAGGTAAAGGCAAAGCGACGGTAGATTATAACTTCAATATGCGTTTCACTACCAACGGTATAATGTCTTATTCTCCGTCCATGCAAGAGTATGCCTCTATGTGGATAGAAGCCAATAATGAAATGGAAACCAAGGATTGGTGGAATTGGGGAGAAGAGACTTTACGGAAAATGCAGACCGGATATGAAGGAATCTATCATACCGTTGACGCAGGATGGGGTGACCTTTTTATAGGCAACGCCAATCGTTTGGAAGAACTGTTTGCCCGCCGTTATTCCTATCAGCACAACCTGAGCGTGTCGGGCTCGACGGAAAAATCCGATTACCGCATCTCTCTGGCATATGCCGACAACCAGGCTAACCTGGCTGTAGCCTATGACGGACAGACACAGCTCAATTTGCGTCTGAATTACGGAATAAAACTGACGGACTGGTTCAAACTGGAAACTTCCGCCAGCATGATTAAAACAGATACAAGCACTCCCTCAACAGGCATCGACGCCAACATGTATGCCTACGACCCGCCTTTCTTTCCTGCTAAGAATCCCTACGGACAGTGGTATTCTATCTTCGGAAGCAGAGGAGAGCGTCAACCGGTAGCTGCCATTTCGGACGGTGGACGCGACGACAGAACGAACCTGACTACCCGTGTGGACTTGAAAGCTACGATTGATATTTGGAAAGGAATCAGTTTCGAGGGTATGGCTTCCTTCCAGAATGAAGAGTTTCGCCGCGACCGCTACGTCATTCCGGTACAGGTGTACGACTGGTTTGGAAATCCCGTGCGTACCATTGTGGCTACCCAGCAGACTATGGATAATTCGGGTGGCGTTTTCCCTTTGAAGGATACCAACAATCCGGCATACCTGATGGAAGCCAACAATCAGCTTTATCAATACTATTCCGGTTTGCTGAAATATAACCGCACGTTTGCCGATATGCACAACGTATCGGCTACCTTGGGTATCAATGCCGAGAAATGGATGGTGAAGAAACTTTCGGCTGCCCGCGAAACGATGGAGGATTCAGGCGTGTATGACCTCGAACTGGCTAGCGGAAAGAAAAACAGTAGCGGAGGAAAGACGCAGAGTGGTACTTACTCTTATCTTATGAGATTGAACTACAACTATGCGGAGAAGTACTTGGCAGAAATCCTGGGACGTCGGGACGGCGATTCCCGTTTTGCCAAAGGATATAAGTTCCGTAACTTTTTCTCCGGTTCTTTGGGTTGGGTTTTCACGGCCGAAGATTTTATGAACTTCATCACTCCGGTTGTCAGTTTCGGTAAAGTCCGTTTAAGCTACGGTAACTCCGGTAATAATGGTGGTTTGGGCGACTTTGCCTACCTGTCTTTGATAAGTCAAGGTAATACAGCCTTCGGTACCAGCGTATCCCAACAAGTATCTTCCGGTTTTGCCAACGGCGGACTGATTAGTTATGATACCACATGGGAACGTGTGGAACAGAAAAATATCGGTATAGATTTGAACTTCCTGAACAATCGCCTGACTGCGTCTTTCGACTACTTTATCAAGGATAATATCGGGATGCTTTCCAATGTTACTTATCCCGGTGTATTGGGTGGAACGGCTCCCAAGACCAACAGCGGACGCCTGAACGTAAAAGGATGGGAAGTTACGGTAGGATGGCGCGACCAAGTCCGGGATTTCTCTTACTATGCCAACTTTAACATCGGAGATAACAAGACTTTACTGAAAAATGTAGAAGGAGCCGATACTTATACGGCAGGAACGAATAATGTAAACGGTTATCCGTTGGGCGCTTTCTTCCTTTACCGTACCGATGGTTTCTTTAAAGACCAGGAAGAAGTAGACCGCTACTATGCACTGTATGGCGGAAAAGGCGACCTATTGAATGTCGGAAAGAACAGTGACAGGCAGTTGCGTCCGGGAGACGTGAAACGTCTCGACCTGAATGGCGACTATAAAATTACTGCTGATGGAAGTGCCAATAGTGACTTGCAGTATGTCGGAGATGCGTCTCCGCATTTTGTATTCGGATTGAATGTCGGATTTTCATGGAAAGGTGTCGATCTTAGTGCCATGTTCCAGGGAGTGGGAAAACAGTATATTTTGCGTAAAGACTATATGGCTTATCCGTTCCGTATGCGTACCACCAACCAAAACCCGACCTATCTTGGCAAGACATGGACAAAAGATAATCCCAACGCAGAATTTCCCCGTCTGACCACCAACTCCACGTTGGCTCAGTGGAACTATGAGAACAATGATTATATGCTTCAGAACAGCCGCTATATCCGTCTGAAAACGTTGATTGTCGGTTACACATTGCCGCAGATATGGACGCGCAAGGTAAAACTCGAAAAAGTACGGCTCTACTTCTCTGGCAACGACTTATGGGAAGCAACCAGTATCCGCGACGGTTTCGACCCTGAAATGGGAGCTGCTTCCAATACCGGTGGATATCCGTTTGCCCGTACTTGGTCGTTCGGGTTGAATGTTACCTTATAATATGAACAAATCGATAAAAAGAAAATAGTATGAAGAAGATAATTTATATATTGGTATGTAGCTGTTTGTTGGGACTCACTGCCTGCCAGAACACATTCCTTGATTTGGATCCTTTGGACTCGAAGACAGATGCGGTTTATTTTAAGACGCCGGAACACTTCCGTGAATACGCCAATGGTCTATATTCTCAGTTGCTTGGATGGCGTTCGGGCATTCTTGACCACATGGATATCCAGTCCGACCTTATAACGAACCCGTCCAATCAGTGGAATATCGGTCACGGAACTATCAGTGTAGGGTATGATGACAGTCGTTGGACAAGCCTTTACGGCAATATCCGGGCAGACAATATGTTGTTGGAGAAAGCGGCGGCATACGCAGGTGACCAGTCTGCACTTACACAATATATCGGCGAAGCGTATTTCTTCCGTGCTTACAATTATTTCTATCTGTTGCAATACTTCGGAGGAGTACCTATTGTGACCAAGTCTCTCGATACGGAGTCTCCCGAACTATATTATCCCCGTAACAGCCGCTATGAAGTGATAGATTTGATTCTTGCCGACCTTCAGAACGCCATAGACAAACTGCCGATCGAGCAGAATATCAGTTCCTCTGATAAAGGTCATATCAGCAAGCAGGCGGCAAAAGCTTTCAAGGCACGCGTATTGCTCTACGAAGCCACATGGCGCAAGAATGTAGGTACAAAAGCGGATTTTGAAGGTTCGGCAGGCCCGGCGTCCGACCAGGTGAACGTATTCCTCGAAGAAAGTATCGCTTTGTCCGAAGAAGTGATGAAAGACCAGGCTTACTCTTTGTGGAACTATAACGGTGATGCGCGAATGAACAATATGAGCAGCCGTTACCTTTTCTGCATCGAAGATGCCGAAAGTAACCCCGGCGGTTATGGAAGAGATACGAATAAGGAATTCATCATCTATTCCGTGTTCGACCGTGACGCTGCTCCCGGCAAGTTCCAGTTGAATCTGAATATGTCGTATGTCTATCCTAGCAGAAAGCTTATGGATATGTTCCTTTGTAAAAACGGACTTCCGGTTTGTGAAGGTAACGAGCAGTTCGGCGGTTACTACACCCCGACATCCGAATATAAGAATCGCGACTATCGCATGGAAGCATATGTAGGAAAAAATGCGGATAATATGTCTTTAAACGGAACATCGGGTTATGGAAACATGAAATTCATTACCTACAAGCCTGCACAAGAACGTGAAGAGTCTGCCAATTATTCAATACTTCGTCTTGCGGAGGTCTATTTGAACTATGCAGAAGCGGTAATGACACGCTACAATAAGATAGAGGACACTCAACTGGACGCTTCCATCAATAATCTACGCAGACGTGCCAATGTAGCTTCGCTTACGAATGCTTTGGTAGGGCAGATTATTACACTGACCAACTCGACTAAATCACACGAAGAAGTGATGATGGACGAAATTCGTCGCGAGCGGGCGGTGGAACTTTATATGGAAGGTTTCCGTTACGACGATTTGAAACGTTGGGGCCTATTGGAACGTGAACTGAACCAACCCCGTTGCGGCAGAGTACTGGGCGGAGTAGGCTATGCCACTACCTTCAAAGATGCCAACGGCAACAATCTTTCTGCTTACAACTCCAGCGCTTATGTTAACGGTGAGTTGAAAGTAGAGACGGGACACGGTGAACTATCGTGCGTGCTTCTCTCCAAGAAAGCGGACAGTTCACTTTCCTCACGTCATTACCTGTATCCCATTCCGCAACATCAGATTAACTTGAATCCTAATCTCAAGCAGAATCCGGGTTACTAAATAACTTACTAATCTATATATATGAACGATATGAAATACTCATTAATAAAAAATGCGTTCGGTCTGTTGGCTTTGATCTCTTTTCCGATGCTGTTTACCGGATGCGAGCAGGACGCTAAATTTAAGACATATGTATATCCTACGGCAGAAATATCGGAGATGTATCCGACGCTGGGATATGCGGCAGAGAAGGTCACGTTTGTAGGAACCAACTTCGGCGACCGCAAAGAAGCCCTGAAAGTAGCTTTCGGAGGAGTGGCGGTAAGTAACATTCTGTCTTGCAACAACAACTGCGTAGTGGTGGAAGTGCCCGAAGGAGCAGTAGCGGGCGACGTGACTTTGCAGACATGGAACAATGAACCTGTTACCGTAGGAACATTCAAGGTATATCCCACTCCTATCATAGAAGAGATTTTTTCGCACAATGCGGAATACGGCTCGAATATGGCTGTCGAAGGCGACCTGGTAACAATAAAAGGAGCAAACTTCGGTACTGACAAGACTCTGGTTGAAGTGAAGTTTAACGGAACGGTAGCTCCGATAGAGTCTCTGGTAGACGAACAGATTGTTGTCAAAACTCCGGCATATACGTCGGGACTTGTCACCGTTACTATCCGTCCCGAAGCAAACGCCAATAGCATGACACTCACCGGTACGGGACTGATGGATCCGCAAGCAACGGGCGACGTGACATCTATCTTCTTGCAGAACAGCGTAGCCCCGTTCAGTCCGAGTGGTGCTGTAGGAACTTGGGCGATAGCTACCGGCTGGCATACAACCGGCGGTTTTGTTGGCGCAACGACTATACAGTTCACGGAAGAGAATCCCGACGGCTTGTTCGTATTGGAATGTTGGGGCAGCAATAAGAAGGAAAATGCGAAGATATATCAAGTGACTACCTTGCCGAAAGGTGACTATGTATTCGAATTGGATTTTGTTCAGATACAGAAAGAAGCCGGTCGTTTTGGTGTGCATTTTGTGATAGCCGAAGGTGATGGAACTATTCCTGACCTGGTAGCCAATGGCGACCAACTCACTGGTGAGAATATAGATAAAGTAATCACGTCTTACGGTATCACGGGCACTATGGATCCGCATACAAAAGAAATCGCCGTTCATTTGGATGAAACAAAGCAACTGACTATGGGATTTGTAACCCAGTTGAATAATAAGGGAACGGTAAAACTTTCGGCAATCAAAATTAATAGAGAGAAAGCTATTGATAACCAAGATTAAAAAGCAGATTTATGAAAAAAATATATTATAGCTTATTCTTATTGTTGTCCTTGTTTATATGGACATCATGTGATAAAGGTGGAGAAGAGATAGTAGACCTGAAGTATGAGGGACGCGCGGTCAGCGTGTCCAGCATATCTCCGGTGGCAGGTTATATCGGCGAGGAACTGACAATCAACGGAGAACAGTTCGGAGTTTCTCCGGAGTTGATGAAAGTTTTCATTGGTGAGAATCAGACGGAAATCATCTCGTGCTCGGAAGAACGGCTGGTAGTGAAAGTGCTGGAAGGAGCGACAACCGGAAAAATCATAATAAATCTGTTGGGCGATACGCATGTATCGGGACTTACTTACGAGGTACTCGGAAAACCGTCTGTGACGGAGATTTCTCCTATAATGGCCTTTCCTGGAGATGAAATTACGATTACCGGCAAAAACTTGGGTTCCACCCTTTCTGCGGTGAAATTAGTATTCACCGGAACGAAAGAAACTGCTCAGGTCGTTTCATGCGAGAATACGAAGATTGTAGTGAAAGTACCGGCTAAAGCTACGACCGGGCCTGTCGACCTGACCATCTCTAAACAACACGTCAACACTCCTCTAAGCGGCGAATCCGGTAAGTTCACCGTGCTGCAACATGCTTCATTTACAGGAGTATCTTCCGAAAGCGGCTATCGTGGTGCTAAGGTTACGTTGAAGGGGGAAGGCTTTATAGGAACCGGGGAGAAACCTCTGAAAGTATATTTCGGAGATGTCGAAGCTGAAGTGGTCAGCTCTACGGATACGGAGATTGTGATAATTGTTCCGGAAGAAGCAACGACCGGTGATAACGGCGTGATGGTAGAAACTGCATATGAACTGATAGAGGCGGTTTATGTATTCAACGTGCTTCCTTCTCCGAAAATTACCGGCGTCTCCAGTAATGAGGAGTATATAGGTGCGGAAGTAACCATTACCGGCGAGAACTTCCCGGAAGAAGCCGGAGATGTGAAAGTTTTGTTTGGCGGTGGTGAAGCTGTTATCGTTTCTAATTCAAAGACAGAATTGGTTGTGAAAGTACCTGCTCCGGAAGATGGTGTGTATGGAGAGGTCGATTTGACGGTATCGGTGTCCGACGTAACTTTCTACACCGGTAAATTCACAGTGAAAGAAACTCCTTATATCATTTCTGTGGCTTCTGCCAATCTGCTGGGTGATAAACTGGTTCGGATAGGAGATGAGATAACTGTTACCGGAAGAGGGCTTACATCTGACGCGCTAGTAACGGTTGGTGGTATAAAGGTGGAACCGGAATTCATCAACAATACAGAATTTAAAGCGACAATACCGAGTGGATTTACCGGTGGTGCGGTAGTCTTGACTTTCAAGGAGATTTCTATTCCTATCGTCAGTGACGATGAGTTGGTTTTATTGACTGAAGGTTTGGATGTGACGGAATGTGTATTGCAGAATTACAAGCAGCCGTTTATATCGGCGGGAACTGCATACAAAGGATTGTCTGCTCCTTTGGGATGGTCATGCAATGACCCTTATAAAGACCGGGGAATGGTTTTGAATAATGGAATTACCTATTTGCAGTGCCAGTCCGGTTGGGATGAAGGGAAGAAAGAGAATGGAAAACTCTATCAAGTCAAGACACTTCCTAAAGGGAAATATAAGTTTGTGCTGGATATTGCGGAAGTTTTCTTTAATAATGGACGTTTTACAATTCACTTCCTGGTAACTAAAGGAAATAATACATTCCCTGATTATGTGAGAGAAGAGAATACAGGTGCAGGTAAGCATTGGGTATATGATGACCCGGATCACATCGTGCTGGCAGAGTCATTGCTTTCTAATTTGAGAATTAGTTTAGGCACGACTCCTCAAAAAGTAGAGGTTGAATTTGAATTAACCGAAACGACGGAAATAACGATGGGATTCCTTACCATGCTGGGTGGTCAAGGCGGTATGAAAGTATCGGCAATCAGTACCGTTTGGCTTGGAGAATGATTATCTTAAATTAAAAAGAAAGACATTATGAAAAAATTATATTACTTAGTTGCAGCATTGGCATTTGTATCAATGACATCATGTGGCGACGGATTCAATTTCCCGGAAGTGGGAGTAGAAACCGATTTATATAAAATACCTCTGCCGGAAACAAGTCTGGTAGAAGTGGAATCAAAAGACGTATCAGTGGCGATGGAGCACGTAGGCGGTCTGCATACGGAAGAAGATTTCGAGCGTATCCGTGAAAAGTTGAAAGCCGGAGAATCTCCCTGGGTAGAAGGATATGAGTTGTTGAAGAATAGCAAATATGCCCAGTTGAGTTTCCAGACTTATCCTACCGAGATTATTGTCAGAGGTGGAGGCAGTGGCGAAAACTATATGAACGCAGCCCGTGGGGCTGCCGCCGCTTATCAACTGGCGCTACGCTGGAAGATAGAAGAGAACGGGCAATACGCAAAGAAAGCAGTGGAAATTCTGAATAAGTGGGCTCAAACTTGTATTGGACTGGGGGGAGACTCCAACGTCTCTTTGGGTGCCGGAATCTATGGACATGAATTTGCCATAGCAGGAGAGTTGCTGAGAGGATATGCCGGATGGGCTCCCAAAGATTTTGCCGCATACCAACAATGGATGCTTTCCGTCTTTTATCCGGCAAATAAAGACTTTCTGGTGCGTCATCACGGAACGAATCCTTTGCATTATTGGGCTAACTGGGGCTTATGTAACATTGCTTCTACAATGGCAATCGGTATTCTGACAGACCGCCGTGACATTTACAATGAAGCTATCGAGCATTTCCAAATCGGTGAAACAAACGGTCGTATCACCCTGGCCATCTATCATGTGTACGACGGAGCTTATGCCAACTTTGCGCAATTGCAGGAGAGTGGTCGCGACCAGGGACATACATTGATGTGCGTGGGGCTGCTCGGGACTATTTGCCAACTTGCATATAATCAGGGAGATGACTTCTTTGCGTATCGGGATAATATGTTCTTGAAAGCATGTGAATATGCGGCATGTTTCAACTACACGAATGACGGGGTACCTTATACATTGTACACCTGGAACCAACAGAATGCATGGGGCGGCATATCTCCGGTAGAACAACCGGAGTTGGGAACGACCGGACGCGGAAACCTAAGACCTATATGGGCGCTTCCTTACTATCATTACGCCAAGGTGAAGAACGTACTGGATACAAAAGTAAAATATTCGCAGATAGGTCGTGATAGGGCATTTCCCGAAGGCGGAGGTGGTAATTATGGTGAAACCAGTGGAGGCTTCGACGCTCTTGGGTTCGGAACTTTAATGTTTGCGAGATAAAAACAAATAGTTTTTCTACCGGTATCTTCGTTTGATGCTTTTCCTATTTCTTTTGAAAACTTGAAGCGAAGGATACCGGGTATTTTTAATCTTAATGGTTTTAGTTTTTTAGGAATGAAAAAGTTGAATTTTATAATAATTAGTCTGCTTGTCATGGTTGCAGAGACTTTGCGAGCGGAAATTGTCATCTATCCTGTGCCGCAAGGCATCTACTATGCCCGTCACAACGATGACTATACAGTAAAAGTGCGACAAGTAGGTGAAAAAGATTGGGTAGACCTTTTCGAATACAACGTGAAGGTGGATATGGATACCAAGTCCGATGCGACCATGGTGCAGTTTGATTTCTCCGGAAAAGTAGAAGTATTGGTACAAAAGAACAACGGAGAAATCCGTTCGGCAGTAGTGCGTCCCCTCTCCAAAGGTATTCAGCCGGAGATAGACGGAAACTTCCTTCTGTTTACATTGGACAAACCGCAAAAACTCTCCGTAGAATTCAATGGCGACCGTTTGAATAACTTGCATATATTTGCCAATCCGATTATTGAAAATGTTCCGGACAAGAATGACCCGAACGTGATGTACTTTGAGTCCGGCATTCATGAACCTACCGATGCGGCAGGCAAGTGTTTCCGTATTCCTTCCAATACGACGGTTTATCTGGAAGGCGGTGCAGTGCTGAAAGGTTGCCTGAACTGTGACAGCGTGGAGAACGTGAAAATCCTGGGACATGGAATGTTGCTTGAACCTCAACAGGGAATCTCGGTTGCCTATTCCAAAAATGTGTTGATTGATGGCATTACAGTTGTTAATTCGCGCCATTATACAGTCTCCGGTGGACAATCTACGGGAATAACCATCAAGAACTTGAAATCATTCAGCTATCAGGGATGGAGTGACGGACTGGATTTTATGTCTTGCTCGGATGTGACGATTGATGATGTATTTCTCCGTAATTCGGATGATTGCATAGCTCTCTATACACATCGTTGGAATTATTATGGGGATTGTCGTAATATCCGCGTACTCAATTCCACTCTTTGGGCGGACATCGCGCACCCTATCAACATAGGCACACATGGCAATACGAAAACCGGAGACGAAGTGTTGGAAGATATACTATTCAAGAATATTGATATACTGGAACATGATGAGGATGACCGCGATTATCAGGGATGTATGGCTATCAACGTAGGTGACCATAACTTGGCACGGAATATCACTTTTGAAGATATTCGTGTGGAAAATATCCAGGAAGGTCAGTTGTTCCATCTCCGTGTGATGTACAATCAAAAGTATAACACGGGGCCGGGGCGGGGTATAAAGAATATCGTGTTCCGTAATATATCTTGTACGGGCAAGTATATCAATCCTTCGCTGATAGAAGGGTATGATAAGAATCGCAGAATCGGAAATATCCTGTTCGAGAATATTGTATTGAATGGTAAGCGGGTGACTTCACTGGAAGATTTGAACGTCAATATGAAGGATTTTGTAGATAAAGTGAATATCAAGTAATTTTTCTAATTCGATGCGGAAATGCATGAAGACAAATCGAATATTTTCTTATCGTGATAAGAATATTTTCTCACGGTGATGAGAATTAATACTCATTCCTATGAGAATTTTTTCTCATCGCGATGAGTATTTTTTCTCATAGTAGTGAGAATTGTTTGAGAATATAATGAGGCGTATTGTGTTATGTATTAACCAAATAGAAATTTGATAAATCTTGAAAACAATGAAGAACTATATTTGCCTTTTATTCTTTATATTAATAAATAGCTTATCAAGCGCCGCCGCTACTTCTTTTCGGCTGAAAAAACTACAAGTGGAATATGCGACAACCCCGTTAGGGATTGATGTGGAGAAGCCCCGGTTCAGTTGGCAGATGGAAGGGGGGACAGATGAGAGAGAGTTGACACAAACAGCCCGGCAAATCATAGTAACCGATGAGGCTGGTACGCAAGTATGGGATTCCCAAAAGATAACCGATGATAAATCATTGAATATCGAATATGCCGGACTTTCTTTGCGAGCTGCTACGCGCTATTCATGGACAGTCCGTGTATGGGATAATAAAAATAGGGAAGTTTCCGCTTCTTCCTGGTTCGAAACCGGATTGATGAGCAGTGACCGTGCCTATCAGGGATGGAGCGATGCCAAATGGATTGGTGGGGGAGATGACGACAGGATGCTATATTCCCACTACCTTCCTGTTTTCAAACTGAACTTCTCACTGAAATTGGATGCGACTTCAAAGAGTACCTGTGCGGGATTTATCTATGGAGCTAATGATGAGCGTTTGATGGGGCAATATAAGAACCTGTCTCATTTGGAGAATAAGAAAGATGAATCATACATTAAAGTGGAACTGGATATCACTCCCTTATCTTCCGGCAAAGAGGCTGTGCTGAATGTATATAGGGTAGGTTATCATCCGAATGACAGAGAAAATGTTCCTTATAAAAGTCTGGCTGTACCTTTGGAAGTCATTAATGAGAACAATAAATACGAATGTCATCGTATAAGCCTTACTTCTGAATTGGGCTTTACGCGTTTTTATATAGGTAATGCCGGCAAGGAAATAGGTTCGGTCAATCTGAATCCATTAGGGAGAGGAGGGGATTTTATAGCTTTTCCGGTAGTAGGAGATGTCGGTTATTCTGTTCCCGCCGGGCAGTCCGCTTCTTTCTCCAAAGTGGAAATTGCTAATTTTAGAAGCCCTTCGAATGTGATAGCAACGGTACAGGATGAAGATAACCGGATAGATGGTGGTAGTTCCGGCATTTTTAAGACATTCACTCCGCAGGGAAATTCAGTTCCTATGCTTAGGACGGTTTTTGTAACTTCGGATACAAGGATAGCTAAAGCACGTCTGTATGTAACCTCTCGTGGTATCTATGAAATCTATCTGAATGGCAAACGGGTAGGAAACGATTACTTCAATCCCGGACTTACCCAATACAACAAGACGCATATGTATCAGACCTTTGATATTACTGATTATCTTCATTCCGGCAAAAACGCACTTGGCGCTATATTGTCCGAAGGTTGGTGGAGTGGCGGTGCAACTTTCACAGGAGATAACTGGAACTTCTTCGGCGACCGTCAATCTTTATTGGCAAAGTTGGTCATTACTTATGCAGACGGACGAGAGAAAGTGATTGTCTCCGAACCGTCTACCTGGCAATATTTCGATAAAGGGCCTGTACTTTATGGCAGTTTCTTTCAGGGAGAAGTATATGATGCTGCAAAAGATGCGGAAATAGAAGGATGGAGTACGGCTGCCTATGATGCGTCCGGCTGGCATCCGGCTTGTGAGGTCGTCTTGGACGGCAATGTCAGTACAGAGGGAAATCCGAACAAGCCCAAAGTGGATAATTACTCTGATTTTGCATTGACAGGTCAATACGGTCAGACGGTGAAAGCTATAAAAGAATTGCCGGCTCTCTCTGTCGAAGAAGTCCGTCCGGGTGTATTTGTTTATGATATGGGGCAGAATATGGCGGGTGTACCTAAAATCAGTCTTTCCGGAATGAAGCCCGGAACGAAGATTAATTTGCGCTTTGCGGAAGTGAAATATCCCGAACTCCCCGAGTATGAAAGTAATACCGGTATGATAATGCTTGAGAATATCCGTGCAGCTATGGCGCAGGATATTTATATAACGAAAGGCGGTGAGGAAACAATCCTTCCCCGTTTTACGTATCACGGCTATCGCTTTGTAGAAATTACAGGTATTGAAGCCCCATTGCCGGTAGAAGCAGTGAAAGGCATAGTGCTTAGTTCCATTCATGAACTTTCTTCTCATTATGAAACGTCCAATGCGAAAGTAAACAAGCTTTGGGAAAATATCACCTGGTCTTCCTACGCCAATTTCATGTCTATTCCTACCGATTGTCCGCAGAGGAACGAGCGTTTGGGTTGGGCAGGGGATATCTCCGTATTCTCCCGTACTGCCAGCTATTTGGCGGATGTTTCGCAATTTCTGAGAAGATATCTCCGGTCTATGCGCGATGTGCAGCGTGAGGACGGGCGTTTTCCAGATATTGCCCCCTTGGGCGGTGGATTTGGCGGTGTATTGTGGGGAAGTGCCGGAATTACAGTACCTTGGGAATGTTATCAGCAATATGGAGATAAAGTACTTCTGAATGAGCATTATGACTCAATGAAACGCTATATTTCCTACATTCTGAATGAAACAATCGACCCGAAAACAAATTTGCTTGTGCAATACAGGGCATGGGGAGATTTATGTGACTGGTTGGGGCTTGAAGACTCCCGAAATGATAAATCACTCTTGTGGGAAGTCTATTTTATCTATGATTTGGAATTGATGCACAAGATAGCAACCGTCTTGGGTAAGACCGCTGACGCTGAATGGTATAGGAAACTCCATTCCACCAGAAAGGCTTTCTTCAACGAAACCTATATACAGCCGGGTACTTGCAAAACAGTCTTTTCTGCCTTTATCCCCGAAAAGAAAGGAATATTGGTAGATACACAAACGTCTTATGTACTCCCATTAGTTTTTGGTATCATTGATGAAGGCAATAAACCGCAGTTCATTAATAACTTGATAGAAACCATTAGCAGAGAAAACAAGACGGAAAAAGGCAGGTTATGTCCTTCCTATTCGCTAATGACAGGTTTTATCGGAACAGCATGGATTAGCAAGGCGCTGTCTGATAATGGTTTTAGTGATGTGGCATATAAGTTATTGCAGCAGACGAGTTATCCATCCTGGCTATATTCGGTAGAGCAGGGAGCCACTACTATTTGGGAAAGATTGAACTCTTATACCCACGAAGACGGATTTGGCGGAAATAACCGCATGAATTCTTTCAATCATTATTCATTTGGCGCGGTTGGTGCATGGATGTATAACCGTTCTTTAGGCATCGAACGGGATGAAAACTTCCCCGGATTCAAACACTTTGTGCTGAGACCGGAAGTAGATACGACTGGTGGCATGACTTACGTAAAGGGATATTATGATTCGATGTATGGGCGTATCGAAAGCAGTTGGAAGCAGGAAGACGATAAGACAGTCTATCAATTTACCGTTCCTGCCAATACGACCGCCCGGTTATATTTGCCGGCTGTTTCAGTAAAGAAGATTACTGAAAGGAATAAGCCTTTAAAAAAGAGTAAAGGAGTGGAGTATGTCGGCATGGAAAATGGAAAGGTGATATTGGAACTTTCGTCAGGTAGTTATTTCTTTAGAGTCAGGGAATAAATGAATATTTTGGTTTTTCTTGTGATAATATAGAGAAATGAACATATGGAAAATGCGGCAAATAGCAGTATTCGTACTTTTTGCCTCATCTGTTTTATAGAATAGGAATTCTTAAATAAAGATTTGGTGGTTGCAGATAGGATTAGTAAGTAAGTGTATAATGGCTTTTGTTCGTATTTTATATGAGAACACATAACTATATTGTAATATTTACTAATTTGAATAAGACTTGAATACAATGAGAAAATTTACTTTATTGTTTTTATTAACATTGATAAGTTGGGGACTTTATGCACAGGAGTATCCGAAGGCTATTATTTCGGGAGACTATGCTGACCCTAGTATTATAAGGGACGGGAAGGAATATTATATGACTCATTCTCCATTCTATTATGCTCCCGGTTTTTTAATCTGGCATTCACAGGATTTGATAAACTGGGAACCGGTCTGCCGTGCTTTGACCGATTGGAAGGGTTCTGCTATGGCACCTGATTTAGTAAAGTACAAAGACAGGTATTATATATATTATCCCGCCGCCGGGACAAATTGGGTAACTTGTGCTGATAATATCAGGGGACCATGGAGCAAACCTGTGGATTTAAAAATAGGTGGCATTGACCCGGGGCATATTGTGGATGAGAATGGTAACCGCTATCTTTATGTCAATGAGGGTGAAGTGATTCGTCTGACTGATGATGGATTGGCTACTATCGGAGAAAAAAGACCGGTCTATGCCGGCTGGGAATATCCTAAAGAATGGAATACCGAATGTATGTGTTTGGAATCTCCGAAACTGAACTATAAAGATGGTTATTATTATATGACTTCCGCCCAAGGAGGAACCGCAGGTCCGGCTACCAGCCATATGGTTGTTGCCGCACGCTCTAAAAGTCCTCTCGGACCATGGGAGAATTCTCCCTATAATCCCGTAGTGCATACATATAGTTCACGTGAGAATTGGTGGTCTAAAGGGCATGGTACATTGATTGACGATGTAAATGGAAATTGGTGGATTGTATATCACGCTTATGCGAAAGGTTATCATACTTTGGGACGCCAGACTTTGATTGAACCTATTGAATGGACGGCTGACGGTTGGTTTCGTACCAAATCCACTGCTACTCCGATAAAGCCGGACAAGCAGATAAGTCATGGCTTGGAATTGTCAGATGATTTTAGCGGATCGGAATTGGGACTTCAATGGACTTTCTGGAAAGAGTATGCTCCGAAATCCCTTGTTTTTGACAATGGGAATCTTTGGGTGAAAGCGAAAGGAAATAGCCCCGCCAACGGGCGTCTGCTTTTAACAACTGCTGAAGATAAGAACTACGAAGCCCAAGTTGAAATAAATATCAGCAACGGAAATATTGCCGGGCTTCTTTTATTCTATAATGAAAAAGCTTTTGCAGGGGTCGTTTCTGATGGTGATAAATTTACGGTATATCAGGATGCGAATAAGAAAATAGAGTTGCCTAACAAACTAGGCAGCCGTTTTATTGCAAAAATACATAATTACGGTAATACTCTCCGGATAACGGTAAGCAAGGATAACGAGGAGTGGATAACACTTGCGGAAAATATAGATGTTTCGCAGATGCATCACAATACTTATAAGGGATTTTATGCTTTACGCATCGGGTTGTTTTCTGCCGGAAAGGGAAGTGCGGGATTCAAGCAATTCCGTTATAAGAATTCTGTTCCAAAGGAAAAAGACATGAGTGCTTATCTGATGGTATTCCATAAAGACGAAACACATGGGCTTTATATGGCTGTCAGTCGTGACGGTTATACGTTTACGGCATTGAATGATGCGGAGCCGGTTATCGCCGGAGATACGATTGCCTGTCAGAAAGGAATTCGTGACCCTCATATTTTTCGCGGTCCGGATGGCGCTTTTTATCTGGCAATGACAGACTTGCACGTGTTTGCGAAGCGGGACGGCTATCGGGAAACCGAATGGGAACGTGATGGAAAAATATATGGTTGGGGAAATAACCGTGGGCTGGTGCTGTTGAAATCCTGGGATTTGGTTAACTGGAAACGTGCGAATATCCGTTTTGACAAATTATCCGCAGGATTGGGTGAAATAGGTTGTGCATGGGCTCCCGAAGTAACATATGATGAGAAGAAGGGAAAGTTGATGATTTATTACACGATGCGTTTTAGAAATGAAGCGAACAAACTATATTATGTATATGTAAATGATGACTTTGATACCATTGAAAGTATTCCGCAGATTTTGTTCGAATATCCTAATGAGGGTGTCTCTGCTATTGACGGGGACATTACGAAAGTAGGAGATAAGTATCACTTGTTTTATGTTGCCCATGACGGGGGTGCAGGAATCAAGCTGGCGGTTTCGACTCGTGTGAACGGAGATTATGAGTACGATCCGCGTTGGTATGATTTTGAGCCTAAGGCTTGTGAAGCTCCTACCGTTTGGAAACGGATCGGTGAAGATAAATGGGTACTGATGTATGACGTGTATAGCGTGACTCCTCATAATTTCGGCTTTATTGAAACATCGGACTTTGTGAACTTTAAAAACCTCGGACGTTTCAATGAAGGGGTGATGAAAACAACCAATTATAGTGCTCCCAAGCATGGTGCGGTTATTCATCTGACTGCTGAAGAAGCTGATAAATTGGAAAATTATTGGCGGAAGAATAAGAAGAAATAGTTTCTGGCGCATCTACATGGATGAAAAAGATGTGATGATGGCATCTTGTGTCTATAGTTGCCTCATCACATCTTTTTTTATATTGTTCCGTTATATCATCTGCCGTCCTTTTTCATCATCCACCACAGCCATCATCCCTTCCACTTGTGCCAGAGCCAGCATACGTCCGTGGAAAGAATATCCCGGATTATAACCTTTGTCTTCGTCTCCAAGCATCATCCGTCCGTGGTCTACACGCATGGGGAGTCCCGGATTTTCATTTTCGAAGATACGGATAAGGTCAATCAAATGCCCCCTTCCTGTGAGATGGGAGCTTTCAATGAAGTTTCCACCTGGTATGGCAGCCGTACTACGCAGGTGTACGAAGTGGGTACGTTTGGCAAATTTCTTTGCCAGTTCACGGGTATCATTATGTTCGCCTGCACTCAAAGAACCTGCGCAGAAAGTCAATCCGTTATGTGGATTATCTACTGCGTTCAGGAACCATTCAATATCACTTTCATTGGTGACGATACGCGGTAAGCCTAGGACTTGGAATGGCGGGTCGTCGGGATGCACGCACATATTGACGCCATACTCTTCGCATACGGGCATGATTGCAGATAAGAAGTAACGCATATTATCACGCAAAGTATCGCGGTCAATATCTTTGTATAAGGCGAGTAGGCGCTTGAAGATAGCAACCGGATTTTTATCCCCTTCCTTGATATTGCCGTTAACGAAACCTTGTGTCTTGACAATGATTGTATCAATCAAGGCATCTTTCTCCGCTTCTGTAATTACTTTATCCAGTTCGGTTACTTTATGAAGCTCTTCTTCAGTATAGTCGTTTTCTGCTCCTTCGCGTTCCAGAATCCGGATATCGAAATAAGCAAAGCGAATACGGTCGTAGTATAAGGAACTGGTTCCGTCCGGCCAGGCGTGCTGCAAGTCAGTACGTATCCAGTCGATGACAGGCATGAAGTTGTAACATACGGTTTTTATTCCGCATTTGCCCAAGTTGGCAAGGCTTACTTTATAATTCTCAATCAACAGTTCACGTTCCGCCCCCGCATATTTGATTGCCTCGCATACGGGGAGACTTTCTACTACTGACCAACGCAAACCATAATATTCGATGTAAGACTTCAAATCATTGATATCCTCTACAGTCCAGATTTCTCCGTTCGGTACGTCATGCAAAGCAGTGACAATACCTTCTACGCCTATTTGTCGGAGCATCGGCAAAGTTATCTTGTCTTTTTTACCGAACCATCTCCATGTCTTTTCCATCATAGCTTCTTTTCTTTATTTAGGAGCAATTATTTATACACCGCTGAAAGCACTGAAACCACCGTCGATAGGCAACATAGCTCCGGTTACGAAACTGGCAGCATCACTACACAGGAAATGTACGGCACCATTCAGCTCTTTAATGTCACCAAAACGTTTCATCGGAGTTTTAGCCAATACTTTTTTGCTTCTATCCGTCAGTGAACCGTCCGGATTGATAAGCACGCGGCGGTTCTGGTCGCCGATGAAGAAGCCCGGAGCAATGGCGTTAACACGAATACCGTCACCATATTTCAGTGCCATTTCGCAGGCCAGCCATTGGGTGAAGTTGGCTACGGCAGTTTTGGCGGCAGAGTATCCCGGAACACGGGTGATAGCACTGTATGCGGCCATTGATGATACATTAATGATGCATCCTTTGCCTTGTTTAGCCATAACCTTTCCGAATATCATGGACGGATAAACCGTTCCGTTCATATTCAGATTAGTCACTTTCTCCCAACAGGAGATGTCCATATCGTAAAAGTTCTGTTCCGGTTCGAGAGTAGCTCCCGGCATGTTTCCACCGGCAATGTTCAACAGGATATCAATCCGTCCCCATTTGGCAACGATTTCTTCCGCTACTTTTTCCAGGCTGGCGATGTCCAGCACATTACCGATGATACCGATTACATCTTCTCCATATTGTTTCAGTTCTGCTACCCGGTTGTCCAGTTGTTCCTGACGAATGTCGATAGCTACTACTTTTGCTCCCTGCTGTACAAAGTGTTGGGCAATATTTCCACCCAGTACACCACCTGCTCCGGTAATAACAGCTACTTTACCGGCAATACTAAATAATTCGTTCATGGTTCTATCAAATGTTTTTATGAATTGATGCAAAAATAGCGGGTTTTTACACACACTATGATGCGTATCTTTGCAAGATATTTACCTATCTTTGCAAAAGTAGTTTAGAAAGGAGAATTTATGAAGAAGATAATGAACGAGAAGTTGACTATTACGACTTCCAATCCTGTCCGTGCCCGCTTTTATGAATATCCGCGTTTCACTTACCCGTGGCATTTCCATAGTGAGTATGAAATTATCTATGTGGAGAAAGGAGAGGGGGATTGCCTGGTGGGTGACAGCATTATCTCTTATGCAAAAGGGGATTTGATTCTTTTCGGTTCGGAACTTCCCCATAGCATGCAGAGTCCGCCGGATAACGGAGAAGAATCCGTATTGAAAGTAAAAGGCGTGAATATCCAGTTTGAGAAAGACTTTATGCATTACTCCATTTCCCAATATTCCCAGTTTATTCCTATCAGGAACTTATTGGAAGATGCTTGCCGGGGAATTAGGTTCACCGTTTCCCGTTCGGGAAAAATCATCAAGCTATTAAAACAGATACCTTCTGCCAAAGGAGCGGAACAAATCATCCTGTTGCTTTCACTTCTGCAAATAATGGCTACCAATGATAACAGGAAATATCTGACTACTTCCCATTATACCCCGTCCCCTTCCATTATGCGTAACGAAAGAATGGAAAAGGTGATTGCCTATCTTAACAAACATTATACCGAGTCTCTCGGTCTGGATGAAATAGCTTCTTATACAGCCATGAATCCTACCGCCTTCTGCCGTTATTTCAAGGAAAACACAGGAAAGACATTCAAAGAATATGTACTTGATATGCGTATCGGCTATGCTTGTAAGCTATTGAATAGTAGTATGATGAATGTTTCGCAAATCAGCGCGACATGCGGATTCGAATCCCCTGTGCATTTTAACCGCATCTTCAAGCGGGTGACTGGGATGACACCTACTTTTTATAGGGAGCAGATGGAATAATCTTTCCGGGGAATAATTTGTTTGAGTATAATTTCCTTCTCGTTCGTATCTAATAGGAAAGAAGAATAAACATGAACGTAAATAGAATGAAGAAAAGAATTTTGCTTTTATTGCTGGTGATACCGGCATTGTTGAAAGCGCAGGATGTAATGACAGGAACCCGCCAGGAATTGACATCTCCTGACGGAGCTTATCGTTTTACCTTCTATCAACGTGCGGTGGGAGAGGATAATGCACAAATGTATTACACCTTGACTTACAAGAACCGTCCGGTAATTGAAGAAAGTAAATTGGGAGTTCTGATTGAAAATCAGTTGTTCGAGTCGGCACTGGGTGTTCCGAATGATACTTGTCATTTCTGGTGTGAGAATCTGAAGTTGACGGGAACAGAGCGACGGAAAGCGGATGAAACATGGAAACCTGTATATGGGGAACGTGCCGAGATTCGTGACTGTTATAATGAGATGACCTTGAAATTCAAGAAAGGTGAAGGAGACGGAGCACAGGAAGGTGGCTATGATAAGCGCAAGAATTACTTTATGAATATCATAGTGCGTGCCTATAATGAAGGAGTCGCTTTCCGTTATCATTTCCCGGAAACAACAAACGGGCTTTTCCTGCATATCATAGGCGAGCAAACCAGTTTCACAATGCCTCAGGGAACAATGGCTTATTATGAGCGTTGGGCACAAGGGCCTTATGCACTTCGTCCGTTGGAAGGTTGGGGAAAAGAAGAAAGTGAACGTCCTTTGACATTGAAACTGCCCGACGGATTATCAGTTGCCCTGTTGGAAGCGGAAATGGTGGATTATGCCCGTGGCAAATTCCGTTTGTCAGCAGACAAACCTTCTACTTTGGAGACAAGCCTGTATAGCAGTGTCGATATAATTTCTCCTTATAGCACTCCGTGGCGTGTTATCATGGCTGGCGAACGTCCGGTCGATTTGATTAACAACAATGATATTGTCTTGAATCTGAATCCGGCTTGTAAACTGGCTGATACTTCCTGGATTAAACCGGGAAAAGTATTCCGTTCGGGCGACTTGAAGCAAGAAAGAGTGAAAGCGGCTATTGACTTTGCGGCAGAGCGCGGTATTCAGTATGTGCATATGGATGCAGGTTGGTATGGGCCGGAAATGAAGATGAGTTCGGACGCTACTACCGTTTCTCCGGATAAAGACCTTGATATACCTGCTTTGTGCCAGTATGCCGAATCGAAGGGAATCGGACTTATGGTATACGTCAATCTGCGTGCATTGGTGCAGCAATTGGATACTTTATTACCTTTATATAAGAAGTGGGGATTGAAAGGTATCAAGTTCGGTTTTGTACAGATTGGTAATCAGCGTTGGAGTACCTGGCTGCATGATGCAGTCCGCAAATGTGGAGAATACGGTCTGATGGTGGATATTCACGATGAATATCGTCCGACAGGTTTCAGCCGTACTTATCCTAACTTGATGACACAGGAAGGCATCGGTGGCAATGAAGAGATGCCGGATGCTTTACATAACACGATTCTTCCGTATACACGTTTCCTGGCAGGCGCTGCGGATTATACACTGTGTTATTTTAATGGCAGAGTGAAGAATACGAAAGCGCATCAGTTAGCAATGGCAGCAGTGTATTACAGTCCTTTGCAGTTTATGTTCTGGTATGACCGGCCTGAATTTTATAAAGGAGAAGAAGAACTCGAATTTTGGAAAGCCATTCCGAGTGTATGGGACGATAGCCGTGCGCTTGACGGAGAAATTGGTGAATATATCGTTCAGGCACGTCGTTCGGGAAGTGACTGGTTTGTTGGAGCAATGACAAACACGGAAGCCCGCACTGTCACATTGACTACGGATTTCCTGGAACCGGGAAAGAAGTATATGCTTCATCTGTATGAAGATGACGACAAGCTGAATACACGGACGAAAGTACACAGTACTCATAAGAAAATAAAGGCAGGCGACAAACTTGTCTTGAAGTTGAAGGCAAGTGGCGGAGCTGCGTTGCATTTTACTCCGCTTAAGTAAGCTAGTTAATAATTATCCCTTTAAGGCACGGATTACATGGATTCCACGGTTTTATGAATTATGATAACATAAAGCAACAGTGTAATCTGTGTAATCCGTGCCTGAAAAAGAAAATTATAGTGAACTGTTATTTACTATAATTAATCAGCCACTTCACCATTTCCGGGTCATAGTGGGAGAAGAAGAGAGTCTTGGCTGTATCAAGCTCGGCAATAGCCGCCATATCGTCAGGTGTTAACGCAAAGTCGAATACATTGAAATTCTCAATCATACGTTCTTTGTGGGTAGACTTGGGAATTACGATAATATCGCGTTGAATCAGATAACGCAGTGCAACCTGTGCCACAGACTTACCATATTCTTTCCCGATTTCCTGAAGGGTTGTATTGGTAAAGAAGTCGTTCCTTCCTTCGGCAAACGGTCCCCATGACATAATCTTAGTGCCATATTCCTTCATTACTTCCTGTAACTTTATCTGTTGATTGAAAACGTGCGTCTCCACTTGGTTGACGGCAGGAGTGATTTCACAGAATTCCGCCAAGTCTACAAAACGGTCGGGATAGAAGTTGCTGACGCCGATAGCACGAACTTTTCCGGCCTTGTATGCTTCTTCCATAGCCCGGTACGTTCCGTAATAATCACCGAATGGCTGATGAATGAGCAATAAGTCAATATAATCGCTCTTTAACTTGCGCAGCGACTCATCAATAGAAGCTTTAGCCTTATCATAACCGGCATTTGAAATCCACACTTTCGTAGTGATGAACAGTTCGTCACGTGGCACACCGCATTTGCTGATTGCATTTCCTACACCTTCCTCATTATGATAGGCTTGTGCCGTATCAATAGAGCGATATCCTACACTGATTGCATCCGATACGCAACGTTCACACTCTTCAGGAGTAACCTGATAAACACCATAACCCAAAATAGGCATTTCAATGCCATTGTTCAATTTTACCTTTTCCATAATCAAGCTATATTAAAATAAAAGCATAATTCTAACGTTAATCTCCTGTATGCAAAGTTATCCTGTAAAAGCTAATCTGCTCCTATATAAATTACTGGTTTTGCTACCATTTTTACGGATAACCCTGTCATTACATATAATCTCTCTTATATATAGTTGTTTTGGGAGTGTTTTGTTCTCCGGATTCGTCGTATATGAAGTTAAATCAATTAAAAGAAGTATTATGAATGAATACACTCTTTCGTAGAAACAAGGTTCGTTTATTAATAGAACAACCTTGTGCCGGATAAGGACGTTTCTTCTTTTTGTCTACCTTTGTCCCGAAACAGAACTTAAAACGGATATTGCAAGATTAATAAGGGTAAATGAAGTATATATTAGAAACTTGGTATATCAATATATTAGGTTTATGTGTGTTTAGAGGTCTTATCCCAAAGGGAGTAAGACCTCTATTATTTATAATACGAGCTCTTCAAACAGTCTTTCCAAAGTCCTGTCCAAGTCAGCGGAAAATCCCGGATGCGGACGGGATACCTGTATGCAGGAACTTTTCACCGCAGTCAGCCAGCGGAATCTGTCTGGAATATCCATATTAGCTATCGCTCCCCCTTCCTTATTCCCCAGACATATCTTATCAAAGACCTGTAATCCCTCTTTCAAACAACTAACGTCCAATTCGGAAGAAAACAGTTTCAATTTATTTTCATTTATTGTATAAAGGGATTTAAGATACTTGCACCGTTTGGAAAACAGTACAATACCTACATTAATAAATTCCTCACGTTCAACCCTGGGGACGAAACGGATGACTGCGTATTCATATAAGTGCCTTTCTTGCATTTTGCGCTTCATTTACAAATGTTTCGGAATGGTTTATCCTTTCTTCTAAAAATTGAATATAAATATCTCTCAGGTCTTGCGGAGTTTCCTGTCCGTCCGTCCAGTTCAGCCAGTCATCGGGAACTGCATTGACTATTTCCCGGATTTTATCAGAAGTCAGCAGTTGCTTGAACTCAGCATCCGCCTCTTCCAGTTTATCGGCAAACGGCAACAGCACATGGTCTTTTATCTGCACGAACGGACTAAGCGCATGCTTTTGCCAAGTAGTCCATGAATGGTGAAAATAGAGGGAAGCCCCATGGTCAATCAACCACAGTTCCTTATGCCACATCAGCATATTCGTATTTTTGATAGTACGGTCTACATTGGTCAATAAGGCATCCAGCCACACAATTTGCGAGGCTGTCTTGCCGTCTACTTTATGCACAACGGGGTCGAACGTTAATGCTCCCGACAGAAAATGCAGCCCCAGATTCAACCCGCGGCTCCATTGCAGTAAATCCTGTATTTCTTCGTCCGCTTCCGTCCGTCCGAAAGCCTCGTCCAGGTTCAGAAAAACAATCTCCGGTACTCTGAACCCCAACGTACGGGCAATTTCCCCGCCAATCAGTTCGGCAATCAGCGCTTTCGTCCCGTGTCCTGCCCCTCTGAACTTTACCACATACTTAAATTCATCGTCAGCTTCGGCCAATGCCGGTAATGAGCCCCCTTCCCGCAGGGGAAGAATATATCTTGTGACATTTGCTGTACGTAAATCCATATAACTCCTTTCTTAATTGAGAATAAAGATACAACGTTTTTGTGAAATAGTTGATGAAAGACTTCCGATAATAATAGTTTTTTTATATTTTTCGGTTGAGTATATGTAGTCATTACTGCGTATTATATGGAAGAATGATAAATGAATTAAACATGAAACTACTTCGGTTTTTTATATTTGTAATATTGGCTGTTAGTTTATTGCCAAGTAGCATAGCTGCCGAATGGCAGTGGTCCGTGCAGATTTCAGGTATTGTTTCCAACGAAACGAATGACCATCCGCAGGCTTTTTTATGGATACCGTCTGATTGTGTCCAGGTGAAAGGGGTTATGATAGGTACTCATAATATGACGGAAGAAACTCTGTTTGAGAGTGCCTTGTTTCGGGAAAAAATGTCTGAAATAGGTCTGGCACTGATATGGATTACTCCGGGGTGGGATCAGAAATGGGACATAACTGCCGGAAGCCAGAAGGCATTTGAACAAATGCTGGATGACTTTGCTTCTGTTAGCGGATATAACGAATTGAAATATGCTCCGATTGTTCCGTTCGGACATTCGGCAATGGCTACCTATCCGTGGAACTTCGCAGCCTGGAATCCCGACCGCACATTAGCCATTATCTCTTTGCATGGAGATGCGCCACGCACTAACCTTACCGGATATGGTCGTGACAATATGGAGTGGGGGAAACGTACGATTGACGGCATCCCTGGATTGATGATTGAAGGCGAATACGAATGGTGGGAAGACCGTGTAAATCCGGCTTTGGCATTCCGTATGATGTATCCTAAAAGTTGCGTCTCTTTCCTTTGCGACACAGGACGAGGACATTTCGATATAGCCGACCGCACCGCTGGTTATATTGCGTTGTTCTTAAAGAAAGCACTGGAATATCGTATGCCTGCAACGTATGATTTGAATAAGCCTGTGGAATTGAAGAAGCTGAATCCGCAGAATGGCTGGCTTGCCGAAAGGTGGCATCCGAATCAGAAGAAACGTGCAAAAGCTGCTCCTTATAAAGAGTATAAAGGAGACTCGCACGATGCATTCTGGTATTTCGATAAGGAAATGGCTGAAATGACGGAAGAACGCTATCGCCGGGAGAGAGGGAAGAAACCACAATATTTAGGTTTTGTACAAAAGGGGCAATTACTCACATATAATCCCCAATCCCATGTGAAAGTTGCCGCCCGCTTCCTGCCGGAAAAAGACGGATTGACTTTTCATCTGAAAGCTGTATATACGGATAGCTTACATACTGCAATTTCTGACGAACATTCGCTCACTTCTCCTGAAATAACCCGTATCTGTGGCCCGGTTCAAAAAGTGAACGACACTACTTTTACTGTCCGTTTCTACCGTATGGGAATGTACAATCAGCGCCGTACGGGAGATATTTGCCTTCTAGCCAGCAATGATGGTGACAAGCACTATAAAAGCACAGTTCAGGAACTTACTTTCCGGATTCCCTATCGCAATACGGAAGGTAAACGCCAGCATATTCTTTTTCCGGGTCTTGACGATGTGAAGAAAGGTACGGAAGCTATATCTTTATATGCGACTTCCGATTGTGGGCTACCCGTATATTACTACGTGAAAGAAGGGCCGGCAGAAATAGAGGGAAACAAGTTGGTATTTACTCGAATTCCCCCACGCAGTAAGTTCCCGTTGAAAGTGACTGTGGTGGCATGGCAATATGGATTGGCAGGAGAAGTACAGACTGCCGAACCGGTAGAACGGAGTTTCTTCATTTATCCATGAAATATTAAATTCGTATTTTTGCATTGAGTAATAGGCGGAGTCTATTCGTATCCAATAATAAATAAGGATATTAAAAATGATTATGAATAAGAAATCTTTAGTTGCAATCGCATTATTGGCAGTATCGGCTATATCGTCGGCTCAATCTGTGTACCCCGGACAGCACCAGGGGAAAATGAAAAAAGAGACAGTGGTTCCTGTTCGGGTAGAAAGTTTTGATTTGAAAGACGTCCGTTTATTACCGAGTCGCTTTCGTGACAATATGTTGCGGGATTCCGCTTGGATGACCTCTATCGACGTAAGTCGTCTGTTGCATAGTTTCCGGACAAATGCCGGAGTCTTTGCCGGTCGTGAAGGCGGTTATATGACAGTGAAAAAACTTGGTGGCTGGGAATCCTTGGACTGTGAGCTTCGCGGACATACTACCGGACATCTGCTTTCGGCTTACGCTTTGATGTATGCCGCTACCGGAAGTGAGATTTTCAAGCTGAAAGGGGATAGCCTTGTCAACGGGCTGACCGAAGTTCAGAACGCTTTGAAAGGCGGATATTTAAGTGCTTTTCCCGAAGAACTGATAAACCGTAATATCCGGGGAAAGAGTGTTTGGGCACCTTGGTACACCTTGCATAAGCTTTATTCCGGGCTGATAGACCAATATCTGTATGCAGATAATCAGCAGGCTTTGAAAACAGTGAGCAAAATGGGCGACTGGGCTTATAACAAACTGAAACCACTTAGTGAAGAAACCCGCAAACTCATGATACGCAATGAGTTTGGAGGTGTCAACGAATCATTCTACAATTTGTATGCTATCACAGGAGATGAACGTTACCGTTGGTTGGCCGAATATTTCTACCATAATGATGTAATTGACCCGTTGAAAGAACTTCGGGACGATTTGGGAACCAAACATACGAATACGTTTATTCCGAAAGTCATAGCCGAAGCGCGTAACTATGAACTGACAGAGAATGAGACCAGCAAAAAGCTCTCGGAATTCTTCTGGCATACCATGATTGACCACCATACTTTTGCTCCGGGATGCAGTAGTGATAAGGAGCATTTTTTCGACCCGAAGAAATTCTCTAAACACTTGACTGGCTATACCGGAGAAACCTGCTGTACTTATAATATGTTGAAGCTTAGCCGTCATCTTTTCTGTTGGACGGGCGATTCATCTATTGCCGATTATTATGAAAGGGCACTATATAATCATATCCTGGGACAGCAAGATCCGGAAACAGGAATGGTCACTTATTTCTTACCCTTACTTTCGGGCTCACATAAACTGTATAGTACTAAAGAGAACTCTTTTTGGTGTTGTGTCGGCAGCGGATTCGAAAATCATGCTAAATATGGAGAAGCTATCTACTACCACAACAACCAGGGAATCTATGTAAATCTGTTTATTCCTTCCCAAGTCACCTGGAAAGAAAAAGGATTAACCCTTCTCCAGGAAACGGAATTTCCGAAAGAGGAAACGACCCAATTTACTATTCGTGCCGAGAAACCGGTTCGCACTACTGTTTATCTAAGATATCCTTCATGGAGTAAAAAAGCGGAAGTTCTTGTGAACGGTAAAAAAGTAGCAGTAAAACAAAAGCCGGGTTCTTACATCGCTATCACCCGTGACTGGAAAGATAATGACCGTATCTCGGCTACTTACCCGATGCAGATTGAATTGGAAGCCACTCCCGATAATCCGAATAAAGTGGCTTTAGTGTATGGCCCGTTAGTGCTTGCCGGAGAACGGGGTACGGAAGGTATGCAGGCTCCCGCACCTTTCTCTAATCCTGCTCTTTATAATGATTATTATACTTATAATTTCCATGTACCTGCCGATTTGCGTACCTCATTGAAAGTAGATATGAAACATCCGGAACGTACTTTGCAGCGTACAGGAAAAGAACTGGAATTTACAACAGAACAAGGAGATGTGATTCGTCCGCTTTATGATTTGCATCATCAGCGTTATGTGGTATATTGGGATTTGCAGTCGAAATAGAAAAATTTAAGAACGAATTACACGAATTACGCGGTTTTATAATTATAATTGCATCAAACAACAGCGTAGTTCGTGTAATTTGTGTTTAATACGAAGTTAATAGATAACGAAAATGAAGGGAAGATTATTAATAGTAATTTTTATAAGTATCTGTTTTATTGCAGGTTCCTGCAATGTATCATCCGTACAAGGGAGTCGTTATAACTTCTCTTCATTAGATTCTGTTATTCAAGGCTGGGTGAGTAAAGAGTACTATCCCGGTGCTTCTATCTGTGTAGTAAAGAATGATTCTGTCATTTTTCAGAAGAACTACGGTAGCTATACTCCTAATACAAAAGTATACGTAGCCTCTGCCGGAAAATGGGTGGCGGCTGCTGTTATCGGAGCGGTTGTGGACAGTACCAGTTTGGACTGGGATGACCCTGTGGAAAAGTGGTTGCCGGAATTTAAGGGAGATGCCAAAGGAAAAATCCTTTTGCGACAATTGTTATCTCATACTTCCGGAGTGCGTCCCTATCTTCCTGAACCGCGCGTAGATAATTACAATCATCTGGATTCCGCCATTATTGAGATATTGCCGTTAGATACGGTTTTTACTCCGGGAAGCCGGTTCCAGTATGGAGGGCTTGCCATGCAGATTGCCGGAAGAATGGCGGAAGTGGCAATGGGGAAAGAGTTTGAAACTCTCTTTCAAGAACTATTGGCGCAACCATTGGAAATGAAGAATTCTCATTTTACTCCGATAAATACAGATGGCGGACATGCCCCGATGTTAGGTGGTGGTCTGTGTACTACCTTGAACGATTATATTCATTTCCTATCCATGATTTATCATGATGGAATGTATAACGATAAGCGGATTATATCTGCACAAACTGTAAAAGAAATGCAGGCCGACCAAGTGAAAGACGCAATAATCCCTTCGAATAACTCGGATAATTATGTAGCGAAAGGGCTAGGACAATCCCACAATGGAATCTACGGATTGGGAGAATGGCGTGAATTAATCGATAAGAAGACAGGTGAAGCTTATCAGATTAGTTCACCAGGATGGGCTGGCGCTTACCCGTGGATCAATAAACGGGAGAATGTTTATGGCTTCTTTATTGCTCATGTAGTCGGTGCTTCCAGTAAAGAAGATGGTTTCTCGTCTTTTTATGGTAGTCCTGTAATTTCGAGAACTGTTTCAGAGATTGTAAAGGGACATCCGTTGGTTGTGAAACAAGGCCGCGTTGAAGTGGGCAACGGTTCTCTTTACTATGAGGAAGCCGGCACAGGTGCTCCCGTCATCTTTGTTCATGGTCATTCTTTGGATCATCGTATGTGGGATGAACAATTTTCCGTACTGGCAAAAAAATATCGTGTGATCCGCTATGATTTGAGAGGATATGGCATTTCGTCTTCACAAACGGAAGACTATCAATTTACACACGCTGAAGATTTAGTTACTTTGATGGATTCTTTGCACATTAAGAAAGCACATATCGTCGGACTTTCTTTAGGTGGTTTTATTACTGCCGATATGTTGGCGTACTTCCCGGATCGGATGTTATCTGCTTTTTTAGCCAGTGGAAACATTCGGAAATCGAAAGGCCCAAGTGAACCGATGACTCCGGAAGAAGCAAGAGTACGTGATAAGGAGATTGCTGCTTTGAAAGAGAAAGGGGTAGATGTGATGAAGAAAGAGTGGTTTGAAGGATTGATGAAGTCAGGAGGAAGTCAGCGGGAACGAATGCGTGAGTCTCTATGGCAAATGATCGATGAGTGGGATGCGTGGCAACCTTTACACAAAGAAGTACGGGTGGTAGCTGGCTTGGATGCCATCGAGAAATTGAAAAAGAATCATCCCGATGTACCTGCTTTAATTGTTGAAGGTCATTCTTCCGGCAACCGATTCTCAAAAGAACCTCCCATTTTACAATATCTTCCCAATGGAAAACTGAAAGTAATTGACGATTGCGGACACATGCTGAATATGGAACGCCCGGAAGAATTTAATGCAGCATTGGAAGAATTTTTGAAAAACGTTCAATAAAGAATAATATTGTAACTGATTATATATAGAATAGACTAAGTACCATGAAACAAACTATTATTGCTGTTATCTGTTTTTTGTGTGTTTCTTCATTATATATACAAGCACAAAAAATAAATCATCCTTCATTACTGTATACTCCACAACGCATACAGCAAGTGAAACAACGTATGCAGCATGAACCTAAATTGCAGGAAGCATGGGGAGATATTAAGAAAACAGCAGATGAAGCTTTGCAAAAGAAAGATTTTAATCGATTAGACTATTTGTCATTAGCTTATTTGATGACTGATAATAAGGAGTATGCAGACGCAATCAAAGAAATCCTCCTGAAAACTGTGGAAGCCGAATCATGGGGAGATGTGGAAATGATGGCACGTATTCCTGCATGGCGTTCACAACTGGGTATGGCTCATAAGAGTTTTCTTTCCGCAGTGGGGTATGATGCTGCATACAATGTCATGTCTTCTTCAGAAAGAAAAAAGATAGCCGAAGGATTGAAACGGTTAGCCGTGGAACCGGCATTGGGAGACTGGTTGTTGGAGCCGACCCGTATTCACTCATTGAATTCGATGGGACATAACTGGTGGACCTCCTGTGTTTGTCAGGGTGGAATATTGGCTTTGAGTCTTCAAAATGAACTTCCCGAAGTAAAAGAATGGGTGGAGCAACTTCACGAATCACTTCCTGAATGGTTCGATTTTGCCGGTGATGTATTGCAACAGAAAGCAAAGAGTTTTGATGAGGCCGGTGGAATGTATGAAAGTCTGAATTATGCTAACTTTGGTATTCAGGAAGCTTTGTTGTTTAGGATAGCTTGGATAAACACTCATCCCGGACAGAATCCGGGTGATATTCCTCAATTGGCAAAATTGCCGAGTTACTTCTCACAAGTCTGCTACCCACGTACGGGTATGCTGCATAGTTTGAATTTTGGAGATAGCCATAAAAATGTATCGGCAGAATCCAGTATGATGCTATTGTATGCATTGGGGATGAAAGATCCAACTATTTTGTGGTATATATCCCATGTGGAACAAGGACAACATCGTGATGGCTTTTTCCTGAATCGTCCTATGGGCTTCCTTTACACTCCTGATTTGAGTAAGGCGCCCGCTGTCCCTCAACTGCCAACTTCCCAATTATTTGCAGATTTTGGTTGGGCTACGATGCGTAATTCGTGGGAAAAGAATGCTACTATGTTGGCAGTAAAAAGCGGTCATACATGGAATCATTCTCACGCAGATGCCAATTCATTTATTGTCTTTCATAAAGGGGTAGATATTATTAAAGACGGGGGAAACTGTTGGTATCCTAATCCTGCTTATCGGAATTATTTCTTTCAAAGCCAGGCGCATAATGTAGTACTGTTCAATGGCGAGGGACAACCCCGTGAGCAGCAGTACAGCGGTTCTACTTTGAGAGGATATTTACATCATCTTTTGGATGCGGGAAATGTGAAATATGTCCTGGCTAATGGAACAGGTCCTGTATCTAATAATTTCAGTCGTAATTTCCGCCATTTCCTTTGGATGGATAATGTGATTTATATGATTGATGATTTAAAGACGCATAAGGTCGGCCGTTTTGAATGGCTGTGGCATACCAACGGGACTTATAAGAAGTCGGGAGTTGACGTGAATGTGACGAATGGTAATTCTTCCGTTGTGATTCGTCCTCTTTATCCCCGTTTGCTTGCTAAGTCTGGTTTTGTACACGACTATCCGGAGGATTTGTATTGGGAAGAAATACAGGCTCCAACTGAAGATTTGAAAGGTACTGAAACCTATTATTCATTTCATTTGCCGGCAGAAGTCAATCGAGTAAAAGGGCTGACAGCTATTATTTTGAAGGAGACTCCCAATGAAAAAGACCTGCCGCAAATGGAACGGCGGGAAGGACAAGATTGGATTGGGCTTCGTATCCGTCATAAAGGGAAAGTGACTGATCTTTATATTAATCAATTAGCAGACGGCAGACTGATGCACAGCAACTCATGGATTATGCCGGACGGCTGGATGACAGATGCCTATATGTTTGCAGTTTCTTATCCCGAAGGAACGGAAGCCAAAGACGCCAAAGATTTCTTTATCTGTCATGGCAGTGCATTAAGGCGTGATAAAGAAACCTATTTTTCTTCTTTGGCTAAGTTGTTTGTCATCCAAAAGGAAGAGGATAAGAAGCTGAATCTTTGGACAGACGGACAGCCGAAGATAAATGCTAGTTTCAGGAGTAAGAAGAAGCCAATAAGAGTAGAGGTTAATAATAAGAGAATTCCTGTTGTTTATAAACAATCCCAATTGAGTATAAAGCTGGTAGATTAACACTCATTTTTAATGAGGAATGTGTTTTGTTTTTGTATAAACCTACATAAAATTCGGGATATTTTATGTAGGTTTGCATTGTTTCATCAAATATGAATCCTATGAATAATCTGATACGACATATAACAAGCCTTATATTTATTTCTTTTTCTCTGTCTGCCTATCCGATTTCTTATTCCTTCCGTGGCCTGTCAGAAACAAATGGATTATCTGATTTAACGGTCAGTGCCTTGTATAAAGACTCCGTAGGTTATCTTTGGATTGGAACAGCTACGTCAGTTGAATGTTTTGATGGCTTTCGTTTTAAGCATTATCCGATATTCGGAGATGATGAGAAACTGAAATGGGTGAATGTGATTGCAGAAACGCAAGGCAACCGGATTTGGGTGGGAAACGATATGGGCCTTTGGCGGATAAATAAAGAATCCGGTAAATTAGAACCGTTTGTTGCTGAAGTGATAAAATTCGGAGTTCGTTCTTTATTGACCGATGCGCAGGGAACCTTATATATTGGCAGTGAAAAAGGATTGTTTGTCTGCAAAAATAATGAAATGGAGCAGATTACTATTAATGCGGATATGTGGTCATCGGATAATTTCATAGTCGATTTGAATATGGGAGAAAAGGATACATTATGGATTCTGACTCGCTCCAAACTATATTCAATGAATCTGTCTACCCGAAAAATAACTTTATGTCCATGCGGTGACAATGATAGACAGGATTATACTTATCGGAAAATGGCACGAATTGGTTCCAGGCTCTATTTAGGGACAATGGAACATGGAGTGGTTGTTTTCGATATACCGACAGGGAAGTTCAGGGATAATTGGATTGATTTGGGATGCAATGTAATTTCCTCTCTGTCGGGTGACGGAAAAGATATACTTTATGTTGGAACAGATGGAAATGGAGTGCATTTTGTATCTGTCAAGGAAAATAAGGTTATGAAATCTTTCCGCTATGAACCCGGTACTAATGGCGGAATCCGCTCTAACTCTGTCTATTCATTGCTGGTGGACAGGGAAGGATTGATATGGGTTGGATTCTATCAGTTGGGACTTGATTATACACTGTATCAGAGCGGGCTTTTCTCTACCTATTCTTATTCTCCTTATTTTGACTCAAAAGACATACCGGTACGGGCCATAGCTATCAATGAGAATGAAAGATTGATAGGTTCCCGCAATGGCCTCTTTTATGTTGATGAGACGAATCGGCGTTTTAGGAGTTTCAAGTCACCCCAATTACGCTCTAATATGATAATGTGCATTTACCCGTTTCAAGGAAAGTATTATATCGGTACGTATGGTGGTGGCATGTATATACTGGATTCTTCTACATTAACTATCCGTGATTTTGAACCTTCGGAGTCTCCTTTTGTGAAAGGACATGTTTTCTGCATCAAGTCGGACAATGACGGTTGTCTGTGGATTGCCACTTCAATGGGCTTGTATCAGTATAAAGATGGCGAACAACTCAATCACTATACCAGTTCGAACTCCAAACTGCCGGAAGGGAATGTGCTTGATATATGCTTTGATTCTACAGGAAAGGGCTGGATTTGTACGGCTACCGGTTTATGTATCTGGGATCCTTCCACTCGTAGTATAAAATCAGATGTATTCCCCGAAGGCTTTATACATAAAGAGAAAATCAGGACAGTATATGAAGATTCTTCCCACGAACTCTATTTCCTTCCGGATAAAGGCCCCATTTTTATTTCCGATTTGTCAATGACTCATTTCCGAAGATTCCAGCCGGGTACTCTTTTGGAAGGGAAAGACGCCATGTTTATGATCGAAGACCGTGAAGGGTGGCTGTGGATTGGTACGAATCAGGGCTTGTACCGTTATGATAAAAAAAATACAATTGTTCCTTATACTTTTGTGGACGGCTTGCCGAGCTCTGTTTTTATCACCTGTTTCCCTGTAATAGATGCTTCGGGAACAATCTGGTTTGGTAATTCCAAAGGATTGATTTATTTGACCAGGGATTTACGTGATATAAATGAAGAAAATAGTTATCCCCTGGCTATTACAGATGTATATGTGAATGGTAAAGAACCTTATCATCCTGCTATACAGAGAGAACAGCATCTCTATAAAGTCTCTTTGGAACCGTCGCACAAGAATCTGACTATCTGTTTCTCCGGATTTACTTATTCCGATCCTGCATATATGTCTTATGAATATAAAATGGAAGGGATGGATGATGATTGGCAGTTGTTGGGTGGTAAATCCGAACTGACTTATTATGACCTGTCTTCCGGGAAATATCAATTCAAAATCCGTCGGATTGGTGAGCCCGGTTCGGAAATCTGTTTATCAGTGACTATTGCTTCCTCTTTTAACGCGACCTTATGGGGAATAATTCTATTATTGATTGCAATAATATGCTTAAGCTATGCTTATTACCGGAGAAAAAAGAACTCTCCGGCTCTTGCGGCGGACGCCATAGAAACCGGAAAACCGATAGTTGAAGAAAAATACAGAAAGAGCAATGTGAGTATGGAAGAATGTCATCGGCTGGCAAACGAACTGGATATGCTGATGCAGGAAAAAAGACTGTATGTTAACCCTGATTTAAAGATTGCGGATTTGGCGTCAGTATTGAACGTCTCTCCATATACATTGTCCTACGTGTTTAATCAGTTCTTGAACAAGAATTATTATGATTATCTGAATGATTACCGTATAGCTGAGTTTAAACGGTTGCTTAATGAGGATGAATATTCAAAATATACCTTAAGTGCTTTAGCTGAACTGTGTGGTTTTAGTTCTCGTACTTCCTTTTTCCGTTATTTTAAAAAGACGACTGGAATAACCCCGAACGAATACGTCCAAAGTATAGGACGAACTAATGAAGATTGATTGCCGGAGTCTCATATAATAATTTGAGACTCTAGCTTACTGTTGTCTAATTAATTGATTACCAGTAGGTATTATGACTTCTGTTTCCCTTCCAATAGGATGAAATCTATCCGCCCTTTTTTATTGTTTCTTTTCCGTATTTACCATTTATATTTGCCAGCGTAATGATAAACAAAAATCTAAGCAATGGAAAATATAAACATGAAATCCACTCAACTGGTTGCTGACTCTTATAAGAGTTATCATCATTCCGTTTATCTTTATATCTATTATAAAATAGGTAAGGACGAAGAAGCAAAAGACCTGTCACAAGATGTCTTTTTGCGTTTGATGGACTATAAGCAGATATTGCGTCCGGAAACAGTGAAACATTTTATATTCGCGATTTGCCGGAATCTGGTAACGGACTATTTGCGTCGTTTTTACAAAGCTCAAGAAGTAACATCATATCTTTTCGACCGGATTCCTACTTGTACCAATGAAGTGGAGAGCCAGATCATTGCCAATAATCTATTGACATGTGAATGGGAGAGAGCCAATCAGCTTCCTGAACAACGTCGGAAGATTTATATCATGAGTCGTTTCGAAAATAAATCCTCGGCTGATATTGCCGCCCAATTGGGAATTTCTTCCCGTACGGTGGAAAACCACTTGTTTATCAGTCGGAAAGAAATCCGTGAGTATATCCAACAGTGTATCTAATATTAGAATAAATAGTATAAATGTTAGTTTTAAATTTTATGTATATGAAAAAAAATCTCTTCAGATTCTCATCGAGAAGATTTCTATTCTCTACGGTGATGGCCTCTGCCCTTGTAACAGGTGCTCCGCAGGCGGTATTTGCCAATGTGGGAGAAGTGCAGGCTGTTTCGCAGACTGGGGCAATCAAAGGTAAAATCGTGGATTCCTATGGCGAACCTGTTATTGGTGCCAATGTCAAAGTGAAAGGCACTACCAATGGTACGATAACGGATATGAATGGAAACTTTACTTTGAATAATGTATCAGGTGGTACGTTAGTGATTTCTTTTATTGGTTATAAGACGTTGGAAGTTTCTGTAAAAGGGACGAATCTGGCTAAAATTATCATGCACGAAGATACAGAGGTGCTGGATGAAGTTGTTGTGGTAGGTTATGGTACTCAGAAAAAAGAATCGTTGACAGGCTCGGTAACAGTGGTCGACCAAAAACTTTTTAAGGACAAAGGTACAGTGGCCAATCCGCTCTCGGCTATGCAAGGTCAGGTTCCGGGCTTACGCATCACCCGCTCGTCGGCTGCTCCCGGCGAAGAAGGATGGGGTGTCTCAATCCGTGGCTCTGTCTCAAAGAACAAGGTAGAACCTCTTTTGATTATTGACGGTGTACCAGCCAGTGGTGTCAGCGAGATGGCTCAACTCAATGCCGACGACATCGAAACCATTAACTTCCTGAAAGATGCTTCGGCTGCTATTTATGGCGCAAAAGCAGCGGGTGGTGTGATTTTGGTAACTACCAAACGTCCCGATGCCGGCAAAACCAGAGTGGAATATAGCGGTTCGGTTACACGTAAAATTGTGGGTTTGCAGCCTCGCATGATGAGCATGGACGAATGGACGGACGGTGTGCTCCAAGCCCGTTTGAATGACGGCTATGGCGAAGACGACAACTGGGTGCGCTATGCCCGTTTGGCCAAAGCGATGAAGGGGAGTTGGATTAATCTGCATGGTGGAAACAACCCCGATGAAGATCCCATTCCGGGAGGATTCCGTGGTGTGGCCGACTTTGTGTTTCACGATATGAACTGGACTGATGTGCTGTGGGGAAACGCCACTTCTACCCAGCATAACCTCAGCGTAAGCGGAGGTTCGGAAAAATCGACCTACCGACTTTCGTTGGGGTATTTGAACGACCAAGGGACGCTGCAATGGGGGAACAACTCGAACGAACGCTATAACGTACGTTTATTCAACAGTTTCAAGATAAACAACCGTATCAGCTTGGAAACCAATATGTCAGCTAGTCGTCAGCATCAAGTGGCTCCTACACAGATTGGTAGTATATTGGGTAGCAGCATACCGCAGCCTGGGCTACCGGTTTCGACTATTGATGGCAAACCGTATGCGTGGGGAGGCATTCATACCCCCAACTGGTCTGCCGAATTGGGTGGTGACAACAAACTTGTGGTGACCACAATGAATGTGAACGAGATTTTGAAAGTGAACATTTTGGATGGTCTTGATTTTCAGGGAACTTTGGGATACTCAACGAACAATGCGGCCCGTGACGAACAATATCTTTCGGTTGATTGGTATCAATACGACGGCACTCCAATTCTGAATGAGAACTCTCCCTATCCCGCAAAAGAAAAATCATCGTATACTAAAAGTTCTGCGCGTACCGACAATTACACGGCATCAGCTTTCCTCACTTATAAGAAATTATTTGATGAGGTTCATGACATATCGCTTATGGGAGGTGTGCAATACGACTATGCCGCTTACGATTATAGCGGCACCAAAGCAATGGACGTGGAAGCGGCAATCGAATCGCTTAACGGTAAAGGACAAATCTACATAGACAAAGTAGACCGTTGGGAGGAAGCCATTCTCTCTTATTTCGGTCGCTTGAATTATAACTACAAGTCGAGATATATGGTCGAAGTGAATGCTCGTTACGACGGCTCTTCGAAATTTTTGCCCAAGAATCGCTGGAACTTCTTCTGGGGCGCATCAGCCGGATGGCGTATCACTGAAGAAAAATTCATGGAGAACTTGCGTGACTATGTGAATGAACTGAAACTACGTGCCTCATATGGTGAGGTAGGTAACCAAAATGGTATCGGACGCTATGACGGCATCCAACTTTACAACTACAAATCGAACAGCGGCGCTTTGTTGGGCAACTCGAAAGGAACCTATGTGGAATCTGCCGGACTGGTGAGCACCGTGCGTACTTGGGAACGTATCTACAACTATAACTTGGGTATTGACTTTGGATTCCTCAACAATCGCCTTACGGGTACGTTCGAGGTCTTTAAAAAGAAAAACGACAATATGCTGGTTTCGCGTCTGCACCCCGGTGTATTGGGTGGAACCGCTCCCAGTACTAATAGCGGTAAGTTTGAAGCCAATGGTTACGATGCCAGCTTGACTTGGCGTGACAAGATAGGCGGTTTCAACTACCACGTTGGCGGTACGTTAACCTATATGACCAACAAACTCGTTGATGGAGGTAACATCGTAGTGAGCGCAGGTTATAACGAAGCTGTGAATGGCTATCCACTCAACTCGGTGTTTGGCTACCGCTACGTGGGCAAAGTACAAAACCAAGAACAACTGGACTATTACGTGGACAAATATGTGGGCAGCAATTCTATCGCCCTACCTGCCAACTTGCGTTTGGGCGACCACATGTATGAAGATGTGAACAAAGACGGCAAACTGACACAAGACGACCTTGTATTTCTCGGTTCCGACGACCCCAAATATTCGTTCTCGTTTAATTTCGGATGCGAGTGGAAAGGATTCGATTTCAATACCGTGTTTCAAGGTGTGGGCAAGCGTACCATCTATCGTGAAATTGACTCTTGGAAAGTGCCTTTCAAAGCTATTTGGCTGAACACTACCAACCAGTCGGTAGGTAATGTATGGAGTCCTGAAACTCCTAACAATCATTTTCCTACTTATTCAAACAGTAATGACATCAATAACTACAACTACATTCCCTCTACCTGGTCGGCCGATAACGGAGCTTATCTGCGTCTCAAAGAGATTGTACTAGGTTACACATTGCCAAAGGCATGGATGAATAAGAGCGGTTTCATCAGCAACCTGCGCATTTATGTATCGGGCGCTGACTTGTGGGAAAAATCGTATATCACCGATGGTTGGGATCCCGAAGCCACCCGCAAAGTGGAAAACAAGCAACGCTATCCGTTTAACCGCACCGTGACTTTCGGTGTGAATGCCACATTCTAATTTTTATTCTTAATATTGAAGATAACAATGAAAAAAATAGCATATATTTTAGGAATCATTTGCGCCATGACCATGCAGTCGTGTTTAGACCTTGAGCCCAAGACGCAATTGGCGGATACCAACTATTGGAAGTCGCCCGAACACTTCAAACTTTTTGCTACCCAGTTCTACGGCTGGTCGGCCGACTTTCGATGGCTCGACGACAGTCAGCACGCTGATATTCGCTCGGACTTGTTTGCCGGTAGCACGGTGAATATCTATAGTAATGGAACGAACAGTATTCCGTCATCCGACAAACATTATACCGACAATTACAATCGTATTCGTCAAACCAATACTTTATTGCAACAAGCCGATGCGTATGAACAACAAGCCGACATCGCCATTTCGGTGGGGGAAGCCCGTTTCTTCCGTGCTTATTGTTACTTCGAGTTGTTGCAGGCCTACGGTGACCTTATCATTACCCGCACGCCGCTCGACATCGACTCGCCTGAGATGCAGAAGGCCCGCAATCCGCGTACCGAGGTGGCTGACTTCATCATTGACGACTTGAAAGAAGCCGCTAAACTATTACCCGTCGATAAGGCTATCAGCAGCAGCGACGAAGGTCGCCTCTCCAGCGAAGCTGCTTTGGCATTTCTTTCACGTGTAGCCCTCTATGAAGGTACATGGGAGAAATTCCATAATGGTGGTCAAAATACCGAACGTATAAAAGATTTGCTCAATACCGCAGCACAGGCGGCTCATGATGTAATGGTGGGCGGAGCATTCGAGCTTTTTGCTCCTCAAGAATTGGGTACGGAAGCCTACAAATATCTCTTTATCTTGGAGAATGAAAAGTCGAATCCTGCCAGTATCAATAAAACAGGTAATAAAGAGTATATCTTTACCCGCCGCCACGACCCTGTAATCAATTCTATCGGCTTCAACATCACACAAGGGCGTTTGGGCAATGCCTTGTACGTTACTCGAAAAATGGCTAATATGTATCTGCAAAGCAATGGATTGCCCATCAATCCCCAAACGTGGAATTACACGAAAGTGGATGATGAATATAAAAATCGCGACAACCGCATGAACAATCAGCTTATGGTGCCCGGACAGACTTACTGGGGTACAAACGGCGGACGCATCGATTGGAGCGGCAATGCTGCCGAAATAGCCAATGCCTCGCATAGGAACTTCATGCCTCAAACGGGTACAGGCTACTTTCCCCACAAGTGGTGTAGCGAACGCGACGGAGTGCCTACCGGTATGGAAGCCTATGACTTCCCCGTTATCCGCTATGCTGAGGTATTGCTGAACTATGCCGAAGCCGTGTTTGAACGCGATGGACAAATATCGGATGAAGACTTAGCCATCAGTTTGAACCTGACACGCAAACGCATCAACCCCGAAATGCCTGACTTGACTAACGACTTTGTTACGGCAAATAATTTGGATATGCGCACAGAGATTCGTCGTGAGCGTACCATCGAATTTTTCGATGAGAATTTCCGCATTGATGATCTGAAGCGTTGGAAAACGGCCGAAGACGAAATGCCGATGAACCTCACCGGTGTGAAGTGGAAAGGTACCGATTTTGAAAACAGATGGCCTGATGCTTCCTTTAAGGACAAAGATGGCGAAGGTTGCATTATCCACGAGAAAGGACGCAACTGGCACGAAAAGCATTACTTATTGCCACTGCCCACCGACCAGCTCAAACTGAACTCCAACTTGAAACAAAATCCGGGTTGGAACCAATAATCCATTCATTGTTCATTTATAAAGTAATCGAATTATGACATACAAAAATATACTTCAAAAGGGTGCGTTTGCAGCACTGATGACGGCTGGCTTAATGATGACCGTTTCGTGCAACGATGACGATGTATCCCCTGTTTTAGAAGAGAGAGTGCTCGTTAAGGAAATCAACCTTGAAGTGACCCCCGAACTGCCTCTGCTGATAGGCACTGACACTTTGATAAAATATACCGTAGGCCCTGATGAGGCTTTCAACAAAGAGGTGGTATGGAAATCGACTGTGCCCGATGTGGCTACCGTAGATGCCGAAGGACGCATCACGGCAGTGAAGGCCGGTAGTACGGTAATTTCGGCCAAGCCGGCTGTGGGCTATTCTGCCACTTCGACCATTAATGTGAAGGTAGTAAACGAAATTATTCACATCACTGATATCAATCTCACTAACGAAGACCTCGAAGTGTTTGTAACCTCAACTTTGCCCCTCACTTGGCAGACTACCCCGGCCGACCCCACTTACCCCGGGTTGATTTGGAAAAGCCTTACTCCCGATAAAGCCACCGTCAATGAAAAAGGCGAGGTGAAGGGCATAGCCGAAGGAAAGGCACGCATCCAAGTTACCGCTACCGACGACAAACATTTCACGAAAGAGTTTGAAATTAAGGTGAAGCCCATTATCTATATCGAAAGTATGGAATTTGTGAAAGAAGCAGACAAGCTGGCTTTGGGCGAAACCTACACTCCGCAGATGAATGTAACGCCGATAGATGCTACGCTTTCGTACATCGTATGGGAAAGCAGTAAACCGGATGTTGTAGAGATTGATGAAAAAGGCCGGTTCGTGGCGAAGGCTTATGGCAATGCAGTAATTACCGCTTTGGCCGACTATGGTGACGGTAAACCTGTTAAAGCTACGATGAGTGTCAACGTGAGCGAAGGTTTAATGAACGACCAGTTTACTGTCGAGAACATCTGGCAGCCATTCGGAAACTTCACTCACCGGGAATTTGAATGGATGGAGAATGACGGAGTACTTCGTATTTTCCCCGGTGAAGATAAGACTTACAAAGCTGTCCGCATTTGTCGCACCGGCGGTTTTGGGTTCAATGTAACCAACTATCCCATCTTGGCCTTTAAAATGAAATTCCCCGAAAATGTGTTCGAAGCATCGACAAGTATAGAGTGGTATCTCGACATTTGGGGCGGAAGCGGCATTACCGTAGCCGGTAAATATGGCGAAGATACCGATAAAGGAAAAAATGCCATGACTGTGGTAGATTGCGGCGAATACAAAGTATTCTACGCCGACTTCACGAAGAAATTCCTCGGCAAAAACCAACAGTATATGCCTACCTCATTGACGAAGTACGACACGGTGGAACTTCAATTTTGGAAAATCTGGTATGAAGCCAATGAAACAGGTAGCATCTATGTGGATTGGATAAAGACTTTCGAATCGGAACAAGAACTGAAAGATTTGATAAAGAACGAAAGTGGTAAACAATAGCATCTTACTTTCTCTGGAAACTGATTGAATAACAAAATGAAAATTGAATGTATGAAAAATCTGATTTATACCTTCGTGGGCAGCGTAACGCTTGTGTTGCTGACCGGCTGTAGTGCTGAGTTCGAGAACGGAACTCCCGAACCATGGCAACGCGAAATCAACCCCAATGAAAATTATGAGTACACCATCAAGCATCCTTGTCTGGTGAACACCGAAGCCGATTTTGAACGCGCACGCCGCAAAGTGAACGAACGTGCCGAACCTTGGATTAGCGGTTGGGAAAAATTGTGCGAAAGCCGATTTGCCCAACTGAGCTACAACGCAAACCCGCAAGAAGAAATTGTACGTCACTCGCAAGGCGGCAACTTCAATACGGCCGCTTTCGATGCCGGTGCCGCTTATCAGTTGGCTGTACGCTGGAAAATTTCGGGAGATGAAGATTATGCCAAGGCAGCTGTTAAAATTCTGAACGGATGGGCTAAGACTTGTAAGGGGGTGAATTATAAAACATGGCCAGACGACAGCCATCGCCTGCTTGCCGCCGGATTTATCGGATACCAGTTTGCTGCTCCAGCTGAATTGATGCGGGATTACGAAGGCTGGAAAACCGAAGATTTTGAAGTTTTCAAGAAATGGATGGATAAAACGTTCTATCCCATTTGTGATGATTTCTTGGATAACCACTTTAATTCTTCAGCCATTTCTGGCTGGATGAGTTGGGATTTGCCCGCCATGCTCACCATTCTTTCTATCGGCGTGCTGAACGATGACGATGCCAAGATTAAACAAGCCTTGGAGTTTTTCTATCACGGAAAAGGTATGGGCTGTATCGAATGGTCGGTGAAAGGTATGCACGAGGATCCTGCGGGAAAAGTGAAAGGCAGACATTTGGCACAGAGCCAGGAGATGGGACGCGACCAGGGGCACGCTACTCTCAACGTAGGCTTGCACGCTTACTTCTGTCGTACAGCTTATAACATGGGCATCGACCTTTTTGCCTACAACGACAACATCATTCTCGACCTCTGCGAATATACGGCTAAGTACAACTTAACTTCGGCCGAAGATGTGGAAATGCCTTTCGAACCTTACTATCACCCCAAATACGGTTGGCACGAGAAGGTGTCGGCCGACGGTAAGGGGCGTGCCCGTCCGGGATGGGAACTCCTTTACAACCATTATGCCAAGGTGAAAGGTATGAATGCTCCATATTCGCAAGCTTTTGCCGAAAAAGAACGCCCCGAAGGATATGGCGAGCGTGGTACTGCCGAAGCCGGTGATTTGGGGTTTGGAACATTATTGTATACTGAAGAATAACTTTTTGAGATTTTCCTACTGATTTCAAGGAGTTAAGAGGTTAGGCTTCTTAACTCCTTGACGTTACTCAATGGAAACCCTTACAACCCTTTATCTTATGATAAATAGATTATTTTCTACCTTATTATTCCTTTCCTGTCTTTTTTGTGGTTTGTCCCCAACGGCAAAGGCGCAAAACAACGAGTGGGAAAATCCCACCCAATATGAGTGGAACAAAGAGAAACCACACGCTGACTTCCGCCTCTACGAGCGCGCAGATGATGCAGTGAACGATAATCCCCAAAAAACGCCTTGGCAATATTCGTTGAATGGTACGTGGAAATTTGTTTATGCTCCCTCTATCGCAGAAAGCATAAGAGATTTTTATCGTACAGATTTATCCGACAATGATTGGGATACAATTATTGTCCCTTCCAACTGGGAAATCCAAGGATTCGGTGAGCCGATAATCCGCAACATTCAGTATGTGTTTTCACCCAATCCACCTTATATCGACGTTGATAATCCTGTGGGGACTTACCGGCGCACATTTACGGTTCCTCAAAACTGGCAGGGGCGTGAAGTGTTGTTGCACTTCGGTTCCATCAGCGGCTACGCCCGTATCTATGTGAACGGGCAGCAGGTGGGGATGACTAAAGCATCCAAGACTCCGGCAGAATTTAATGTGACAAACTATTTGAAAAAAGGAGAGAACTTGCTTGCTGTACAGGTGTATCGCTGGCACGATGGCAGCTA